>DLRK01000072.1:0-16949 GCA_002501065.1 Akkermansiaceae bacterium UBA7890
GATGGCAACGTCCACCGCCACCGCCTGGGGATCGATTTCCTCACTGGTGGCCTCCTTTCGCAGCATCTCCAGTTCCCCCCGGGCCCGGATCTCCAACTCAATCTGTTCCTCCACACTCAGCACCCCGGCAGCATGTCGTGGTGTTCCCCCCGAGGCAAGAATGGGCACAGGAATCGCTCGCCAGCCCGCTCCCCAGTTGAGATTCTGCCACCATGAAGCCCGCCCTCCTGTTTGCCAGCGCCACTCTCACGGCTACCGGCATCGGCCTGGCTCACCCCGAACACGAGTTCATGGCGGGACTCTCCGCTCCCTCCCCCGCCACCGTCCTCCTCATCACCTCGCCGGAACTGGCGGAATCCTGGAAACCCTTCGCGGCCTGGAAGAAACAACTTGGGAAACCGGTACGCATCCTGACCACCGGGCAGATTGCCGACCGCTACGAGGCGCCCGACCTGCAGGAGAAGATCCGGCGCTGCGTGCGCAACCATACTGATCACCTTGGAACACGCTGGATCATCCTCGGGGGGGACAGCGAGAAGGATGGCAGGGGGATAGTGCCCGATCGCGATACCGTCCACCACACGCAGTTCGGCGACTACGATGACATCCCCGCGGATATCTACTATCTCAGCAAAAAGGACTGGGATGCCGATGACGACGGCATCTACGGAGAGTGGGAAGACGACCGCGAGTCCATTGATTATCCCGACGGGAATGTCGGACTGGGACGGATTCCGGTACGCACCGCAGCGGATGTCATCGCCTACACTGAGAAGGTCATCGCCTACGAATCAAAGTATCCCGGGTCGAGCTTCGCCACCTCCATGACTTATACCTGCCCCCTTCCCTCGGCATTTCCGAAGTTGAAGATGAGCTGGGACAATCATCTTTCCAGGATCCTGAAGGGAGGCTCCGCCCATCATTTCTTCTCCGGCATGGAGGATGGAAAACCGCTCACCCCGGCCAACTGGGTGAATCTCCTCAACGGGAAAAAGAGTGGCAAACTGCACATGCACGGCCTCGGTCTGCACCACGGCTGGCTCCTGGAAGACGATGAGATTGTCACCGCTGATCAAATCGCTCAACTCAGGAATGAGAATGCCTATCCGGTCATCACCACGGTCTCCTGCTTTACCGGGGAGTTCGATCGCGGAAAAGACCCATGTATTGCCGAGGCCATGATCCGCCGACCGAAAGCCGGAGCGGTTGCGGTGGTTGCCCCGGTGCGGCAAGGCGAACCAGATGCAACAACCCGCGCCATGACACAGTTCTGGGAGCAGGGATTGGGCCGGAAAGTCAGCGCCGGAGCCGCCATGATGCTGGTCAAGGCCGACCTGGCGGCAGGGGCAAGGGAGTCGGCATTGCTCCACCTCTGCGCCTGCGAACTGAACCTCCTGGGCGATCCCACCCTCAGTCTTCGCGGGACCGCTCCCAGAACCCCGAAGGTGGCAGGACCCCGGGAATTACCCGCCGGCAACCTCAGCCTGATCATCGAATCGGACGCACCTCACTCGATGGTTGCCCTGCAGGACAGCTTCGGTCTCTACGCGGTACAGGTCTCCGACGAATCGGGCAATGTCACCTTTCCTCTCAACGTGGTGAAGGACAGCACCATCACCATCACGGTTTCGGGACCGCAATACAACGCTGTCACATTGAAGATTCCCGTCAGGTAGCACCGATCCTGATGGGCATGATACTCATCGCCATCGCGATCAGAATGATTCTGACCGGCATCGCGCATTTCTCCGGGCTTGAGACCGATCGCTCGTGAGACATGCACCCCGGCCTGCTCCCCCCGTCGACGAACTCCCTGTGAAGGGTAATGGTTCACCTTTTCAGAGTGCTCAGGCAGGTCGGCGATTTCTCGATGTCGTTGCTTCCGTTGGCTTTAGCCCACACCAGGGAAATCAGCTTGTCTGATCGGCCCCGCGCGACGAATATCCACCTCACCCCTCTCCACGCATCGAACCATGAAAATCACCCGTTTCCTGGCTCTGCTTATTCCTTTCACTACTGCGCTTTCCGCTCCCGCCGCGCCCTCCCTTGAGGCTGTCACCTTTGCTCTCGATTCCAAACGCACCTTCCTGCCCCTCATTGAAGCGTCGCAACAGCTGGGATGGCCACCACGCAGGAATGAAGAGAAAGGCACTGTCATCCTGAACGGCAAGACCTTCTCGACCAGCACAATGCGCACCTTAACCGACGGCACCATGCTCATCAGCCTGGATACCCTTGCCAAGGCCGGCGCCACCGTGACCCCACAGGAGGACGACTCCGCGTTCAAGGTGGCCTCCTCCCATCGCTACTTCCGGGTGATCCGGGCTGGTAAGCGCGCGGAAGTAAACCTCAAGGACCAGCGCCTCCGGGCCTGGGAAGGGAAACGCCTTGTCCTCGATACCAACATCAGTTCCGGGAGAGGCAGCCGTACCCCCAGCGGCGAGTTCAAGGCCGGCCCCTACAAGGCCCGGAGGCATTACTCCAGCCGCTACAACAATGCCTACATGCCCTACAGCGTGCAGGTCACGGGACACATCTTCATCCATGGATTCAAGCACGTCCCGAAATATCCCGCCTCCCACGGTTGCATCCGTGTCCCCTACCTCACCGGCGGAAACCCGGCCCGCTTCTTCTACGAGTGGATCGACAAGGGCACTCCCATCACGATCGTGAGAAAGTAGCCCCCGGAAGAGCGGAGGATTCCTACCCGATGATCTCGCTCAGCACCTTCCCTTCGATATTGGTGAGCTTGCGCAGCCGGCCGGCATGACGGTAGGTCAGCTTGGTATCTTCCAATCCGAGAAGATTGAGAATGGTGGCGTGCACGTCACTGATGTGAATCTCCTTCCCCTCCACCGAACGCAGCCCGTACTCGTCACTCTCCCCGGCGGTGGCCCCGCCCTTCACGTCGCCTCCCGCCATCCACATGCACAGGGCCCGCGAGTTGTGTTCACGACCGGGATCCTTGCCCAGCTTGCTGCTGTTGACAAAGGGCGTCCGACCCATTTCCGAGGCCCAGACCACCAGGGTCTCCTCCAGGAGTCCCCGCTGCCTGAGATCGTGCAGCAGGGCAGCCACGGGTTGATCTACTTCCCCACAGCTCTTGGTCATGCGGCCGCGGACATTGCCGTGGTGATCCCAGCTGTCCCCACCGATCTGGACGCCATGCACCAGCATGGTGTAACGCACCCCACACTCCACCAGGCGACGCGCCAGCACACACTGCCGTCCAAAGCCCGCCGTCCTGCCGTTGTCGAGACCGTACAACTTCCGGATGGATTCCGGTTCTTCTGACAGGTCAACGAGCTCCGGTGCCGTAGTCTGCATGCGGAAGGCCAGTTCATAGGCCGAGATGCGCGCTTCCAGCTCCGAGGCGTCGGTCCGCGGGGCAAGGTGACGCTCGTTGAGTCGGCGGATCGCATCGAATTCGCGGCGCTGCTCCTCGTCAGTCAGGGAATGCGGACGGGCCAGGTTCAGGATCGGCGTTCCCTTCTCACGCAGGAGAGTACCCTGGTAGGCGGCGGGAAGATACCCATTGGCCCACACCGCCGCACCGTTCACCGGTGATCCACGCGAATCCTGGATGACAACGTAACCCGGCATGTCCTGGTTGAGAGTGCCCAACCCGTACTGCACCCACGACCCCACCGAGGGAGATCCGGGAAACTGGCTGCCGGTCGTGACCTGATAAGTGGAAGGACCGTGATTCTGGTTGTCCGTCTCGATCCCGTGAATGAAGGCGAGATCATCGACCTCTCCCGCCAGATGGGGAAAGAGTTCCGAAAGCCAGCGCCCCGACTCCCCTTGCTGCCTGAAGGAGAAGGAACTGCCCACACACGAATGCGGGTGGGACAGACGCCCCTGCAGTTCTCCCCGCACATTCACGTCACTGGTGATCGGCTTGCCATGCAGTTCATTGAGCCGTGGCTTGTACTCGAAGGAGTCCATCTGCGAAACCCCGCCCTGCATGAAGATGAAGATGCAGTGCTTGGCCTTGCGGGTAAGATTGCCCAACCGCGGAGTCAGCGGATTGGCAGGCCCGAGATCGGACGCCGCACTCAGTTCGTCGGCCATTACCGCGCCAAGAGCCATCGCCCCGAAACCATTGAACGAGCGCGAAAGAAACTCCCGGCGGGTCCCGAGAAACTCAAACGGTGACCTCTGTCCCTCAGTCAACATAGACAAACTCGCTCGCGTTATACAGAATGCGGCACAATCCAACCAGTTTCTCTTCGCTCACTGCGAACTCGCGCAGTTCAGAACGCTCCCCGGCCGTGGCTGACCGTCCAAACGCCAGCAGGAAGGCCCGGTTGACACGCTCCTCCGGATCTCCGCCAGCCTCGCTGGCCACCCGCCCGGCGAAGTGCCGGGCCTCCTCGTTCACAAAATCACCATTGTACATTGCCAGGGCCTGCAATGGAGTCACCGAGGTGCGGCGGCGCGGAATGCTGTCTTCACATACCAGACCGTCAAAGCTCTGCATGAAGGGCATGGTCAGCGTGCGCTGCTGGTAGATGTATACGCTGCGACGACGGGCGACTGCCCCAAGATCGGTGGCCCATTTGCTCTTGCCGTATTTCACCCGTTCGTCCATCCCGTCGGGCAAGGGCGGAAAGATCGGCAACCCGAACATCTCGCCGTTCAGGCGACCGCTGACCGCAAGCACCGAGTCCCGCACCGCCTCCGCTCCCAGTCGTCGACGGTTGAAGCGCCAGAGGAGGCGATTGTCAGCGTCTATCTCAGCCGCGCGCTCATCGTCCTTCAACGAACTCTGGCGATAGGTGCTGGAATTCACCATCACCCGGTGCATGGCCTTCAAACTCCACTCCTTCTCCATGAACTGCAGGGCCAACCAGTCGAGCAACTCGCGATGCGAGGCCCCCCCGCTCAGTTCTCCGAAATCGCTCGGGGTCTCCACGATCCCACGACCGAAGTGGCGGTACCACAGGCGGTTCATCATGACACGGGCGGTAAGCGGGTTGTTCTTGCTCGCGATCCACTTTGCCAGAGCCATGCGTCGACTACGGGTAGGCCAGCGCTTGAAGGGATCGAGACGGATCCTGGCAGGCTCCTGGTGCTTCTCGATCGCACTCAGAAATCCCGGCACCACCACTTCCCCTGGATTGTCATACTCTCCCCGGATCATCACCCTGGAGGTGGGCACCCCGGGTTCATAGGGAGGGCCATGGGCGTGACGCAGGGACATGGCCAATGGTTGCAGGCGCTTGAGATGCTGCCTGATAAATTCGCCACGGGTGGACAGCACCCGGTAGCGGAGTCGCTCTTCATCAGTGACCAGCGGGTTGGAGCGGTTCTTCAGAGCGTCTGCCAGGGAGGTCGCCCCTTTCCGCTTGTGCGAGACCGCCATGCTCAGATGCATCTTCTCCTTGTTCCCGATCACGAGGATGTATTCCTCGGCATTATTCGGCGCAGTGTAGATGGCCACCAGGGATCCCTGCCGGTCCCCGGCAAAGGCAGCCTTGCTGGCGTCCCCCACCATCAGATCCTCATCAAACTGGACCGCCGGAAAACCTGAACCGATGGCACCCAGCCGGGGCTGCAGTTTCGCATCCGTCTGCCGCAGCTCCAGTCCACCCACCTTGTCAATCCACTTTGAAACGGAAGCTCCGGGAAGCGGATTGGGTGTCTTGCTGTCAGCATCCAGATCCGAAGCATCGAGCCAGAACCGCAACCCCTCCCCCGGGATCTCGACGCCATCAGGATCTCCCGACACGCGGGAGGACACGTGATCCGAGATCTGCTTCCTCTCCTTCTCATCGAGAGGGTGATCATAAACCAGAACCCCGGCCAGCTTTCCACGGAAGGCACCCCCGGGGTGGGTAATGGCTCCCGTTCCCTGCGTGTAGCGCCCCAGCGAAATTCCACTCAGGTTCCTGATATCGCCCAGCCAATGACCCTGGTTCCTGCCGACATACGCGTCCATCTCCGCGGGCTTGGTGCCATCCGTGAAATACTGCCAGCGCTTTCCATCCGAATTGGCAATGGTGAAGTGAAGCTCACCGTCACTCACGGAAGCCCGGTCGTAGACGTAATTGTTGCCAAAGGTCCCTCCTTCACTCTGCAGCGTGAATCCCGCCCCTCCGATCTTGAGCCGGTTCTCCAGTTCCGCCTTGAGTGATTTATACTCCTGCTCCACGCCGGCCGCTTCCTTCTCCAGTTCGCCGCGACGGGTTGCCACCCACTCCTTCTCACCCTTGCGATACCAGGCCGCGGGCAACGGCCCCCCGATCTGCAGTCCGTCTCCCCGCTCGGGCGGCATGAGCTGAATGGTGGCGAAAAAGGCCTTCATCCGGTAGAAATCCCTGGTGGGAATGTTGTCGTATTTGTGATCGTGACACTTGGCGCATCCCACCGTCAGCCCCAGGAACACCGAACTCACGGTGGAAGTCATCTCACTGAGCATTTCGTGCCTCGTCTCGTCGCCCCGCGGTTCCGTGAAGGGAGCGAGCCGAAGGAAGGTCATGGCGACCATATACTCCGATTTGGGAAGGGGCAGTTCCCCGGCCCCCATGATCTCGTCGAACTCGTCTCCCGCAATCTGTTCCTTGATGAACTGGTCGTAACGCTTGTCCCTGTTCAGGGAATCGATCACGTAGTTGCGGTAACGCCAGGCCCACGGCAGGTCGGGATCCCCTTCGAATCCGGCCGTATCGGCATAACGGGCCAAGTCGAGCCAGAAACGCGCCCAGCGTTCCCCGTAACGGGGGTCCGCCAGCAACTTGTCGACCAGCTTTTCGTAAGCGTCCAGTGACTCGTTCTTGAGGAAGGTCTCCACCTCCTCCGGAGAGGGAGGGACTCCGATGAGATCGAAGTAGAGCCGCCGCACGAGCGCCCGCTTCGAGGCTTCGGGAGCGAGAGTCAACTTCTGCGCCTCCAGTTTCTGCAGGATAAAGGCGTCGATCGGATTGCGCAGGCGCCCCTTCGCCGTAACCTCAGGCAATTCCGCGGCCACCGGCTGGCAAAACGGCCACTTCTGTTCTTCGGCCGCAAGCCCGCCAATCCAGACGGTGACAAACGCGAACTTCAATAGATACAGTGAAACCCTGGCGATCAAAACAAGCTGAGCCAGCCTAAGAAAGAATCAGCCGCAGACAAGCCGGGATCCCGGGCGAATGATCCCCCCGGCCACCCACCATCCGTGCTTCCCCGGCAGCTCCAGGAATGACTCGCATTCAGCCGTCACGCAGGCTAGCACTCACCTCATCATGCTGCGCCTCCTCACCAGCCTCATCAGCCTGTCCAGCCTCACCGTCGCATTCGCCGATACTTCCCTCAAGTCGGCCCTGACCATCTACGCCTCCTTCGACCATGGGGTGGACGCCGACTACGCCAAGGGTGATCCCAAACTCTACACCTGGGTGGACCGCGGAAAGAAAATCTCCAGGGCCGGACTGCACACCGGGGACAAGAGCGCCCTCGCCAAGGGTAAAGGGAAATTCGGAGACGCCATCTCATTCAAGGCAGGTGATGCTCCCTGGATCTACTACGCGGCCGACAGGAATCTGGCCTACCATACAGGCAACTGGGGTGGCACGTCCTCCTTCTGGCTCAAGTGTGATCCGGTTGACGGCCTGGCCAAGGGCTACTGCGACCCCATCCAGTTTACCCCGCGGGCCTGGAATGACGCCTCCTTCTTCGTGGATTTCAACAAGGAGGGAAAGCCGCGGGACTTTCGCCTCGGGTGCTTCGCGGACAAGGCGGTCTGGAACCCCGGGGGCGGCGAAGTGCCCGAAACAAAACGTCCCCTGCTCACTTCCAGCAACCCCGGGTTCGTCCCGGACAAGTGGGTGCACGTCCTCTTCACCTGGGAAGGTTTCAACACCGGCAGGAAGGACGCAATTGCCAGGCTCTATCTCGACGGAACGCTCAACGGAACGCTCACGGGGTGGAACCAGCAGTTCACCTGGCCGAAGGACGAAACCGCTCGTCTCCTCCTCGGGCTCCACTACATCGGACTGCTGGATGACTTCGCCTGCTTCAACCGTCCCCTCACCGCGGAGGAAGTGAAGAAGGTTTATCGCATGAAGGGCGGCCTGGGCTCCCTCCTCAGGAAAAATCCCTGAGCCCCGGCGAGAAGCTTCCCGGAATCTCCCTTACCTCCCACTCCTCAACGCGAGGTCAATCCCGCCTCGACGAACGGCCACATCAGCTTCGGGTAGAAGCGATGCCCACCCTGCCCCCAGCGCAGGGCGAAATGGTCAGCCACCCCGGCGGCGCTGAAGACCTTCTTCACGAGCGCTGCCGTTGCCTCAACGTCGGATTTCCGGTGAAGCCCATCCTGCACGCCATGTACCAGGAGAAGATGACGCGGGGCCACCAGTCCCCCGATTTCCGGCCAGTCACCCCAGTTGCGCAGGCCCGGGACCATGCAGCAATCGCAATGGAAGATGAAACCCTCCGAACTCGTCATGGAGGTGAAGGAACAACTCGGAACAGCCACCCGGATACGCTGGTCGATGGCCGCAGTGTAAGCGGTAAGCACTCCACCCCCGGAGTTTCCACTCATCACGATGCGCTCCTTGTCTACGGAGGGATGCGCCGCCACCCAGTCCAGCAGACATTGCATGTCCCAGACCCTCTCGGCGATGGGGGTTCGTCCCGCGACAAGACAATGCATGAACTGGGCCCGGCAGGGCCGATTGCCGTGACGCCCCTTGGGATCGGGCACCAGCACCTCGTCAGCCAGACCGCGGGTCGCGGGCGCGAGGGCCACGAACCCACGCCGCACCGCCTGCTCCGCGATGTCCCCCCCCCGACCCAGGATCTGCTCCCGGTGAGCCTTGTTCCGGTAGGCTCCGGCATAGGAATGCAGGCCGTTCAGGTCATGCCCATGGGGACAGAGAAAGAGCGGGAAACGCACATTCCTGTCCGCCGTCCTGGGGACAAGCAGGTAGAAGGGGATTGAGATCCCGGGTTCGGTTTCAATCGTGCACAGGCTGCGATAATGGGATTCTCCAATCTCCACGGCCTGTCCTTCGGTCACCTTGGGTCGGAAGGAGGACAACTCCTGGCGCATGCGTTCCAGTCCGGTCACCCTCACAAGGGCGGCACGGGCCTCGTCCTGCCAGCTGGTGACATCCTCGCCTCCCTTGAAGGCATGACGTTGTTCGCCCTGCTGGACCCGTTTCAGGTAATCCCGGGTCTTCTTTGAATAGTCGACAAATGGTTTACCCTCCTCTCCGCTCGCCGCAAGACCTCCGGCCAGCACGCCCACGCACAGAAATACTCTCACCCCTGCACTGCACCAGAGCAGCCGCTCTCTAGCAAGGGCAACTACTCCCCTGTCTTGCTGTCCTCCTGATCCTTGCTCCCACCCGCCTGGTAGAGCCCTTGCATCCAGGCAATGGCTGCCGGCTGTATGATTTCGTGCCCTCCATCAAAGATCGTCACCGTGGCGGTCGCTGACGAACGGCGGAAGATGGGCTGCTTCGCCCCGAAGGTCGGATCAGGGGCGGCCCTGGTGAGCGCATCAGGCAACCGGGACTCCTTCGTCATGAACGCAATCTCCTCCGATCCAATCCGGTCCTTCTCTTCTGCCACTTCATTGAAGGCCAGCAACGAGTGACTGATGGGCACACTGCCGTTGTGCCCGTCAGTGATGCCCGTCGCGATATGCAGACGCACTTTGCCCTTCGCGTTCCTGAGATAACTCACCGGCGAGCGCTTGCAATACTCCCCGTCCACCACCGGACTGTCCCCCGGTTTGCCACCGCAGGACTTCACGATGTCGTCCGCATAACGCCGCCCACCCCTGATATTGTCGTGATACCAGGCCTTCAGGTCAGAGATCGAGGCCCAGGCCGAGATTCCGGCAAAGAGTTCCGGGTGCTTCCCGGCCATGACCAGACAATGATATCCTCCTCCTGAAGTCCCCACCAGGAAGACCGCCCTGGCGTCAATCCGGGTGGTTTTCCTGGCATGAGCCACCGCGCTGACGATGTCCCCGATCACCAGTTCCGAACCCGTGGCCTCGGGCCTCCTGGCCGGACCCCGGAAGTCGGGATGGATGTAGGCCCATCCCTTCTTCATGCACCACTCGCGGATGGGCTTGTGGTGCTGCTGCCGGTAGCCGCCCGACCAGGTGTGCAGGGCAACCACCAGCGGGACGGGTTTATCCGGCTTCGGATCATGGAACATGGCCCGCTGCCTGGTGTTGTCCGCGTCACTGAGATACTCGATATCCTGCAGTTCCACCGCGGCTGCCGAACTGGACACCGCCAGCACGAGCGCGGCGAAGACCGGTTGCATTCTCATATTCATTCTCCAAACCAACCCTTCCGGGTCCCTCCGTGCATGTGGAGTTTCCCGTCGCTACTCGCAATCATGAGCGCCACCATGGCGTTCCCAATAGGCTCCAGTCCGAGATACTGATCTCCACCAATATTGCGTTTGCCTCCGAAATAACCCGCGGCCCCGGCGGCGTTCCGGCTCAGTTCGAGAAAAGGTCTCCATTTGCGCATGATTTCCGCGTGTCCTTCCAGGTGTGCGCTCCTGAGGCCCGCAAATCCATAGATCACGCCGATCGACGACATGGCATGGGCATGCCTCATCCGGCCATGATGCGCAACGAGGGCATCCGCGAGACGGCGGGCCAGTTCGGGCTCCCTGCCTGCCACCATGAGCGCGGACGCCATCGCACCGGTCCGGGCGGAAATATCGGGACTCCGTGGAGCTCGCGAGGAATAGCCCAGTGCTCCCGTCTTCTCGTCCAGCGACCCCTGCACTTCCCGGAAGGATTGATTCCACACCGCCTGATCCACCTCGTATCCGCATTTCCCGGCCAGCGCCCAGGCCAGGTGCGCCTGCACATTGATGATGACCAGCCCTCCTCCATTGTAGGGAATGTCAAAATGATGCCCCATCCTGCCCTTGCTGGTTACCCGCGCGGCGAGAAGATCACAGTTTGTCTTCAGAGCCTTGGCGAAAGACCTGTCACCGGTCGCCAGTTGATACTCGGCAAGAAGAATAGCGCTACTGGCCGCCTGCCAGTTCTTGGGACCGGTGCGCGGATTCTTCAAATCAACGGATGCAGTGCTCTTCTGGTTGATGAAACCGATCGCAGCCTTGATCGCCGGAAGGTATTTCCTGTCATCCGCCGCCAGCAGCGAGAGGGCGCAGAAAGCGGACATGTAAACGTCAGCGTCACCTCCTACCCCCGGTTGCCAGCGCCCGTTCTCCTGCTGCGTGGCATGCAGATGATCGGCAATGCCGGCAAGCAGGTCCGCGCTCTTGAGTCCCGCCCGGGGCAGGCCCACTCTCAGGGAGACCAGTTCCTTCCCCCGGCGAACCTGCAGGGACAATTCAGGGGGGGCCGCTGCCCTCGCCGCGACAAGTGCCATGGCGAGGTCCGTCTGCGGACCCTCCAACCCCGTCTCGGTGCTCCTGGAAAACGGTTCCGACCTGCGCCCCCCGGCTGTGACGATGCGGTCACCACCCAGCAGTCCGGCTTTCTCCCCGGGGCCACCCTTGCCCACGTCCATGATGAGAATCTCGCGCTCTCCATCGGTAAGGCGCCCCGTCGCCGAGAGCACCCCCAACGGAAAATCGTGATATTCCCCTCTCTTGCTGTTCTGCAGCTTGGGATGGTAGCGCGGAAAAATCGAATCTGCGGCGTGAGAGGACGGGGTCGCAAACAGGAACAGAAGCAGAAGGGGATATCTCATGAAGTGGCGTCGATCCTGCTCAGATCCCGATGATTCGTCAACGGTTCGTCAAACGGGCATCGCCTGCCCACGCACAATCTCACTCCCGCGTCCACTCCCGGAACGACACCTTGATCGGACCCCGCAAGCATCCCCCGGATTATCTGCGCTGGACATCGAATCCTCAGGATCTAAATTACAGTCCATGAAAACGTATCTTCTGACAGCCATTATACTGGCAGGCATCACCGGGCTGAGCCTTGCAAACCTGAAGATCCCCCGTTCTGTCTATCAGGTGGAGGACATGGAGGAAGCCATGGCCACAGCCACCGCAAAGGAGAAGCCTCTCATCTTTGTCTTCACGGACCCGGGCACCACATGAGGATCCTGTCTGGCCGCCAGTTCGGAGGCCTTCAAGTCGTTCAAGTCTGTCGGTGTGGTTGTTTTTGCCAATTCCAGAACGGATTTCGGCAACCTTCCCGCCGGAGCCAGGGAAGTACGTGCCAAGGGCGGCAACACCATTCCAATGGTGTTTGTCACAACCGCTGACGGACGAAAGGGCATTGACGCGATCCCCTACACCGCTTTGAAAAACGACATGCGCAAATCCGTGCGCACCCTCCGGGCCACCCTGGAGAACGTCGATGTGCTGAATGGTGGCGCAGAACCCGACAGCAAGACGACGGAAGATGACGCCCCGACCACTCCTGCTGCCGACCAGCCTGAGTTCACCGAATGGAAGAATACTGCCGGTCGTGCCATCGAGGCCGCCGCCAGGGAAGTAAAGGGCGGAAAGGTCCTCTTCCTCCTCCCGAACGGAAAAACGATCTGGTACGACATCTCCAACCTTTCCAAGGAAAGCCGGAAGAAGCTCCCCGGGGAATAGGATCCCGGCAATCCGACAATTCCGGAACACCGCGACGCTGTGAGCCGTAGCTACCGCGGGATCTTGACCAGGGTGTAGTAGGCCTCGGGGTGCAGGAGCTTGGCGCCATCCCGGGCGACCAGATTGCTCATCACCAATTCGTGCACATACCCGGCCCGCATCCCGTCGAGGGTCAGGCGCACCGCCCTGCCCTCTTCCACCACTTCGGCCGACTTGATGGTGACCGGCTGGGTATCCGCCTCCGGTCCACCATAACGTGACTCCAGCTTGTAGGTGTAGCTTTTCATTGCGTAGTTTTCCACCTTCCCGGCTGCCACCAGGTCCACCGGCTTGGTGAAAGTCAGGAGGAATCCGCCCTTCTGCACCTTCATGCTGTGAACCTCGAAGGGCAGCTTGCCCGTCCAGCGCAATCGCTGGAATCCCCACCCCTTGTTTCCACGGCCTCCCCAGCCCGCATTCGACATTCCCACGAACATCGAAGCGTCCTTACCGAAGGCCACGCGGATGATTCCGCACTGGAACCCCTCACGAAACCGGAAGCATGCGCCCTGCCAGTGGCCTTCCACTTTTTCGAGAAACACCCGCATGACCCAGGCGTGGTGCTGGTCGGCCACAAAGAGCTGCCCCGCGAACGGACCAAACCCACCCCCGGAAGTATCCCAGCACATCCCGCTCGGGCTTTTGCCCATCTTGTTGTAGGGAAACCAGACTGCCGGCATTTTCCACTGCGGCACCGTCTCATGGAGATCCTTCATGTAGGTCCCCGATTTGGGGCTGGGAATCTGGTCAAAGGGGGATCCGGCCAGTTCCTTGCTCGGCAAGCCATGGGGATGCCCGTGAAATTCGCCCTTGGCGAGGTGCGAAAGCTTGGAAGCGTTGCACCATTCACCCTGGTTGTCGGTGTAGAAGATTTCCCCCTCGGGACTCGCTTCCACCCCGGCAGGCGAACGCAGGCCCGTGCACATGGGCTCCATCCCGCCCGTCCGGGGATCAATCCGGACGGCCCAGCCCCGCCAGTGAGCCCGGCCATAGGGCTGACCACCAAAGGGCTTGTTGAGGACAACCCACATCTTGCCGTCCTTGTCCAATCGTGGGCCGAAGTTGTATTCGTGATAGTTGCCGCTGATTTCCCAGTCGTCACAGACCGTGATGAACTCGTCGGCTTTCCCGTCCCCATCTGAATCCCGCATCCGGGTCAATTCGCCCCGCTGGGCGGTATAGACCCAGCCCTCGTGCTCGAGGAAGCCAAGGGGTTGAGCCAGGCCACGCGCGTATTTCCGGTAGGAAACCTTCTCCGGGTCCTCCTCGTAGGCTCCCTCCGCGAAAAACACATCACCGGTGCGGGTTCCCAGCAGGATGCTCCCGTCCCCAAGCTTGGCCAGAGCGCCTATTTCCAGTTTGAGCCCCCGGTCCGGGAAGGTGTCGATCCTGTAGAATTCATCCTCAGGGTTCTGGGCTGCCGCCGAGAGACCGGCGACGGTGAAAAGAACAGGAAGAATGCGATGTGCTACCATTTGATCCGAATGTTGAATTCCAGTTGATCTCCGGGGGCCAGAGCGAGCGGCACCACGAGCTCACGGCCGCCCGATCCCTCACGAACAGACGGTTGCAGCTCCTGGTTCCCTTCAATCCAGAGCGAAACCTTCTTGTCAACGGCCCACGATCCATCGTCCCGCTTCTCAATCGCCTGCCCGGTGGCGGCGATGAACGTCAGGCCCCTGCGCGCGAAGTCACTCCCGGCCCTGAGCTTGAAGTGGCGCTGCAGGACGGCTCCTCCTGGCTGGAGAACCGGTTTGGGCTGCTCCTGGATGAGGCAGTCTTCAAGCTGATACTGAAAGACCGGTTCGCCATCAGGTGTCAGGCGGTAGCCCTGGAACTCACCGCCCACATCCCGGTCTGTCTTGCCCACGGAGGGCCATGGAGCGGCGGGAGTTTCCAGGAAGGCGAAGGCGGGCCCCGCCGGGAAGTTGTAGATGTCCGTCCCCAGGGGGGCGAAAAACTTGTCGCTGCGACCGCTTGCCACCCCGGAGGAATCAAAAAAACGTCCCCTCCAGGCCTTCGCCAACCGGATAACGTTGGCATCAAATGCCACGTGGATCCGCTCCGGAAAGCCTGCCACGATGGCCCGTGGCCCCACGTCGGTCATGAAAGTACGGTGCACGACAGGCTCGAGGAGAGGCTTGAGTTCACTTCCTGCTCCCCCTTCTTCCGCTATTCCAGACGGGGGAGGCATGGATTTGCCGAGGGAGAGGTAGTTCCAGATCCCTTCAACCTGCCTCTCGGTATCGCCCCCTGCGATTTTCTTGAAGGAGGCCACTCCGCCAGGCCAGAACGCCGGCATGCGGGTGTCCCTGTTGAAGGCCTGGGGATTGTGAAGAAAGCGGGCGAACCAGCCCGGGGTGAGCCGCTGCTGCATTTCTGCAAGGTCAATGCCGGGGACCCCCACCGCCTGACGTCCCCCCACATTATGGCAGGTGATACAGACGAGTCCGCCCGTGCCAACCAGGGCCTGTCCGTCGCGGGCTGATCCATAGTTGAATTCAACAGCCCTGGCGTCATCGGGTCGGGCGTCGGCTTCAAGAAAGGCCGCCACCAGCGACTCCAGGTTCTCCTTGCCGAAACCCGGCATGCGGGTGGACATGAATCGTCCCCGCACGTGCATCTCCCCGTGATAGAGGATTCGTTCCAGGGCTTCCTTGCGGAACTTGGACCCGACCGTATCCAGGTTGGGGGGAATCTTCCCCTCCTCCCCCAGATCAATTGCCGTCTTCGTTCCGAAGAACCCGCGACGCGAGTCATCAGGTCCTCCCAGCCCCCCCCTCTGGTGGCAGGCATAACAGTTGAAGGAGGCCAGATGCTTCTGCACCATCTGCCCGGCCGTCAAGGGCTCCCGCCGCTCTTTCCTGAGTGCCAGAGCCTCCTTCAGCGCCGACCGCTGGGCTTGCGAAAGATTGTAGTCTGGTGCGTTCGCCGGCACGTTCTCCGAAAGGCAGCCCCGGTCAGGGGCGAGACCCGCAAAAGGCTTTGCGCCTGGAGACGACTCCCGCCCGGGCAGAGAATGGCATGACGCGCAACCGCGGTTGACGAAAATCTTCGCTCCTCCCGCCACCTTTTGCTGATCGATCACCATGGTCTCGTGCCCCACCGGAGACATCGGATTCCCCCGCGGCAGGAAGAGATTCCAGGAGGGAATACGCTGCTTGCGGATTCCCGGCCCCTGCCATCCCGCCCCAAAAATCGCACTATCCGCCTTTTGAAAGTAGCGCACTTCCAGTTCATGATCACCCGCCTTCAGGTCCACCGAACCCGACACCTCCTTCCGGGTGTGCACCCCATCACTGTCAACCACCGGTTCCCCGTTAATGAGCACCTGCGAGCCGTCATCGGAAACCGTGAAGAATGTCCACTTCCCGTCCTTCGGAACCTTGAGAATGGCACGCCAACGCATGGCGAAGTCCTGGCGCCGCTTCTGGAAGCCCATGTTGAAGGTGATGGTTCCATGCGTTCCACTCCTCGTGGCGGTGAGGGTCTCGAAGTCAGGCAACCGGTCTCCCACGGGCGCCTCGAAATACTCCCACCGCACACCCGGTTCCGCCTTGGCCCGCACCGCGGACTGATTCTTCAACTGGTCCCGCAGGAGATACACCGCCAGGGCATGCGCTTCATTCTCCGAGAGCCACAGCCTGGGCATGCGCCCGGACCGGCGAATCTTGAGGGGATCGAGCAGAAAGGCCGTCAAATGATCCACCGTGGTCTTCGCGGCCAGTTCCCCGAGAGGGACTGCCGAAACCCCGGGACCCTCCACCGGCATCTCCGGTTCGTGGCAGGAAACACAGCCCACCGAGTGATACAGCTCGCGGCCGCGCTCCACCAGACGCGCGCTGCCCCCACGCCCGGAGGGTTGGATCCCACCTCCCTGTGAGACCAGGAAATGCACCAGCAGCTCGACTTCTGCCTGCCGGTCCCCGGCCGCCATGCCGTGAAAGAGGTCCGGCATGGTCGTGCCCGGCTTCACCTGATGGCTCTCCGAGAGAAACCTGCGCAGATAACCGGGAGTCACCCGGGCCCCGACCGCGGAGAGATCCGGCGCCCTCCTGGTCGCACCCAGCGGAGTGTCCCCCTGCTGCTCGTGGCAGGAGAGGCAATTGAGTTCACCAAGGAGAAGCTCACCTGAGACGGCCTTTCCTTCCGGATTGCCTTGCAGCAGCTCAAAGGCGGGAACCACCGGTTCCGCGGAAATCAACCCGTGGCTGAGAACAGGAATAACCGCAAACGGCAACAAGCGAAAAGGACCGCCTAAACTCACCCCCCGACTATGAGAAGGCGAACCATGGAGCGGCAAGCGGAATTGCACGGTCCATCACCGAGACCGGGCCCGGTAAAGGTGGAACTACGCCCTC
>DLRK01000072.1:17310-17619 GCA_002501065.1 Akkermansiaceae bacterium UBA7890
AGGGGATTTTCTCTACTTTGCTCCGGTCTTCACCCAGTCCGGAACGGCCCCATCTCCGGTCTCCTTGCCCCCGAGCACCCAGCTCAGGTTGAAGCGGGCCAGGGTGGATCCTCCCTTGGGGCCTCCCTCAAAATGAAGAAAGACCAGTCCCTCGGTCTTTGTCCCGGGACGTCCCGAGGTCATCGCGGAGTAGGCAAAGGATCCTTCAAAAACGAGCCGCTTGACCGGCCAGGTCTTCCCGCCGTCAAAGCTCGCCCAGACAGCACCCAGTTTGCGCCCCCCCGGACTGTCACAGTTGCTGTAGAGGAG
>DLRK01000072.1:17925-40726 GCA_002501065.1 Akkermansiaceae bacterium UBA7890
ACTGTCACAGTTGCTGTAGAGGAGAATGTCACGCCCCTTCACATTCAGGCGGGTCAACCCGGCCATGCACCCGTAGTTGGTATTCTGGGGACCATCCGGGAGCACCTTGCAATAGGTCAGGTCTTTCCAGGTTTTGCCTCCATCCGTGCTGGTGGCTGTCCAGCGTCGCCGGGGATCAGCCCCTTCCTCCGCCCAGTGCCGGCGGGAATTGTAGTAAACCGTTCCATTGCTCAGCTCCGCGATGGTGGCTTCGCCTGTTCCGTTGGCTGGAAAAGGGTCACTGGTCTCCCACGTCTTTCCCCCGTCATCGCTGAAGACTGCATTGGTGTAATGCTCCGGCCACTTCTCCCGCGCATTCCTGCCGGCATACCAGCGCGATGGGCGGATGATCCTTCCCTTGTGCTCGCCGTGCCGCAGGGTGATCCCATGGTCGTTCATGTGCATCGAGGGCACATTCCCCTTCGAGTCCGGCTTGATGGTGGCCTCGATCTTCTTCCACGTCTTGCCCTGGTCAGCACTCTTGAAGACAGAGATCGGGGCAGGCGGGTGGTGCTTTTCCACGAAAGCGACGATTTCACCCGTTCCCTCATTGACGGTGAGCCCACCGCACTGAAACCCCGGTTTGGAAATGGAAATCTCCTCGCTCCAGGTGGTTCCGGCATCCCGGCTGAGCCGGGCCCGCACGCTGCTGCTGCCGAAGGTGGCCACCACCGTGCCATCGACTCCCACCACCACATTGGGAAAACGCTCCCCCCTGAACACCTGGATCAACTCCATCCCGGCCTCGCCGAGGTGAACATCTAGTTTCCCCTCCGCCGGAAGACCGGCCACGGTGCTGGGTTCCGCTGCTGTTCCGACACTGGTCAGCATCCAACCACCGAAAGTGGCGAGAATGAGACCACGGGTCATCTTTTCATAGGTGTGCGCGCTCATGGTGGCTTGGTATGTTGACAAGGAGCATGATCCCCATTGCAGTGGTCGTCTACTCCAATCAATGAAGGCTCTAACACCCGCCCCCGGCACAGGCAAGCGGAAGAAACTCACATCTCTGAGTGCCCTGACGGCATGGGGACTGATCCTCGGAGGGCCAATCAACGGTGCCGAAAAAAAGGCACCCTTCCAGTCCCCTCCATTCAAGGTGCGGGATGGATTCGAGGTCACCCTCGCAGCTGCTCCTCCCCTTCTCAAGTATCCCATGATGGCCTGCTTCGATGATCGCGGGCACCTCTACGTGGCCGAAAGCGACGGGCGCAACCTCACCACCCGCAAGGAGATCGAAAAGGAACTGCCCCGCTTCGTGCGCCGCCTCACTGATACGGATGGTGACGGCGTCTTCGACCAGAGCACCATTTTCGCCGACAGGATGACCATGCCGGAGGGTGGCCTCTGGCACAACGGGGCCCTCTACATCGTCTCCGCCCCTTACCTCTGGAGACTGGAGGACACGGACGACGACGGCGTGGCCGACAAGCGTGAGAAAATCATCGGGGAGATGGAGTTCGATGGCCGGGCCAACCAGCACGGCCCCTACCTCGGCCCTAATGGTCGACTCTACTTCAGTGGCGGCCACTTCGGTTACCAGTTTACCGGACCGGATGGCAGCAGGACCGGACACAGCCGGGCGGGCGGAATCTTCTCCTGTCGCCCGGACGGGAGCGACGTGCGGATCGACGGACAGGGACCGATCAATCCGGTGGACATCGCCTTCACCAGGGAGGGCGAGGTTCTTTCCACCGCCGCCATCTACGACAGCTTCGGCGGCAAGCGCCATGACGCGCTCATTCACTGGTTCCCCCGCGGACTCACCCAGCGACTCTACGGCCAACCCCTCCTCCCGGAAACCGGCCACCGCGTTCCCGCCACCATTCGCTGGGGACAGGTCGCCCCGGCCGGCTTGATGCGTTACCGCGGAACGCAGTTCGGCGGGGACTACCGTGACACCCTTTTCGCCTGCCACTTCAATTCCAATCAGGTACGCCACATCAGACTCATCTCCGATGGCGCCACCTTCACTGCCGGGGACGGGGATTTCCTCACCTCCTCCAGCCGGGACTTTCATCCCACCGATATTCTGGAAGATGCGGACGGCAGTTTGCTCCTGCTGGACACGGGAGGCTGGTTGAGTTGGGGGTGCCCGCACTCCAAGGCCGCCAAGCCCGAGGTGCTCGGTGCGATCTACCGGATCCGCAGGAAGGAGGGATCCTCCCCGAGCGATCCCCGGGGCATGAAGATCCGATGGGACCAATTGGCGGCCCCGGACCTCGCCCAACTGCTTGGCGATCCCCGCCCTGCCGTGCGTGACCGGGCCCAGGCACAACTCATCGCCCTGGGGAAGAGTGCCTTCCTGCCCCTCGCCCAACTCCGCTCTCCAGGCCTCACCAGGGATGCCGACGTCCGCAGACGGGCGGTCTTCACCATCTCGCAGCTGAGCGTTCCCGGGATCAGTGAGCAGATCCGTTCCTCTCTGGAGGATCCTGCCGTGGAAGTCCGGCGTGCAGCCGCGCGCTCCCTGGGAGAACTCCGGATCGGCGAGGCCGTGCCGATCCTTGCCCAGGCCCTGACCGACCAGGATGCCGCCGTGCGCCGGGTGGCCGCCACGGCCCTGGGACGAATTGGCGACAGGAACGCGATCGGTGTTCTCTTCCGTTCCCTGCGGGAAGGTTCCCAGGCGGCCTTCCAACATGCCGTGCGGCTGGCCCTGATCGAGATCGGGGATGCCGAAGGTTGCCTGCCCTGGCTCAAGGACCCCGCCCCTCACCACCAGGCCACCGCCCTGCGCGTCATGGAGCAGATCGATCCCAGGTCTCTCGAACTGGAAACCGTGGTTCCCTTCCTGCGCTCCCCCCTCCCCGTGCTGCGCAACGAAGCAAGGCGTATCGTGGCCGGGCGCCCTGACTGGAAGGGTTCGGTCTTCTCACTCTTCCGCGAACTTCTTGCCGACGAACAGCAGGACCCCTCCTCGACTCAACTGACGGAGGAGATCATGATGGGCTTCGCGACCGACGAAGAATTTCACCGCATGCTCGCCCGCCTTCTCTCCGACCAGGCCGCCAGCGAATCCTCCAGGCACCTCCTCCTGTCCTGCCTGGGCTACCTCGAACAACTTCCCGCGGACACCGCTCCTGCGGTGGGCTCCCTTCTCGAGAGTCCCTCGCTCAAACTCCGCGGCGAAGCCATCCGTCTCGTCGTCAACTCGAATTCCTGCTCCCGCTTCCAGAAGGCCGTGGAAGCCATGGCGCTCAAGCCCGGGGAACACCCTCTCATCCGGGCCACCGCTCTCGAGGGCATCGCAGGGCACGGGGGCAGTCTCTCCAACAGGCAGTTCGCGGTGGCGGAGGAATTGCTGAGTGATCCCGGGTCTGCTCCGGAAGTGAAGAGACAGGCTGCCCAGGCCCTGAGTCGAATCGAAGTCCGTCAGGAGTCTCCGGACCAGGCCGCGGCCCTCGTCCGCCTCGTCGCCACCGCCACGCCCTTCCACCTCGGCCTCCTCCTCAAACCCTTCCAGCACCTCGACCCCGCGCAATGGCCGGAGAAGGAGTTCGACGCCCTCGGCGCCACCCTGGCCGGAGCGCTCAAGGAGAGCCCCGGACGCAAGGGTCTGAGCGGGGAGCAACTCACCACCCTGGCCGGCAGCTTCCCCGCAACCTATCCACAGGCTCACCGCGCCTTTGACGAATTCGCGCGCACGAATGCCGCCGATTCGCGGCAGCGGGAAGAAAACCTTGCACAACTCCTCAAGGTGGCCGACCAGGGCAATGCTTCCCGGGGCCGCGTCCTTTTCCACGCCAATCGCTCGACCTGTTCACTCTGCCACCGCATTGACAACCAGGGCGGCACCCTGGGGCCGAATCTGAGCAGGATTGGAGCGATCAGAAGCGCCAAGGATCTCTTCGAGGCCATCGTCTTTCCCAGTGCCACGGTGGTGAACGGCTTCGAGTCCTATCTCCTCGCGAACAACAGGGGCAACTCCGCCACCGGACTCATCCACCGCGAAACGGCCGATGCCATCTATCTCCGCCTGGTCAATCAACAGATCGTGCGCATTCCCCGGGACGAGGTCAAAACCCTGCTGCGTTCCCCCGTTTCCCTCATGCCGTCCGGACTGGGGGGAATCTTGAGCGACCAGGACCTTGCCGATCTGGTGGCCTACCTGCAGGTCTGCAAATAGGAGGCCCCGATCCCTCCGCCGGCCCGTCAGGACCCAATGCAATAGAGCATGGAAAGCGAGCGCGCGTAGATCCGTCCCCCGATCGGAGCGAGGCAGGCCCGGAAGATCTCGTCAACCTCCGCTCCCAGCACATTGGTCCTGATCACCTCGAAGCGCTTGCCGGGCTTGAGCACCACGGTCTTCCCCCCGTAGACGGACTGGATGAGGACATGCCCGTCCACGACAAGTGGAGCTGCGGCATATTCCCCCTTCACTCCAAGATGTTCCTGCCAGTGAATCCTGCCGGTCCCGGCGTCGTAACAGGAAGCCAATCCGGACATCGATACCACAATCAGGAAATCGCCCACCACCACGGGGGAGGGCAGGTCCCGTCCACCCCGGTGCGGCGCATGCCAGGCCATGCGGGACTTGGTGACGTCCCCGGATCCCCCGGGTTTCACCGCGTAGGTGTCTCCCGGTTTGCCATTGACGACATAGAGAAGTCCGTTCGCAAAATCCGGAATCGGCGAACCCCGTCCGTTGAAGGCCCGGCAGAACCAGAGTTCCTTCCCGTTCTTCGGATCATAGCCCCGGACGCCAAATTCTCCATTCAGCACCAGTTCCTTCTTTCCACCCGTCTCGATCAGGATCGGCGTGCTCCATCCACCCCGCGGCTTGTCTTCGCGCGCCGTCTGCCACAACGGTTCACCGCTGCCTTTGTCGAGTGCTACAAGTGATGACGCACCCTCCGCATCACAGTTCTGGATCACCATGTTTCCCATGATGACCGGGGAGGCGGCCACACCCCACGGCCCCGGGAAGTCGCCCAGCTCCTTCACCCAGAGCTTCTGCCCGTCAAGATCATAGCAATGCAGGCCGGCCGGCCCGAAAAAGGCCACCACCCGCTCACCATCAGTGGCGCAGGTCGGGGTCGCGTAACTGTTCATGCGGTGGGGCTTCTCCGGGGAATCGCACGCAATGGTCTTTTCCCAGAGGAACTTGCCCTTCACACCGTCCAGACATTGGAGATAGCGCTCACGGCCGTCATCGGAAGCACCGGTGAGGAACAGCTTGCCGTCCCAGTTCACCGGTGAGGACTGCCCCTTGCCTTTCAGGGGAACCTTCCAGAGAACCGACTCCGCAGACCACTTGAGAGGCACATCCCTGGCGGTGGAGTGCCCCCTTCCGCTTGGACCACGAAACTGAGGCCAGTTATCCTCGCCCTGCACCTTTGCATGAGGAAGAACAAACACGCAGAGGACGAGAACCGGGAAGGAGTGAACTGAGGAATGATGACTGATTCTCATGGGGCAGTGCTACTGGTTGGTCCCCGGATCCTCGCGTCCTGCCGGGACAGATAAAGGGAAAACGACCTGATTCCGGGAATCCCTCCTGTTTTTCCGGCCCTTGATCATCCTTACTCGCTTGTTCACCCTTCCACTGCATCAACTCTGCCTCATGAAAGCGCCGCTGCTCCTTTTGGCCCTTGCCCCGTCCGCTTTCCTGGTGAGTTGTGCCACCGATGACGCCGGCAGGCCCGCCATCCGCTCCCAGGCCACCAGCAAACTCCCTTCCACCGACCTCTACTACTGGTCAACCGACGAGGAATCCGGCCCTGTCAAGGTGCACATCAATCTTGGCAGGCAACGGCTCCATGTGGCACGAAACGGAAAGCGTATCGCCTCCGCCTATGTCACCACGGGCCGTGAAGGCCATGACACGCCCCCTGGAAGCTACCGCGTCCAGGAAAAAAAATTTGGCAAGAAATCCACCAGCTACGGCTGGATCGAAAATTCGGTGGGTGAACGGGTCAATTACGACGCCGGTCCCGGTGATCCCGTTCCCAGAGGTTGCAACTACGTAGCCGCTCCCATGCCCTACTGGTTACGCCTCACGGGAACCGGAATCGGCATGCATGCCGGCCATATCCCACGCCCCGGCTCCACCGCCTCCCACGGCTGCATCCGCATCCCTGAAAAATTCGCGGCCAAGCTCTATGGAGCAGTCGGGGTCGGCACCCCGGTCACCATCGAACGGGGCCACTACGACCCCTGGATCGTCCATCCCGATCCCCTCCCCCGCGAGAAAAAGAAGCCGAGAACCAGAAACGGCCTGCGCGTGGTCTCCCCGGATGACCCCTGGATCATCTGGCCTGAGGGGCATCCGCGCGCCGGACGATAGGACCAGGACCGGCAGCCGTTTCAGACCGAAACCCAACGCCCTGTTTCCACCGACTGCAAGGCGGCATCGGTGAACTTCTGCGCGATCCAGCCGTCTTCCAGGTTGGGATGCGCATTGGAACCTTCCTCTCCCCTGATGGCGGGAGCCAACGAAGGGAAAACCCACCGGGAAAAACGGTTACCGAAGCCTTCGTCCGGTGCCCTCGCCACCACCTGCTTCTCCTGGTCGGGCCTCACCAGGATGACCTCTCCGGACCATCGATCGACGCTCAGGGAGGCCGAGGTCCCATGCAATTCAAGTTCCGGGGCGAGATGCTTGCGCAGGAAGGTCGCATGCGAGAGCAGGTAGGTTCCCACCGCCCCGTTGGCATAACGGCAGGCCACGCTGGCATAATCAACTGTCCCACCCTGCCGCGAACTCCCGGCTGCCTTCGTTCCATCACGGCCCCAGTCGAGCGCCTCGCCCAGGTTGATCTCCCCGAGGTCGGCTTTGGAAGGGGTGAGAGTTTCCCCGTGTGCCAGAACGCTGGAGGCTTCCGTCCCCATGATCCAACGCACCACATCATAGGCATGGGATCCCACGTCCGCAATCGTCCCCGCCGAGGACAGCATGGGATCATCCCGCCAGGTCAACGGCATATCGGCAGGACGCGGATTCTGCCAACGGAAGACGGTCGAGACGATCTCTCCCAGTTCGTTCGCGGCAACCATCTCCCGTGCGATCTCAAAGACCCGCACCATCCGCGTCCAGAAGGGCACGAAGTGGGCCAGCGCCGGGCGGGCATCCCGATAAAGCCCCCACATCTCCCCTGCTTCAGCGGCATTCATGCCCACTGGCTTTTCGCAGAGCAGGTGCTTTCCCTGCTCCGCACAGGCGAGCACGGCTTCGTGGTGCAGGGCATCGGGCGTTCCCACAATCACGAAATTCACCCCGGGATGCTCCACCACCTCCTGCCAGTCCGACGTGGCCAACTGCGCACCATCCTCCTCCGCCGCCCTGGCCAGGAGATCTTTCCGCCGGGCACAAACCGCCACAATGCCCGCTTCGTTACACTCCCTTATCTCAGCGCGGTAGGGAGCTCCGATGAATCCGGTCGCACCCAGCACGCCCACCTTGAAGAGAGGATCCGCCATGGCTGATGCCTTTAGCGGGCCAATTCACCGTGGTCGATCTTCGATTGTATCCTTGCGCTCCCCGCAGGGGGATTTCTACTACCCACAACTCCGCTCCAAGTCCGACCTGCCCGCCTGAAGTTCGAAGTCCATGTTCAAGATCCAAGTCCATGTTGAATCTCCCCGGCGGGCGCTCTATCTCGACGCCATTGACCGGATGTGCGAGGTTGAACTCGTCGAGAAGGATGCCGATGCACTTGTCACCGACACCGTCGGGGATCCATCTCTCCCCACCCTGCTCGATGCTCCGGAAGAGGGTG
Organism: Akkermansiaceae bacterium UBA7890; assembly: GCA_002501065.1. GTDB lineage: Bacteria > Verrucomicrobiota > Verrucomicrobiia > Verrucomicrobiales > Akkermansiaceae > Roseibacillus_B. Next base: position 25,686 of record DLRK01000072.1, read on the forward strand.
ACCCCACCCGGTTGTCGGACCTCCAGGGGACTCCCCTGATGCCAGCCCATGAGTGGCGCTTCGCACCCAATGTGATCCCGGTGCAGGAGAGCAGATCCCAGGGACAACTCGGCGAACCCGGCCTCCTGCGCATCCACTACTGGCTGGCACGAAAAGAATGCCCCCGCACCGTGGCCTTCCATCAGATCGATCTCGCCCAATGGTTTTTCTCCTCTCCGCCTGACTCGGGATACTGCCATGCCGGTCAGGATCACCTGCTGGTTCACCTCGGCTACCCGGATGGCGGAATGGCACTCGTCGATATCGCCACTGATCGACCGGGCAACTCGGATTACCACTCCATGCACCTGATCGGTTCCCACGGGGCAGCCTACGCGGATGACCACGAGAACACCCATCTCCTCCTTGGAAAAGCGGGAGCGACGGCGCTCATCCAACCGGTCAATGCCGTCCTCACAATCCAGAACATGCTTGGGGAGTTCGTGGCCGGGATCCGTGAAAATCGACCTTGGAGCGTGAATCTGCAGGACACCCTCCATGTTCTCGCAACCCTGAAGGAACTCTCCCATGCCTGAACATGTCTACCGCGCCCTCGTCCTGAGCGTTGTCAAACACGACTACCTGCCCAATGCGGTGGCATCCCACCCCCGTTTCCAGTTGGTGGCGGTGGCCGACGACCCCGACCGCCCCGACTGGACTCACGAGCGCAATCAGCTCTTCGCGGACCAGCACGACATTCCCTACCGACGGGATGTGGAGGCCGCCCTCCCGGACTGCGACCTGGTGGTGGTCAGCCCGGAGGCCGAACGCCATTGTGATCTCGCTCAGCGGGCCGCCCGGGCCGGCAAGCATATCGTGGTGGACAAACCACTCTCACCCAGACTGGCAGAATGCGATGCTCTCGTTGCCGCGGTGGCGGAGAACCAGGTGAAGTGCCTCGTCTGGAACCGCAACTTCCTCCCCTCCCTCGTGAAAGCCCGGGAAACGCTGGAGAGCGGCGCCATCGGCACCCTGCAGGCCATCCACTGCGACTTTTATTTTTCCAAGGACGCTGGACCTCCGAAGGGTTCGCGTGGGCCCGGCGACCCACCCATCAACTGGCTCGAGCGCCAGCTGGAGGCTCACGCCGATGGCTCGGACGGCGGCGTGGGAACCGAGCCTCTCGGCGAACTGCAGATCGAGGGCATCTACCCCCTTGCCTACATCCACATGCTCATCAATTCACCGGTAGAACGCGTCTTTGCCCGGACCACCGCTCACTTTCACCAGGCCAATGTCGACAACAATGTCGACGACCTTGCCACCGTCACGCTGGAAATGGCCAATGGCTGTGTAGGATCTCTTTCCATCGGCCGGATCGGTGCTGCGGCCCACCCCGACATCGGGGAAATCAAACTACACCTCCTGGGAAGCGAGGGATCGCTGGTCATCAGCGAGGCCCGGCCCGAGGTTGCCGTCTACGCCCGTCACCAGCCACCGGCCGAGTTCCGGCACCGGCGGATCGCTGACGAAAACAACTACCTTCTCATGCAGAACTTCGCCGAGGCCCTCGACCACGATAAAGACACCATTCTCAATGCCCGCGGTGCACGGGATATCGCGGCCACCGTGCAGGCCGCCCTTGAGAGCGCCAGATCGGGAACCGTTATCGAAACCACCAGATGACCGCCAACGAACTCAGATCAATCCTCCATGGTGGCGAACGCGTCGCCCTGGGAACCTGCCTCGTCTCACCCTCGCCCAAGTGGCCCCCGGTTTTGCGGAACTGCGATCTCGACTTCGTCTTCATCGACACCGAGCACATCGCCCTCAACCGCGAAACGGTTTCCTGGATGTGCCGCACCTACAACGCGATGGGAATTCCTCCCCTCGTGCGCATCCCGACCCAGAATCCCGATGACGCCACCGTCGTCCTGGACGACGGCGCTGCCGGCGTCATCGTGCCCTACGTCGAGAAACCCGAGGTCGTCCGGGCAATGGTGGGCGCAACCAAGCTGCGTCCCCTCAAGGGTGAACGTGCCCGCCGGACCCTCGACGGAGAGACCCTCGAACCGGAACTACGGAGCTACCTCGACGACCATAATTCCAACCACATCCTGCTCACCAACATCGAGAGCGTTCCGGCCATGGAAAACCTGGATCAAATCCTGGAGGAACAGGGACTGGACTGCGCCCTTATCGGTCCCCACGACCTCTCCACCAGCCTCGGGATCCCCGAACAGTACGACCACCCGAAATTCCTTGAAGCCTGCGCCTTTATCCTGGGCAAGGCCCGCGCGGCCGGGATCGGTGCCGGCATCCATCACTGGCTCCCTCCAGAAAAGCAGGTCCAGTTCGTCGAGATGGGCGCCAACCTCCTGATTCACAAGGCGGACGCCATTTTCCTCTCCGAAGGCCTCCAGACCCAACTCCGCGAAATCCGGGAACTGCTGGGACAGGAGAACCAGACCGGAAATGCCGGGCAGGTGACGATCTGAAACGGGATCCCGCGCCGCGACAGGATCCTCGTCTACCCCGAGCTCAGTTCCAGACCCGGAGCCGGGCGAAGAGCCGGCCCCCTGCCGGGACGGGGGAATCCGCCCGCCAGGTTTCAATCACCAGGCCGTCGTTATTTCCGCTCGGCGTCTGACTCACCAGGACTCCTCCCGCCGTCCAGGTCACGAGATCGGAGGAGAACTCGACCGCATAATTCAGTTCATCCGCGGCCACCTCCCGGGTGAAGGTCAGGGTCAGGAACGACTCCTCGCCGTTGTCCATCGCGAAAGTCCCCGTCCCGGCCACCGGCAGAAACTCCTCCGAGGCCACATTGGGATCTCCCCCGAGGAAGAACTCCAGCATGGTCACCATCCCGTCGGCGTCTCCATCTCCGAAATCCTCGGAAACCTCATGATGCTCTTTCCAGGCGGCGTAATCCAGGCGGTCATGGTCTCCCGGGGTCCCCTCGGGATAACGACTGATGCGCCAGTTGGCCGGGTCATTGTGATCCGGGCTGAGAAACTCGTCCACATTCCGGAGCACCAGGCTGAATTCACCATCCCCGGCGGGAGGCCAGGGAGGTTTGTTGTCATACTCGTCAATGTCATGAATAGTGGTGCCTGCGCCAAAGGAGAGCTTCAGGCGCTCGCCATTGTTGCGCAGGTTGTCATTGGGATATTCCCCCGCAACGGGCAATCCTGCCCCATAACGCACCTCAAAGGCGGCACGATTCTTGACCACCAGGACGTATTCTCCCGGATCCAGCGTCTCCACTCCGCTGCCCCCGAAGTCAAAGTCGATCCCCTTGGTAAAGCGGACGTTGCGCAGATCGAGCGCAGTGGGCCCGACATTCTTCAGTTCCAGGTATTCGAACTCGTCCCGGTTGGTGGAAATGAGGCGCTCTTCTCCCACCGGCTCGGGCGGGTGGTACATGAATTCCGAGATGCGCAGGTCACGCAGGTGATCGGAGATATTGGGCGCAGTAGCCTGGAACTCCACGGGCTGGGACCAATGGCTCCACCGGCCGGCCGTATCCTTCATCCGCACCCGCGCCCGGTAGGTCCTGCCCACCCTGACCGCCAGGGGAGGAAACTGGTAACCTCCATCAAAATCTGCCAACTCCCCCGACTCGAAGCCCCCCTCGATCTCGTAGATGTTGGGCCGGGCAGGATCGTAACCCGTCACCGCCGGATTGTGGACCTCGGCCAGGCGCCATTCCATGGCCGCAAAGCGCGACCGGCTGGGACTGGAAAAGGTGCTGCAGGTGAAAGTCAGCCCGTCCGACGGATAGCCTTCCGGCCCGGCATAGGTGATCACCGGCCTTCCGGGAACATCGTCCTCCTGGCTCAGAAGTGTCCTGGACATCCAGTTCCCCCGCGATGTGATCCAGGTCTTCACGACGCGCACCATCCCGGCAAAATCCCTGGTGGAGGAGATATCGTAGTAGCGGTCCTTGTGATTCAGACGCGGGTGATTATCCCACATGCGCCGATCGACATCCACGAGGGACGGCTCTTCCGGGGTGTAGACGAACTTCATGGTCTCATCCACCAGCTTGTAGCCCTCGTCCCGATTGAAGAGCAGGTCCAGAATCTCGCGCACACGGTTCTGGTAGTCGGTATTGAAGGCCGGATTCTGAGCCACCTTCGATTTGAAATCGTGATTCCCATTGCCATACATGTTGTTGGCGAAGGTGAGATCAAGATCCCAGGGAAGGAGCTCGAATTTATCGGTCTCCGGGTTGTGGTAGTAGAAATAGTTCTTACCGTAGGCGATATCGTAATGGTGAATGGCTTCCACCACCGTGCGATAGCTGAAGTATTTCTCGATGTTAAAATTGTCCCGCCACCATTGCGCCGAGGGATTCCTGCCGCGGTAACCGCTGATAAACGCGGAAACATCGGAGCGGTTTTTGACCTGGGTGGGTCCCTGGTTGTTGGACTCCCCGCTGTGTCCCTCGATCTTGTAGAGATTGCCGTCAGGCAGATCGTGCTCGTCCAGAAACTGCCCGTCCAACTGTTCGACGGCGAGGAAGAGCCCATAATAGTCCGTCCCATACTGCGAGCGCTCCGGACGGGACTGGTCAATGACGTAGAACTGCACGTGATGGGTCTTGCTGGCTTCCACTCCGCAGAGCTCAAAGAGACGAAATCCCACTCCCTCGAAGAGTCCCTGCTCTCCCCGGTGTTGAAAATTCACCTGCTGAACGATGGAGGAGAAATTCAGTTTGCTCCACTTGGTGTCGTACTCGTTTCCGTATTCATCCCGGGCCTGGAAACGGTGCCCGCGATTGAAATCAAACTTCCAGAAATTCTTGCCGAACTGGAAGCGGTGCACTCCTCCCCGGGGCCGGTAACGGATATGGTCGTAGACCCTCCCTTCGTAGACAAGCGTCCCGGGCCAGAGATATTCCGATCCTCCGTATCCCCCAAACTGCGATTCGTCCACCCAGGACGACTTGCTCAGCAGGAAGTAGGTCGGGATACTGGACATCAGTTCTCCCGGATAAGTCACCGGGGGGTCTCCCTCCCGGATCTCACCCCTCCAGTCGGGGGTCCCATTGTAGACAAAATAGGCGAAGTTGGATTGCGGATCATCCTCGTAGGGAACCTGCACCGAGCTTCCTCCGGCATCCTCTACCGTGATGCGATAACGTACCAGGTAGCGGTTCCGGTTCACATTGAAAGGCACGGTCCCGGTATGGACACCGTCCCCGGCCTCTTCATCGTCGCCCTGGCCATCATCGGTCATGGGCAGATCCACCCATCCACGGTCATAGGCCGGATCAAGGTTTACCGTCCCGTTCTGGTTATACTTGAGGTAACGGCCGAAATAAGCCCCGGCTCTCACCAGCTGGTAGGAGAGCGTCACGGAATCCACCCCGTCCGGATCAGTCACCAGGGCCGTGATCACGACCGGCTCGTTGGAAACCGGTTGCCGGGGAGAGTGAGAGACCCGCCTCGTCTGGGGCGGCGCCTCGGTGGAGTAGGTCACATTCCGCAGGCCCGGGGTGGGACGCCCGGATCTCCAACTCCCGCCCAGATCGGTTTCCAGGGCCGGATGAATCAACTGGATGGACGGGCTTACTCCTGCCACCAGATCCCCGACCGTGGGCCAGGGGAACCCCAGGCGATAGTCCACCTTGCTCACCACCGCGCCGTCCGGATCCCGCAGGTTCACCGTCTCCCCGCTGTTGCGGAGTTTGCCGCTCCACGGTCCAAGTGCTCCACCCCGCCGGAACTTGCTCTCCATGGTTGCCGGGTCCTGGGCGATGATCAGATACGCTCCGCTCTCAATACTGGTCGCCGGCGGAAAGAGGAAATCGACCCCCCCGGATATCTCCCAGCCCTCGAGACTGATGGCAGATTCAGTGGGATTGTATACTTCAATGAACTCCGCCGCCACCGTCTTGTCGGCCTCGTCGTAGTGAATCTCGTTGATTACGAGCGAGGGCTCATCGAGCTGAGCGAAGGCACTCTGGACTACGGCCAACAGGCCGACGACATAAAGGATGCGGCGGACGGATTGCATGGGTGGGGGTATGAGGAAATACAACCCGCCCCGACCTCTGCGTCAAAGCAAACCCTGTCACGCATAAAATCCGGCCCGTCATCCCATGCACTTTTGACTGTAGAAAGATGCATTCCGAGGTTAAAGGAGTAGATCCGGAAGCTGTGAATCCGTGAATTCCTGCTCTAACAAATCCCGCTCCCGTCGGCCGATGGCTGGCCTCGCTGCAGTCCTCATGGGATTGCTTGCTGCTCAGGCCCAGGCCGAATCCCTGGCGGAAGAGCAGGGCCTGCAATTCTTCGAGCGCAGGATTCGCCCCGCCCTGGTGACGCACTGCTACGAGTGTCACTCCGCAGGTTCAAAGAAGGCGGGCGGCAAGCTCTACCTGGATCATGCAGGGGGGCTCCTGCGGGGTGGCGAGTCCGGCCCTGCGATTGTCCCCGGCCGCCCCGGGGAGAGCCTTTTCATCCGGGCGATCCGGAAAGAGAATGACGACCTCGTCATGCCCCCGGACGACAAACCTTCCCTGCCGGAAGCTGTCGTTAACGATCTTGTCGAGTGGGTGAGACGCGGGGCTCCCGACCCCCGTGCCTCACCTGGCGGAAAGAGCCCACAGGAAGTAATGCCCGATGAGGCCGCCCTCTGGTCCTTCCAGCCACTCGGAAAACCAACTCCTCCTCAACTACGCGACCAGGACTGGCCCAGGAATGACATCGACCGGTTCCTCCTTGCCCAACTGGAGTCCCGGGAATTCCGGCCCGCCGATGATGCCCCGCCCGGAACGCTGATCCGTCGACTCTACTGCGACCTCGTCGGATTGGCTCCGACCTACGACGAGATCGGTGAATTCCTCAGCGCCTGCCAGCAGAACAGGCAGTCTGCAGTGGAGGCCCTGGTCGATCGCCTCCTGGCCTCTCCTCATTTCGGTGAACGCTGGGGCCGGCACTGGCTGGATGTTGGGCGTTACGGCGAATCGAATGGCAACGATGGACTGGGGCGCAATCCGACCTTCCCCCACGCCTGGCGATACCGGGACTACGTCATCCAGGCCTTCAACGACGACGTCCCCTACGATCTCTTTCTGAAGCAGCAGATCGCCGGGGACCTCCTCCCCTCCTCCTCCCCCGGGGAACGCCACCGCAACCTGACCGCCACCGGCTTCCTCGCCATTGGACACAAACCGGCTGCTGCCATGAACGAGAACTTCGCCATGGACGTGGTGGACGACCAGATCAACACCGTGGCTACCGCGACGATGGGACTGAGCGTCGCTTGCGCGCGCTGTCACGACCATAAACACGACCCCATCTCAACCCGGGACTACTACGCCCTCGCCGGGATCTTCAGGAGCACCGAGACGCTCTGGGGAAAAGCGGCCAACGAGAAACTCACCGCGCCAGCCACCCCCCTCCATGACCTGCAGGTCAAGACCGGGAAACCACAGGAGAAATCGGCTCCGGAATTTGCCAAGGATTACGGCGAGGCGATCAATGCATTAAAGCCCGTCCTCTACGCGTCCCTGTCGGGTCCGGCGGAAAACCTCGTAATCGAGAAAGGGGTGACGCTCTCGCCAGGGACTTTTGCCAGGACGGAGGAAGGGCGTCTGCAGGCCGGGTCCGCCCTTCCGGTCAACAGCTATTCCATCTCCTTCTGGTTCCGCAATGATCTCGGTAATAGCACGCGGGCCATTACCGCCTACCTGTTCTCCCATGCCGTGCTCGGTGACAAGGAGCAGAAGGGAGATCACCTTGGGATTGGTGGAACCCACGAACCGGGCCGGGCGGGCAAACTCTTCCTCTGGACCGGCACCAGGCAGGACGAAAGCGCAGTCGGTTCCAGGGTCCTCGCCCCGGGCACCTGGAATCATGTGGTTCTTGCCCGCGACGACAAGCGTATGCGCCTCTACCTGAACGGAGACCCCAAACCCGAGATCGATGCCGGGATGCAGGTGGCCGCACCGGCAAACGGGACCATCTGCATCGGCGCCCGCAATGACCGCTTCGCCCCTCTCAAGGGATTCCTGGCCCACCTTGCAGTCTTCGACCGGGCCCTGACCCCGGAGGAGGCACACCGTGTGCACGTTGCTTCCGGTCAGAAACCGGGAACGGCCCATGTTCCCGGACCAGCCTTCGCCATGGGCGTCCGGGAAGGCAAGGCGATCACAGACTGCAAGATCAACATCGACGGCAACTCAAAGAAACTTGGATCCAGCGTCCCCCGGGGATTTCTTCCTGCCTGCAGGACGAGTCTCAACCCCCCTACGGTTGGAGCAGGAACGAGCGGACGCCTGCAACTGGCGAACTGGCTCACCCGGGGCGACCACCCGCAGACTGCCCGCGTGATGGCCAATCGGATCTGGCTTCATCTCTTCGGCCGCGGTCTGGTGACCACTCCTGATGATTTCGGCGTCTACGGAGCGCGCCCCTCTCATCCCGAACTCCTTGACCACCTCGCCCGGCGCTTCATGGAGGACGGCTGGTCGACAAAGAAACTGATCCGCACCATTACCCTCAGCCGCAGCTACCAGCTCGACAGCTCCTGTCAAGATAACCGGTTACTGGAAGCCGACCCGGCAAACGTCCTGGCCGGAAGACACCAGCGTCGAAGCCTCGACGCGGAGTCCCTGCGCGACCGCATCCTGCAGGCTGGCGGCACGCTTGACCTGGAACCCGCCCGGGGCTCCGCGATCGATGATCTCGATATCCTCCTCAACTGGCCGCCGGGAGAGGCCAAGTATCTCCATGAACCAAGCACCCACCGCAGTGTGTATCTCTGCATGCTGCGCAATGCGTTGCCAAAGGAACTGAGTGCCTTCAACTTCCCTGATGGCATGACCGTGACAGGCCAGCGCAGCACGGCCACTCCGCCTACCCAGGCCCTCTTCTTCCTGAACAATCCCCTGCTCATCGCCCAGGCCCGGTCCCTGGCCGAACGGATTCTCGCTCAGCCGGTTCTCTCCGACCATCAGGCTAATCTCGAATCCAGGGTCACCACCGCCTATCGACAAATCCTGCAGCGGAATCCTTCCAGGGAGGAAGTGACCCGCGCTCTCTCGCACGTGCACGAACAGGAAGTGGACCTGTCCGGGGCTGACTCAACCCTCCGGGCGTGGGCAAGTTTTTGCCAAGCGTTATTGGCAAGTAACGAGTTTCGTTATATTGACTAGGAGAACGAGGCGATGCGAACACTCTCTCGACGTAGATTGCTCCAGGCCACCGGTTGTGGCTTCGGTTCCCTCGCCCTCAATGCCCTCTGTGGAACCAGCGCCTCCGCAGGGAGCCTCCACCGCAAGACGCCTCCCATCCCGGCTCGGGCCAGACGCGTCATCTTTCTCTGCATGCCGGGCGGACCGGCTCACCTCGACACCTTTGACTACAAGCCACAGACCGGCAAAACGGAGCATCCGGGATCCGCTTTCCAGTTCAGCCAGCACGGCGAAAGTGGCCTCTGGGTTTCTGAACTCTATCCCGAAGTGGCCCGGCATGCCGACAATCTCTGCGTGCTCAACGGGATGTATGCCGACACTGGGAATCACGCGCAGTCCTTCCGGCAGATGGTCACCGGCGAACGACTGCGCCATCGCCCCAGTCTGGGCTCATGGGTGAGCTACGGCCTCGGGACTGAGAACGGGAACCTTCCAGGCTTCGTCAGCCTCAACGCTCACGAGCAGTACGTGTCCTCCGGGGAGTTTCTTCCCGCCCAGTTCACAGGCACTCCCATCGGAACCAACGGTGAGGACATGTCCCTGGCCACCATCTCCGATGTGGGCAGCGACCACCTCTCCCAGCGAGCCAAGCGACGCCAACTCGATCTCATCCAGGCCATGAACCACGGTCACCTTGAAGCTCGCGCCGATGACCCAAGACTGGAGGGCGTGATCGAATCGATGGAGCTTGGCTTCCGGATGCAGGCCCTCGCCCCCTCTCTGCTTGACGTGAGCACCGAATCCCAGGCCACCCTCGAGCGCTACCGGGTCGGCAGGAATATCAAGGTGGGCACCTGTCGGCCGTCCGACTTCGGACGCCAGTGCCTCCTGGCCCGCCGCTTTGCGGAAGCGGGCGTGCGCTTCATCCAAGTTTCCCATAACGGCTGGGATCAGCACAAGAACCATCGCCGTGACCTCAAAGCCAATTGCGATTCGACCGATGCGCCCATTGCCGCACTCCTTGAGGATCTCGATCAACGCGGACTCCTCGACGACACCCTCGTGGTGTGGGGCGGAGAATTCGGGCGTCCCGGCCTGAAACCATCCGACAAGAAGGACGAGACGGGTCATCAACCGGCCGGATTCACCTTCTGGCTGGCGGGCGGTGGAGTGAAGCGTGGACTGGCCTACGGCGGGACCGACGGCACCGGTTCCAAGGCCGTGGAGGGCAGGGTTCACTTCCGCGACCTGCACGCCACCATCCTGCACCTCCTCGGTCTGGAACACGACAAGCTCACCTTCCCGCATCAGGGTCGCCTCCACCGTCTTACCGGTCCGGAAGGCGGAAAGGTGGTGAGCGAAATCCTTGCCTAGGTGACCCGCTATAGAAGAAAAACAGAGAATTCCGCGTCCGCCCCTCCGGTCTCATTACCAGAATTGCCCGGGCCATCTCCCGTTTCGACGCACCGTTTCCCGCTCTTGCTGACCCCGTCGTGTCTGCTACGGTTTTGTCCTGGAACGATGAAACGCACGGTCACCCCCCGCCTCTCGTGCACCCACGGCCTGGGGCTCCTCCTCGGCCTGGCGATCCTGTTCATCTCCTGCAAGGAGAACGATGGAAACTCCGGGAAGGAAACCGTTCCTCCAGCGGGCCAACCTCCCCACCCGGACAAGAGCGCCGCGCAAGCTCCCCCCACTTCTTCGGACGCCACCCCCAACCCCGTAATTCCTCCCAGCCCCGCCGTGAAGGTCGGCCCTGCGGAAACGGCCCCCGGCCTGGGCCAGGGAAACTTCATCGCCCCCCTGCGCGACGCCTACGAACGGATGGATCCCGGCAAGGACGGCTGGGTCTCCGAGGCCTTCAGCGCCTCGGCCAAGGAACAGTTACACCTTCTCGAAGACCTCCTCGGAGGCCCTGATGACATCAAGGCTGCCTCCCTGGAAAAACTGGCGGTGGCGGATGTATCGACCACCCCCCTGCGACCGGATGACCTGTCCGCAACTTTTGACGACGGCCGCTTTCTCGTCCGGCGTGCCGGTCCCTTAACGAGCACGAAGACATCCGGGGCAGCTGCCCTGGCCGCCAGCCTGAACAAGCTGCGTCCCGAGAAGGGCTCCATCGATCCCCACATGAAAATTTTCCGCGTTTTCCCCGGGGAGTCCGGCGCGGCGGACTGCCTGGTTTTGGTGGATATCCTCAGGCTCACCGGGCAATCGCGGACCCAGATCAATGCAACCTGGTCCTGCAAGTGGAGTCTTTCGCCCGACCAGCTTCCTCTCCTGACCTCGATCGCGCTCACCAGATACGAGGAAATTACGCAATCCGTCGACTCCCGGCCCCTCTTTACCGATGCCACCCGGGCACTCCTCGACCAGGAGGAGGCCTACCGCAATCAGTTCCTCCATTCCTCGGACCACTGGCGGGCCCGCCTGCCCCGCGAACTGGGACTCGATCCGGTGGCCAATCATGGCCTTGCCATTGGTGATATCAACGGTGACGGACTCGACGACCTCTATGTGTGCCAGCAGGGAGGGCTCCCCAACCGGATGTTCCTCCAGAATCCAGACGGCACCCTGCGCGACATCACCAAAACCAGTGCTACCGGGTGGCTTGAATACTGTGCTGCAGCGCTCCTGGTCGATCTCGACAATGACGGCGACCGCGACCTGATCATTTCACAGGATTTCCGGGTGATGGTCATGGCTAATGATGGCAACGGGTCCTTCACCCTTGCATTCGGTTCCTCCACCAAGGCCCAGTCATTCTCACTGGCAGCTGCCGACTATGACAACGACGGTCTCGTCGATTTCTACATCTGCGGATACAACCCGTCCCATTCCGAACTGCGGGGCGGAGCGATGGGAGAGCCCATGCCTTTTCACGATGCCAACAACGGTGGACCCAACATGCTGTGGCACAATGACGGAAACCTGAAGTTCAGGGACGTCACCGCAGCGAGCGGCATGGACGCCAACAACACCCGCTTCACATTCGCCGCCGCCTGGGAGGACTACGACAACGATGGCGACCAGGATCTCTACGTGGCCAATGATTATGGCCGTAACTGCCTGTATCGGAACGATGGTGGATCCTTCTCCGAAATTGCAGCCAGGTTACGCCTTGAGGACACCTCTTCCGGAATGTCGGTGAGCTGGGCTGACTTCAACCTCGATGGCCGGATGGACGTCTACACCAGCAACATGTTCTCCAGTGCCGGAAACCGCATCACCTACCAGAAACAGTTCAAGTCCGACCTGCCCGAGGAGGTTCGGAAACAATTCCAGCATCTTGCAATCGGGAACTCCTTGTTTGAGGGCGTTGCCGGCAACCCCTTCAAGGACGTCGGGGTCGCGGCCGGGGTCAACATGGGACGCTGGGCCTGGGGCTCAAAGTTCGTCGATTTCAACAATGACGGCCGGGACGATATCCTGGTCGCCAATGGCTTCATCACTACTGCGGACACAGGTGACTTGTGAAGTGTCTACTGGCGGCAGGTCGTGTCGCAATCCCCCGTCGATGATTTCTCCGGACCCGCCATCGCCTCCTACAAGCAGGGATGGCGCGCCCTGAGCCGCCTCCTGCACGAGGACCGCACCTTCAGCGGCAACGAACGCCACTGCGCCTTCCTCAACACCGGTGGCGAAGAGGCGAGCTTTGCAGATGTATCCGCTCTCACCGGATTCGGTTTTCCTGACGATGGTCGCGGACTTGCCACGGTCGACTGGGACTTTGATGGGGATCTCGACGTCTGGATCACCAATCGCAGCGCGCCCCGCGTCCGCTTCCTCTCCAATCACACTCCGCCCGGTCAGAACTTCATCGCCTTCAAGCTTCGGGGGAATGGGAAAAGCAGCAACCGCGATGCCATCGGAGCCCGCCTGGAGTTGATCCTTGAAGGGGCGACCCCAGCCAGACGCATCCGCACCCTGCGCTGCGGGGAAGGCTTCCTTTCCCAGTCCAGCAACTGGGTTCACTTCGGCATCGGCACGGCCACCGGCATTGCCAGGCTGGTGGTCAAGTGGCCCGGTGGCCGGGCTGAGAGCTTCCCCGGCCTGCAACCGGGCAAGTTCTATCTTGTCGAGCAGGACAGCGGAACGGCGCGCCTGTTCTCCCCCCCCGGTCAACGCGTCGCTCTCACCCCCCTGGAGCAGACTCCCCTTCCTGCATCCCGGAACACGCGCACCATCGCCCCCGCGGGCCTCCCCATGCCGCAACTCGACATCATCGCCGGGAACGGAGAAGCGTCTCCCTACGCTCTCAGTGGCAAGAGAGCGGTCGCCATCAACGTCTGGTCGAGCATCTGCGCAGCATGTGTGGCCGAACTGTCCGAGTGGTCAGACCATACCGACGAACTGCTCTCCGCCGGTCTCGATGTCATTACACTCAGCACCGATCACCTCAACGGCGGAGCTCCGCCGGAGGCCACCCGGGCCGCCCTCGCCCGGACGGGCTCCAGATTTCCCAACCTCGCCATCTCGGAACCAAGCCTCAGGGCACTCGACTTTCTGCAGCGTTCCGTCCTCGACCGCCAGACCCCCCTCCCCGTTCCAAGCACCTTCCTGGTCAACTCCGGTGGAGAACTGGTGGCCTTCTACCGGGGACCGGTTGCCGTCGACCAGCTCCTCCAGGATCTGCACCTGACGAAGGAAGACCAGTCTCCAGACGCCCGGCGCAATGCCGCCATCCCCTTCCCCGGGCGCTGGATCGGCCAGGCCGTTCCGGGACGACCCAACCGCGTCGCTTCCATCATGGCAGACCACGACGAAGTCGAACTCGGGGCTGCCTATCTGGAACACTGTGCCTCCCTCCTCGAATCAAGGGCAGATGATCCGGAGAGCAGACGCAATCTCGGTGACCTCTACTACGTCGCCGGTCTCCTGAACGGACTCAAGGCCGATCGCCGCAAACTCGCCATCGCGCAACTCTCCCGCGCTCGGGACCTGATGCCGGAGGACGTTCGCATCCGGTTGGAACTGGGCCGCCAATTCTTCCTGGCAGGACAATTGCGCCATGCCGAGCAGGAGATGAGCAAGGCTGCCGAGATCAACCCCGGCGACCTGGCACTGCTCATGGATCTCGGGTTGATGCGTTTTCGCCTGGGAAAATACGGGAAATCACATGAGGTCTACATGAAAGTCGTCCGGGCCACGCCCCGCAACGGCCTGGCCCGCTATCACCTGGCCAATAATGAAGTCCGGCTCAAGCGATTGCCCGAAGCCATCGAAAACTATCGCAGGGCTCTTGCACGTGTTCCGGATCTCACCGAGGCCGCCAACAACCTTGCCTGGATCCTCGCCAGTCATCCCGATGAAAATCTTCGATCCCCGGAAGAAGCACTCACCATCACCACCCGCCTCTGCCAACAAACCCAGGAACGATCCCCGCTCTATCTGGACACCCATTCGGTCGCTCTGGCCAATCTCGGGAGATTCCAGGATGCCATCGCCACCGCCAACAAGGCGATTGCGCTCATCCCTCCACCGAACACCTCCGCAATCGCCGGCATCCGCGGACGCATCGCCCTCTACGCCGCCAGCAAACCCTACCGCGAAGGTGGATGGCAAAGGGAGGATCGATAAACCTTTCGAAATATCTTGGCTCGTTCGATTTTCCGCCTTGCGCTAAGCAAATAGTCTCTTGTGCTTTATAGGCATTGAAGCAGGGCCCGCGGATCTGAATAGCTGTCGATTGCCGTTGACCGAAAGCTGCCAGTGAACAACATCGGAACAACTAATAACCCAATTCGTTGATCCCGGATCAACGACCACCATCAACTGAAATCCTTGTTGAGGCCTTGCCGCACCCCTTCCCCCGGTTGAGCCGGCTCCTTGACCAAGGTCTCAGAAAATCGAATCCACAAAAACCAAATTGATTATCATGAAGAAGAACCCACTGAAACTTCTTGTCCTT
>DLRK01000151.1 GCA_002501065.1 Akkermansiaceae bacterium UBA7890
TCGAATCCCACCCTCTCCGCCAGTGGTCGATTCGGGCTTTGTTTCCGGCTCCTTTCAATGAAGGTGACGGCCTTCTTCCATCACTCCGGATCAGGCAGGTGCATCCCTGAGGAATAGGGGTGCTTCCGGGCTGGACCCCGCTTTGTCATAACGATATCCGGCAAGGTCAAAAGCATGCAGGTCACCGGGGCTCTTCAGTCGATTCCGGATGATGAAATCTGCCATCAGCCCCCTGGCCTTCTTGGCATAAAAACTAATGATCTTGTATTTTCCGTTCTTGAGATCCTTGAAAACGGGTGACACCACATCAGCTTCCAGCTCGACGGGGTTTGCCGCATGGAAATATTCATTCGAGGCCAGGTTCACGAGGAACCCGTTACGGGTTTCTGCCACCACTTCATTGAGAGCCGAGGTGATTGTTTCCCCCCAGAAAGCATAAAGGTTTTTCCCGCGCCGGGTTGCCAGCTGGGTGCCCATCTCAAGGCGATAGGGCTGGATTAAATCAAGGGGGCGAAGGATTCCGTATAATCCGCTGAGTATTCTCAATGCCTTCTGAGCAAAGTTGAAATCAGCAGCCTTCCAGTTTTCAAAATCAAACCCGGTATAAACATCCCCCTTGAATGCCAGCAGCGCCTGCTTGGAATTGCCGGTCGTAAACGGGATCGACCACTTCCTGTAGCGTTGCGCATTAAGCTCAGCCAGGTTTTCACTGATTCCCATCAGGTTTCGGAGCTCCGACTTGGGCAATTTGACAAGCTTGGCGATCAGTTCCTCCGACTCCTGCAGGTAATCAGGCAGACTGTGTTTTCCTGTAAAGCACTGGTCTCCAAAATCGAGGGTCTTGGCAGGGGAGAGGATGATTGTCATTTGAAAAAGGAAATACGCCTGGTTCCTGATCGTGCGCAACATCGCAATGAATCCGGTATCAGAAAATCAAGCAATTCATGATGGCCGGAATGTCTTCTGGGGCTGATCGGGACACTAGGCCCTCTTGTCGGATTTGCCTGCCGATTTTGCAAAACGAGCCATCAGGGAATCATAAAAATTCGGACGAACTCCGGCATCTTCGGCCGCTTCCTTGCGTCGAATGGCGTTACGCACCATCATGGACCCAATCCAACGGATGGGTTCAGGAGGAAAATATCCTCGGGGCCCACCGACAAAACCGCATCGACTCCATTCATCGTCGCGGTCCAGGCAGAGAGAGCACAGGATCCTGCCACCCAGCCATGATAGCGTGACCCCGTTCCCGGAATAGCCAAAGCCATAGTGAATATTGGGGTGCTCGTCCAGATTCCCAAAAAATGGAAAACCTGTCGTGGACCGATCAGAACCACCGGTCCAGGTCTGTTCCATTTTCGCAGATTTGAATCTTGGGAAGAATCGTTCGATGGCTCTCTCAAGCTGAGATGAATACGCGCTGGCTTGAAAAAACAACGGCAGCATTTTAGACCCATAGGCAAAGGTGTTTCCGCCTTTGCCAAACAGAAGCCGCCCGTCGGTGGAGGTATGGAAATAATGAACAAAGGTGCGCGAGTCACAGATGGTGGCCCCATGAGTCAGGCCAACTTCTTCAAGCCTGTCTGGAATGGGCTCGGTGATAGCCATGTCCGAGGAAACCACAACGATGCTTCGGGAGAATTGCCGGAACTCCGAAGCCATCCATGCATTGATGGCCAGCACGACCTTTCCCGCATCAATCGAGCCATCCGGGGTCATTACCTTGGGGCGTGCCCTGTCAGGAAGGATTTGATTCATGGGTGTGTTTTCATAAATCTGAATCCCCTTCTCACGGGCAACCCGCACCAGACCTCGAACTAACAAAGCGGGTTGAACACTTCCGGCATTGGGCGAGAAGAAGGCCTCCCTGATTTCATTGGTTCCTGCAAATTCAACCGCTTTTTCCAGGGGTTGCCGCACCCATGGATTGATCCCTTCTTCCTCCAGAGCCTGGATAACCTCATCCATGACGCCGACTTGCGCCTCATTTGTGGCAATGTATTGGGCTCCGTCGATCCTGAGATCACAGTCGATGTGGTGTTCTTCAGTATACTGCTTGATCTTTTGGACAGATTCTTCTGATGCCATCACGAGCCTCCTGGCTTCGTTTCGCCCATAGAACCGGCACAAGGAAAAGTATTTGGTCGCAAGCGTCAAAACGCATCCACCGTTGCTTCCAGAAGCTCCATACCCACAGATTTCTTTCTCGATGATGGTGATTTTGATATCGGGATCCTGTTCCTTGAGCATGAGTGCTGTCCACAATCCGGTGTAGCCGCCACCCACAATGCAAACATCAGAAGCAATATGTCCGTTAAGCGGTGTGATTTCGTGTTCACCTTCACGTTTCAAGGCCTCATCGAACCAATAAGGGCGGAAGGCTCCTGCATCAGATCCGGAAGGGGGGGCTTCGCCGTGCATTTCCTGAAATCTAACGAGTCCAGCTATCACTGAAAGAGAATTGATTCTTCGTCAAAGCTCCGGAACGGGCCGGCAGGCCGGGGTGACTGGGAGCCTGCCTGCTCAAGGGGATTGATTTGACGGGAGTCAGTGAGCAACCTGCGGCATAGTAACAACGAACAGGGTCAAAGATATGGAAGCAAGAGATGTGAACACTACCGAAGACGCGAAACGCATCGTCACTGAGCGGGATATCAAGAACGTCAAAGTCGGCTTCATCGATGTGGACGGAGTGATGCGGGGAAAATATCTCAGCCGGGAGAAGTTTCTCGGCGCCCTGGATCATGGATTCGCCTTTTGTGACGTGGTGCTGGGGTGGGACTCCAATGATCAGCTTTATGAGAATGTCGGCACCGACTTCACCGGGTGGCACACCGGTTATGCCGATGCCCAGATACGGATTTTGCCGGAGACCTGCCGGGACATCCCTTTTGAGCCGGAAACGTTGTTCTTTTTGTGCGAGTTTGCCGCCGAGGCCGCTCGATTGTGTCCGCGCAACGTGCTGGGGCGGGTTCTCGAGCGCACCGAGTCTCTCGGGTTTCGAGCCAACACCGCCTTTGAGTATGAGTTTTTCATGTTCAATGAGACTCCGGACAGCGCCAGGGAGAAGGGGTACCGCAATCTGCAACCGATAAGTCCCGGATTTTTCGGGTATTCCGTGCTGCGTTGTTCGACTTTCAGCGATCTTTATCACGAGTTGCTGGACTTGGCCGAAACCATGGGGTTTCCGATCGAGGGGATTCATACCGAGACCGGTCCCGGGGTTATTGAGGCGGCCCTTGCCGTGACGGATGCCGCCGAGGCCGCTGATCGGGCGGCGTTGTTCAAGACCTTTGTCAAGGTATGGGCCCAGCGCAAAGAAATGATGGCGACTTTCATGGCCAAGTGGTCCAACGATTATCCCGGTCAATCCGGACATATTCACCTTTCGCTGGATCATGCCGATGGCTCGGGCTCCGCGTTTTTCGACGCCGATCAACCGATGCGGATGAGTGCGGTGCAGCGGCATTTCGTGGCCGGACAGCAACATTACATGGCCGAGTTGACCGCGATGCTGGCCCAGACGGTGAATGCCTACTCCCGCATGGTTCCCGGGTTCTGGGCTCCGACCCACGCCACGTTGGGATGCGAGAACCGCACCACCGCCTTGCGGATCATTCCGGGGTCGGCCAAATCGCAGCGGGTGGAATTCCGCCTGGGCTCCGCCGACGCCAACCCCTACATCATTCTGGCGGCCGCCCTGGGGTCCGGCCTGTTGGGCATCGAGCGCCAGCTTGAACCGGTGGAGGTGGTGCAGGGCAATGCCTATGCCCGGGAGCACGACGCCTCGCTGGTATTGCCGACCTCCCTGGAGCAGGCGGCAGAGGCGTTGCGTGGCTCAGAGGCCGCGCGGGAACTCTTCGGAGAGGCCTTTGTGGACCATTACGCCGGAACCCGCGTTTGGGAGGCTCTGCAGTACCGCAAGCACGTATCGGACTGGGAAATGCAGAGATATTTCGAAATAATTTGAATCGGCAACAGGGATGGGAGTGATGGCCGGAACAAAACAACAGGAGACGGTTTCGCCGGTCGACGGCTCGGTATATGCGACCCGGCAGTTGGCGGGTAAACAACAGTGGCTGGAGGCCCTGGTTGCCGCGGAGGAGGCGTTGCACGAGTGGAAAAAGATCCCTGTTCCGGAGAGGGCTGCGGTGTGTTCGCGCATGGTGGACGCTTTTGTCGCCCGCAAGGAGAGTATTGCGGAAGAAATCAGCTGGATGATGGGACGACCGATCCGGTATGCGGCCGGCGAGGTGGCCGGTTTTGAGGAGAGGGCCCGCCATATGATCAGTATTGCCGAGACCGCCCTGGCTCCGGTGGAGGTGGAGCCCAGGGAGGGCTTTCGCCGTTACATCAAAAGGGACCCCAAGGGGGTGGTGGCGGTTATCGCTCCGTGGAATTATCCCTATCTGACCGCCGTGAACGCGGTGGTTCCCGCGTTGTTGGCGGGCAATACCGTGATTCTCAAGCATTCCGCCCAGACGCCGCTGTGCGCCGAGCGCTTTTACGAGGCGTTCGAGGCTGCCGGCTTGCCGAAGGGAGTGTTCCAGTATCTGCATCTTTCCCATGAAGACACCACGGAACTGATCCGATCCGAGCAGGTTCAGCACGTGTGTTTCACTGGTTCGGTAGCCGGCGGAGCCACCGTGGAAAAGGCCGTGGCGGGAAGATTTATCAGTCTCGGGCTGGAGCTGGGCGGCAAAGACCCGGCCTACGTGCGCGCCGACGCCGATCTGGACGCCGCGGTGGAGACTCTGGTAGACGGGGCGTTCTTCAATTCCGGGCAATCGTGCTGTGGAATCGAACGCATTTATGTGGACGCCGAGGTTCACGACGCCTTTGTCGCGAAGGCGGTGAAACTGACCAGGCAATACAAGCTGGGAAGACCTGATGATCCGGAAACGACCTTGGGGCCGTTGGTAAAGCCGTCCGCTGCGGCCTTTGCCCGTGAACAGGTGGAGGACGCCTTGGCCAGGGGGGCTACGGCCCACATCGACAGTTCACTGTTTCCCGCGCATGACCCCTCGGGGGCATACATGGCTCCGCAAATCCTCACCGGTGTGGACCACAGCATGCGGGTGATGACCGAGGAGACGTTTGGGCCGGTGGTGGGTATTCAGAAGACCTTCTCGGATGAAGAGGCCGTTGGCTTGATGAACGATTCCGAGTTCGGTCTTACCGCTTCTGTTTTCACAAGGGATATCGAGCGAGCCGTGGAACTGGGCGAGCAGATCGAAACCGGTACTTTTTTCACCAACCGTTGTGATTATCTCGATCCCGCTCTGGCTTGGACGGGGGTGAAGCATTCGGGCGCCGGATACGCGCTTTCGCCCCTGGGGTTCGAGGCGTTGACACAGCCCAAATCCTACCATTTGAAACTGTCTTAACCCAGTGAGTGAATCGGATTATCCATGGAGTATGCAGAATTGACGGGAAACTGGAATTATCCCAACGCGATCAAGGCCGGCGCGGGATCTGTGGCGGCCTTGCCGCAGTTGTGCCGTGACCGGGGAATAAGCAAGCCATTGCTGGTGACGGACCCGGGGGTGTCGGCTTTGCCGATGACGGCATCGATGCTGGAGTCGCTCGCTGAAGCGGGGCTGCCGGCGGTGTTGTTCGACGCCATCAAGCTCAATCCGAGCGGAGCGAATGTCGAAGCCGGTGTTGAGGTTTATCGCAAGGGCGGTTGTGACGGCGTGATTGCCTTGGGCGGAGGATCGGGCCTGGATGTGGGCAAGGCGGTCGCCCTGATGGCCGCCCAGCGGTTGCCCATTTGGGAATTTGAGGACGTGGGAGACAATTGGACCAAAGCGGACCCGGAGGGAATCGCTCCGGTGATTGCCATTCCCACCACGGCGGGCACCGGTTCTGAAGTGGGCCGGGCTTCGGTGATTACCGACGAGGCCCAGCAGGTGAAAAAGATCATCTTTCATCCCCTGATGCTGCCCAAGGCGGTGGTGCTGGACCCCGAACTGACCGTGGGCTTGCCGGCCAAACTGACGGCGGCCACGGGAATGGACGCCCTGTCCCATAATCTGGAGGCCTTGTGTTCCCCTTTTTATCACCCGATGGCAGAGGGTATCGCGGTGGAAGGGTGCCGACTGGTAGGACGGTATCTGCCGAGGGCCACGGCCCGGGGAGATGACCTGGAGGCACGGATGCAGATGTTGGTGGCCTCTGCCATGGGGGCGACCGCTTTCCAAAAGGGCTTGGGAGGAATGCACGCGCTGGCGCACAGTTTGGGAGCTTTGTATGACGCACATCACGGATTGCTCAACGCCATCCTGATGCCCTATGTGCTGAAGCGTAACCAATCCGCGATAGAGGAACGGATTTGCCGTTTGGCGCGTTATCTCGATCTTGGCGACGACAGTTTCGAAGCCTTTCTCCAGTGGGTGCTGGATTTGCGTCGGGAGTTGGGGATTCCCCACGATCTTGCCTCGGTCGGCGTCCGCCCGGAGGATCTGGAGCGCATCGGCCAGATGTCAGAGCGCGATCCCAGCGCCGCCGGCAACCCGGTGGCCTTGGACGCGCGACAATACGCCGAACTCTGTGCCAAAGCTTTGGCGGGTGATCACCAGAACAAACAGGAATGAAGAGTGAACATAGGATTGTTACAGTGCGACGATGTCGGGGATAGCCTGCAACCGAAGCACGGGAATTACCCCGAAATGTTCGGTAAATATTTCTCCATCTTAGACTCTTCCGTGCGTTTACGCGTGTTTGATGTCAGAAAGGGGCAATACCCTGCCGCATTGGGTGATTGCGACGCCTATCTCACCACGGGCAGTCAACATGGACTGAGCGACGGATTGGACTGGGTGGAGCGGTTGAAGGGGTTCGTCAGACGTTTGGATGAGAACAAGGTGAGGTTCGTGGGCATTTGTTTTGGCCATCAATTGCTGGCGGAGGCGCTGGGAGGATCGGTTGAGCGTTCTCCGTTGGGCTGGGGTGTGGGGTTTTCGGAAAACCGTATTGTCGTGAGCCGGCCGTGGATGCGTCCGGTGCTCCAGAATCTGCGGTTGCTTGTCAGCCACCAGGACCAGGTCAGCGTCTTGCCCGACCGGGCAGAGTTGTTTGCCGGCAGCGATTTTTGTCCGTATTACATGTACGGTGTCGGGGAGCACATGCTGGGCGTGCAGGGCCACCCCGAGTTCACCCCGGGGTATGCGCGGGATCTGATGCGTAGCAGGCTGGACAGGATCCCGCCGGAGGTAGTGGAGCGGGCCGAACAATCGTTGCAGCAGGGGAGGGCGGATTATCGCGTGTTCGGAGAATGGATGCTGCGGTTTTTTGGGGGAGGTGTGTGAGGCCGGCCCGATAACATTCGGGCTTTTGCTGGGGTTCTCCGTGAGCTCCCTGACCTTGGGTTACTGAAAGGAAATTGGGTTTTCGTCAAAACGCTGGACCGGACTGGCAGGCCGGGGCGAGTGGGGAGCTGACTCCGGTGAGAAATAGACAACTGGAATCAGACTGCCCGGGGACTGGAGAGAGAGGGGTGGGAATCGGGGCTTGGTCCTGTAGCGAAGCACCCCGGCCGCTGCCTGTGGTGGTCCCGGGGTGTGAAATCTCCTCTTTTCAAGGGAAATGAACCCTTTGAAGCAGGTCGCGAGCGTAGGAAAACCGGTTCTTCGTGATCGATTCGCGAATTATTTCTTCATCAGTTTCAACATGGTTTCCGCGTAGGCTTTTCCCATGAGGGCGAATGTCTTCGCGCAACCCAGATAATGGTAGCCGGCGTTGGATGCACCACGGGCACGTAAGGAGGCCTCCTCAGGCGAGATCAGCCCGGCTTCGAATTTCTTCACGGCGGCTTCCATTTCCTTGCGAGTCATATTGCCCTTATCCACTTCGTTCTTCTTCAGCTGATATCGCTTCCGCTTAACCTGTTCATATTTACCTTGAATGGTTGCCAGCGGTTCATCCCAGAATTGGCCGGTGTGGATCGCGGCCACATTCCCTCTGAATTCCGGATAGGAGGAAGGGGCCGCCATCGCTTTGCGAAATTCCTGATTGCCCTCATTCACCTTTTCAGGGGCCATTCCCCCCACGCCCATCACGCCAATAATAAACGGCATCTGTGGAGTGTTGAGGTCCTTGCGGACATCGCGGATGAAGTGAGCCAGCCACCCGCTGTATTTCTCAAACCGATTCTCTCTGCTGTCAGCGGGAAGCACGGGATATACTCCTCGATTGACCATGTCGTTGAAACCCTGAAACCAGATGAAGCCTGAGATTTCGTATCCCTGCTTTGCGTCGTAGCTGGGACAAACTCGCTTGATGTCATCCAGGACATGTTTGATGTGGCCGAGCATCAGGCGGTAGTAGTGGCCATTCCGTGCTGCAGTGTTACGACCCTTCTCAAGGTCTTTTTCTGATCGCTGGTAGACACCGGAACTGGGCGACCGGAAATCATAAAAAAGCGACTTCCCGCCCCATGCCGTCTTGATGATCAGAATCGGCTCTTCAATTGCCTTGTCCATATAAAGTCCGAAAGTGAACTCCGGGCCGATCTTCCCACCATCTTCCGTCGGATTGGACCGCGAACCGTAGCCTGATGTCAATCTGCCGAACCCTTCACCGTTGTCATCGCCTCGGCCCGTGAAGTAGGAAATCCAAACGTTGTCCGCCACTCTGGAGTTCCCTTTGGCATCACGCATTTCCTTCAGAATCGGAGCCGTCTCGGGAGAATCACCGATGTAGTCGAACGTTGCGACCTTCGCGTGCCCTTCCATGTTCGACTGGCCTGCCAGAATGAAAACCTTGATCGGTTTCTTGTCGGCGGCCAATGCCGGTGAGGCGGCTGGAGTCACCAGGAAGCACGAAGTCGCGACGAGCGAGAAATGACGGTGAAAAAACATGGATTCAAGTCCCAAGGAAGCGTGGCAGAGGGGAGTAATATTCATGATAATTCTGGCACGAGGCGAGCGAAAAAACAAATGGCCGAAAGCGTCCAATGAGCAATATGATTGTCAGCAACTGCCAGAAACTCCCTTTTAGGAATCGCTCTGGGCGACGGGATTGGTGGGTGCAAATGTGGAGATCAACTTGATGAAGCGGGAGTCGACGCCTACAGGCAGTTATTTGAGGTGAGCCTCAGGACCGAGGAGCAGGAAAAAAAGAGAAAACCAACGGCGCTGCCTAGGGCTTGCGCGGGTTGCGAGCGTAATAGAGAAACCCATCTTCAGCCCCCACCAGGAGATCCGGCACCTTATCTCCGTTCCAATCGACCACTGTCGGGCTGGTGGTATGGCTGGAAATATTCCGCTTAAACAGGGTGCCACGATTAATGAGCTTAACCATCCCTTTGCGATCAGCCACGTTCTGCCAGAGTTCAGCGTTGGGACTGTTGCCCAATACATCAAGGCGCCCATCGCCGTCCCAGTCAGTAACACACAACTTGCGCCGACCGCTGCCACCAGCAGACCGCGCGTTCAAACGGACAGAGCCGGTGTCTGTTTCGAAAATGCGCTGTGGTTCGTGAAGCTGCAGCTGACCACCGCGTTTTGAGCGCGGGAAAATCGCAAGATACCCTTCGTGGTCGAGCATCAGGAGGTCATTGAGACCATCCCGGTTCCAGTCCACCCCCACCGGTGTAGTGCGCCATTGTGTAAGGAGCGCCTTTCCTTCAGGTCGCATCCATCCCCACTTGAGTAGCGGCTGTTTCTTCTGCCACTCCACTTCGATGGGTTGGGCAGCGGCGAGCCTGGGTGTCCTTCGGGTGCCGGTGTTCTGATACCAGACCACCTTGCCGAGGATGGAATTCACGATGAGATCCGGCAGTCCGTCGTGGTTCCAGTCAGTCACCGTCAGGGTGGTATAACCCCACTTGCTTTCACAGGGACCCTGAATGGATCCGTTGGCCCCAGCCATGATCCGCAAGGTTTTTCCCCCCGCTTGAAGGAGTTTGGGAGCAGCCCACCTGGGAGCTTCCTGCTTCGGGCCACTGAGGTTTTCAAGGAAAGCAATATAGCCGGCGGTATTGCCACAAATGATGTCCTCATCACCGTCCCCATCCCAATCGAACCCATCGGGCGTGGATAACGCACCAAACTTCACTTCATCCGCCTCCTGCCTGAAATACACCGGGGGCAGGAACCGCGGCAGCCCATCCTCGACATTTCCTGTATGTTCTACGAGCGCCACGCGCCCATCCTCATCGCCCACAATTAAATCAATATCTCCATCCTTATCCCAATCAACGGCACTGGGCAGAATCATTTCCAGATCCATCGTCAGAACCTGTCCCTTGTGCGTCAGTTTGCGGCCCGCAGCGTAGTCGGGAGTCTTGCGGGTGCCGGTGTTTTCGAAATAAGTGAAACTATCAACAAATTCACCACACAGGAGATCCAGATCCCCGTCCCCGTCAAAGTCCGCAAAATTGGGGGAGGGCCGGCCATAAACATCCACCGGCTTCCCAGCCGCCTGCACCTTTGCTGGCTTCGCGTAGTTCGGCTTGGTAGTTGTACCCTCGTTGCGCATGAGATAAACGAATCCGTGCAGCGGCCCATTGGACCATTCGCCTTTAGGGTTATAGGCATTGTCCCAGCCGTAATCGTCCCACACCCCCACTGCCGCGATGAGGTCCAAGGCGCCGTCCCCATCGTAATCCACGTACTTCCATTGATTGGCGCGAATCTTGCGGTGCTTCTCCACCCGGGTTTCTGGATAGATCTTGCTGGTCTCCGCCAGGTCGGCGGACACTTCAGCCCCCGGAACAAGATAGCGGGGTTTGCCAGCTACCCAGCTCACCTGAATATTGCGCCGGGAAGCATGGACCCGTTTGCCTGCCTTGAAGGCAGGAGTCTTGCCGCCGCCAGGATTTTCAAAGAACCAAATTCCTTCGTATGGCTTGCAGGGACAGTCGATGAGCAGGTCGAGGTCCCCATCCCTGTCCCAATCCACCGGCATCGGCCAGGCCCACAGTCCCACCCCCAAATCCACCTTCAGGCCGGGGTTATTGTATTTTATGCGTTCAAGGTCGGCTGCCTTCAGCGCGCCGGTAATACAGAGGGAGACGCAAGCAACCCTGTTAAGGAAATTCATGGGTTGAGGATGGCAAAAGAAAAGAAGGAGATCAAATCACTGCCGGGAATTTCCTTTTTGGGGCTGTCTGGATGGGGGTCCGGGAGGAGAGAGGGTGCAAAGAACCGGGTCGTATCCCCGGAGTGGAGTGCAAGTGATCACCCAACATGCGGTCGCTCCTTATGGGTTGTCGAACTCTCTCTTGGGACCCTGATAGTACCACCAGTTCAGCACGAGACAGATCGCATAGTAGCCGGCAAATCCGTACAAGGCATACTCAGGGTGACCGGCTTCAATTTGTTGTCCAAACACCTTAGGGATAATAAATGCGCCATAAGCGGCAATCGCTGAGATCCATCCAAGAACAGGGCCTGCCTGTTCTTTACTGAAAATATATGGGACACTCCGGAAAGTAGAGCCGTTACCAATACCAGTGGTCAGGAACAGGATCATGAAGAAGGAGAAGAACGGCCACCAAAATTCCTCAGGCGTATCGCTCTGCTTCGCCTGAATAACAAAATAGGCTACAGCTAAAGCTGCCAATATCTGCAGAATAGTACTAACACATGTCACCTTTGCCCCACTGTTGACCTTGTCAGCAATTATTCCCCCA
>DLRK01000166.1:0-552 GCA_002501065.1 Akkermansiaceae bacterium UBA7890
GCAGCACCGATGCCGAAGAGGAGATCCGGGGCCCCGGGAAAGCCGTCGACCCCTCCTGTCTGGATGGGAGCATCCTCGGATTCCCAGGGGCCAATGGTTGAGGTCGCCACATCAAAAGCGACGGAGTTCCAGGCATTGCCGCTTCCGTCAATGGGATAGCCCAGATTGGTCCCGTTCTCGTTCTCGATGCGGTCGAGATAATCCCAGGCTCCCGTGACCTGGAAGGGATCTTCCTCAGTGGGATTCTGAGGAGCAGGAGTCAATTGCAACTGGAATCCCACATCGCTGCTGCCGAGGGTGTTTTGATGGACCTCCACCGCGATGGAGTTGGTGCCTTCCACCAGGATGCCGCTGAGGTTGAGATTGCCGGTAGAGGTGGCAGTTTCGTCTCCGAGGCCGGAGAGGGTGGTGGTTTCAACTGCCCCGGCCGGCATGCTCGGTGTGCGGAAGATCTCGGTCCCATTGATGTAGATCACTGCTCCGTCGTCGATAAGGTAGTCAATGAGCCACCCTGCTTCACCAAGTTGCTCGGCGGTGATCTCGAAGGTGTTG
>DLRK01000166.1:915-1159 GCA_002501065.1 Akkermansiaceae bacterium UBA7890
GGGCAGCATCGATGCCGAAGAGGAGATCCGGTGCCCCGGGAAAGCCATCGATTCCTCCTGTCTGGAGGGGAGCATCCTCGGATTCCCAGGGACCAATGGTTGAGGTTGCCACATCAAAAGCGACGGAGTTCCAGGCATTGCCGCTTTCGTCAATGGGATAACCCAGATTGGTTCCGTTCTCGTTCTCGATGCGGTCGAGATAATCCCAGGCTCCCGTGATGATGGGATCGCCACCACCACCACC
>DLRK01000166.1:1490-9976 GCA_002501065.1 Akkermansiaceae bacterium UBA7890
CCACCATCATCAGCACCGAAGGTGGCTTCGACCAGGGTCCCGCCCCTCGTAGGAATCTCGGCAGCGATCAGGCCTGGCAGGGTGGCCTCAAGGTCGTCGGTGAACCGGATGTTGGTGAGTGTGTCGGTGGCACTGTTGTTGGTGATGGAGAACTCAAGGGTGCCCGTTCCTCCCGGGGCGACCGGGTTGTCGATGAATTCCTTGGAAAAGGATACATCGAGAATCGAGGAAGGGTCGATCACCTCAAGCCGGGCTACCGCTCGTCCGGCTGAAACTGGCTGTCCTCCAATCACGCCGACGGCAGTGAGGTTGCTGGAAATGCTGTTATGGACTCCCGGTAAGATCCCCACTACATCAAGGGTCAGGGTGCAGGTTTCGCCAGCAGGCAGGGGAAGCGGGTCGTCGGGATTCACCTCGATGGCCTGGGTTCCGTTGATGGCCGTGATGCTGATCCCCTCGCAGGTGGTGGAAATTGAGGGGGGGGTGGCGATGGCGATTCCCTCGGGAAACAAATCATTGAATGATAAATGGAAGGCATCCTCCTCGCCCTGGTTCTCGATGGTATAAATCAGGGTGGACCTGCCTCCGAGGGGAACCAGGTCAGGGACAAAGCGCTTGCTGAAACCAAGGATGGGGGTTTCCGGGGTGGACAGGGTAGCAGAGGCGGGGTCGCTCTCACCAGCGTTGGACACGAAGTCGGCGACGGTGAGGGTATGATCTCCCCGTTGTGTCCGAGTCACGATGACCTTGATGGTGCAGGTCCCACTGTCCGATACAACGCCTTCTGTGAATTGCAGAAATGATCCACCGCCTTCAACCGTGATTTTTCCGTCACATTCGGACAGGGGGTTGGCCGGCGTAGCGAAAATGACCCCCTCTGGGAGAGAGAGGGTAAAGGCAAGATCGTTGATATCTCCCGGGTTGGCGGAGTTGTCGATGGTGATGGTGAGTTCGCTGCTGCTCCCCACGCCGATTTCATCCGGGGACAAGGTCAGTTCGACAGCCGGGGGTTGTGCGACTCCGGCGAGGGAGATGCCGGCTCCCAGGAGGAAGATCGGGAGGAAGCGAAGAAATTTCGGCAGGATCTGCCTGGGAAAAAAGACAGGATTTTCGTTCATGGTGGGCAGGGCAGGCAGTCTCTGGGCGGGCGGGTGAGCTTGTTGTGCGAGGGGTCAATCAACAAGCGAAATTCGCTGTTTCCCCGAGCGGAGCGGTGGTTGCAGAACCGTGGGACATGTAGAAAATACCGTCTTTGGGTAAGATTTTTGGCGGAAACCGCCTAAAAATGGGCTATGGTAACCGATGCTTCATCGGAAAGCCTACTTGAAGAAGGTGGTCGTTTCGGTGACATTACCAGCATCCCACACTCCTCCGTCCGCTGACACAGCAGGTGTGGCCCCCCTCAGATCCATGAACGTTACGAGCCGCTCATCGACTCGCGCCGTGAGGCCGACAGGTTTTACGCTGATGGAGATTCTGGTCTCCATCTCGATCGTGATGGTGCTGGCGGGCATCACCCTGCAGGTGATGAAGAACGGTCGTGAAAAGGCCCACCTTGTGCGGGCCACGCAGAAGATCAAGGATCTGGGCCAGAGTTTCATGGCCTATACCGGAGAAAATGGGGGTCTGCTTCCCCGTGAGAACCACTCCGGTACGGGCGACACCTGGGAGGCTGCTGGTGAACCGGAAGCAAGGGAGGTGTGGTACAATGCCCTTCTCTGGGGGATGTCCCGGAAATCGGTGGGCGATATTGGCGAGGATAGCGAGCCGCGGCTTTTTTATGAAGACGCATATCCCCTCTATGTGCCGGGGGCGCCCTACCCGAAGAGCGAAAAAAAACTCAAGAATCCGATGTTCGCCATCGGCATGAACAGTCGTCTGCAGCGTCGGGAAAACGAAACGGGACACAAGCCGCAGGGCACCGTGGCTTCGATCCAGGCTCCGGTGAACACCGTTATCTTCCTTGAGCGAGGCATGCCCAAGGATAAGAAGCTTGTCAGCGCACAGGCGAATTTTTCGGCCTCTCCCAAGGCCGGCCCCAAAGCCTTTGCCGCCCGCCATAACCAAAAGGGGCTTCTCCTTTTTGCCGACGGTCATGTGGAGGTCAAATCCCCCACCGATATCATAACCGGCAGCGGCAAGGTCAAGACTCTGGAGGAAGGAAGCAGCGTGGTCTGGACCCGGGATCCTGATGATGATCCCAACTAGTCTGCAGTTGCAGAGATTGCGCTGAGATGCAGCGTAACGGCGTGGCCTTCATTTTGTCACCGCACTGGCTTGAGGTGTCGGCTTCGATCCTCCCGAGCCTGGCGTGGCCAGTTCCCTGGTGAGCCACGCAAGCCCGGCCAGATTGTCCAGAAGGGTTTCCCTGGTATCGAGGTGGCTCTGATGATCAAGGATCCCGATGGGACCGCGGTAGCCACTCGTGACGATGGTTCGGAGCATGGCGAGATCGTGCTGACCCTGACCGAGGGGGAGAATCTTGGGCTTTGCAGCGGTGTTCATGCCGTTGAGGTTGAGACAGTGCAGGTAGGGTTGCATCTGTCCGAGAACTTCGGCCCAATCGGCGATGTGTCCATGACCATGGTGCCAGTTGTAGACGATCCCGACGTGATGGTGTCCCGCCTTGCGAAGCAGGCGGCAGACCGCCACCAGATTGGCAGGTTCTCCACCCCATCCGCCGTGATTGTAGAGCCCGAGCTTGCAACCCAGTTTCGCGGTCTGCTCGGCAAGGGGCCTTATGGTGGCAGCAGCAGTGGTGACATTTTCGGCCTGCGATTTCCGGTTGGGACTCCCGAGGGTGTGCCAGATCTGAGGATGAAGATCGTGTTTTCTGAAGAGCCGGAAGGCCTCCTCGTGTTGCCCCCAGAAGGCAAAGTATTCAATGCCGTGCTTCTTATACTGCAGGATTTCCTCTTCGAACTCGGCGACATGTCTGGGCCGCCAGTCGTAGGCACAACGCTTGAGGCCGAGTCCGGTGAGCATTGCGGATCGCTCGGCGGGGCCACGTTCGGAGGCATCGAACGGGACGATGCACCATGCCACGAGATTGCTCTTCTTCAAGTTGTCCGGCACTTCGACGGCAAGACAGCGTGTGGTCGTGAGAAGAACCAGGGTGCAGGCAGTGGCGAAGAGATGGGACATGCAGAAGGGTAGGGCGGTTTCTCCGCTTCTGTCGAGGGGATGAGTCTGTCCTCGCGTATTCCCCGGCGCGTTCTAGTCTGTCCGTTGTGTTGAAAGGGAGACGAATTTATTTCCGACCGGGCATGTGGTCCGGGGTTGCAGCGGTTTTTCTCGTGGGAACGGTCCAGGCTGACGAACGGTTGGTAGAGGTGGGTGCGGCCAAGGTGGATGTTACGCCCGGTCACCCGGTGGTTCTTGCCGGCTACGGAGGCCGCAGGACCGAACTGGAAGGAATCGATACCAGATTGTGGGCGCGTGCGATGGTGATCGGAAATGAGGATCCGGTTGCGATCGTGGTTATTGACAATTGCGGGGTCCCTGCAGCTCTCAAGGCGAGGCTGGCGCAGAGTCTCTCGGGGGAAGGGATTATCCCGGAACGTCTGGTGGTGGCAGCCACTCATACCCACAATGCACCCAGCCTGGTCGGCTACGCCCGGGTCCTGTGGGCGGGACGGATGACTCCGGAGCAGAAAGAGAGGATGGCGCGCTACACCGAATTCGCCCTCGGGAAGATGGCGCAGGCGGTGAGGATGGCGTTGCAGAATCGTCAACCGATGCGTCTCTCCTGGGGGCAGGGCCGGGCGGACTTCGGGGGGAACCGGAGGATCATGACGGATAGCCAATGGCGTGGATTTGGCTTTCAGCGCGACGCGCCCGTTGATCACAGCCTGCCGGTTCTGGCCGCGAAGGATCGTGACGGCAGGGTGAGGGTTCTGTGGGCGAACTATGCCTGCCACTGCACCACCGTTGGTGGGCGGAACCATGTGAGTGGGGACTGGGCGGGCTACGCCAACGACGCAATGGAAGAGGCCTTTCCCTCGGCCACGGCCCTCATGACGATCGGATGCGGGGCGGACATTGGTCCCCAGCCGAGTGGCAACCTGCAAATTGCGGAAGGCCATGGCCGGGCAATCGGAGGAGAAGTTCAGCGGTTGCTGGGGGACGGGATGAGCGAGCTCGGGGGAGCCCCTGTGGTGGCGGGAACGACGGTGCAGCTGCCGCTGGTGGATCCCAAGCCGCGTGCTTACTGGGAGGAGTTGAAGGCGAAGGGAGGATTCGACGGGCAGCTGGGGCTTGCGATGCTCAAGCGCCTTGATGCCGGGAAGGGGATTCCCTCCCACGTGCCCTACCCGGTGACCAGCTGGCAATTCGGGAAGGACCTGGCGATGGTGTTTCTTCCCGGCGAGGTGGTGGTCGACTACTCGGTGCGTTTGAACCGGGAACTGGCCTGGTCACGCCTGTGGATCACGGCGTGGGCCAATGGCATGCCCGGCTATATACCGTCCAGGCGGGTCCTGGCAGAGGGGGGCTACGAGGCGGACTTTTCGCAGGTCTACTACGAGCAGCCCGGACGCTACAAACCGGAGGTTGAAGAGGTCGTGGTGGGAGCGGTCCACAGGGTGGTGGGAAAGAAGTTCGCGGCCCCGGGGGACCAGAAACCGGCCCCTTTTCATCGAGCGCCCAGCGGAGAAGACGCGACCCTCGGGAAACTTTCCGAATGGGCAGTGGCTCCCGGGAGCGGGGAGGATGTCGCTCGGGCGAAAGTGCTGGCCAAGCACCTCCGGACAGCCAGGCCCGCTATCCGGAAGATCGATATCGGGACCGGGGAAAATACCATGTGGCACAATCTGGCGGGAGATTTCGTCGAGCGGGTGTTCATCCGGCAGGAGAAACGGGGAGCGGAAGTTGGTTGGGAGAGCAAGGTCCGGAAGAAAGGCATGGAGAGACGAGTCCTTTGTTTTTCGGGAGGGGTGGGTTGGAGCACGCAGCCGAAAACCGGGGGATTCTCCCTGGTCATGGATGGCGAGGAACGGCTGCGGTTCGATGTGACGAATGATTTGTCCCGCTGGAGCAGCAACGACGATTCGGTCGAGTTGTTCTATCTTCCCACTTGGAAATCCAACCTCGACACAGGGGGATTCTTCTTTCTGGTGCTGGGAGATCAGGTGGCTGCAGGCGGAGGCCCGGTGACTTTCAGTGTCCGTTCCGTGGGAGAGGGGTCGAAGCGCTGGTTCGCGATCGATTCCAAGCAGGAGGTTGCCCGGTTGCTCCCCCGGCTCATGGAAGCCCTGAAGCCCCTGCACCCTTAGATTTCCGATACGGATTGCGCCTCACCCGCTTTCATGACCCTGGAACGAGGTGCCGCGG
This sequence comes from Akkermansiaceae bacterium UBA7890, assembly GCA_002501065.1. Lineage (GTDB taxonomy): Bacteria > Verrucomicrobiota > Verrucomicrobiia > Verrucomicrobiales > Akkermansiaceae > Roseibacillus_B. The sequence continues at coordinate 6,822 of DLRK01000166.1, forward strand.
TTTGCAGGGGGCGGGACCGGTCATGGAGATCATCGGGGGACCTGGAATCCGGCAAGGAAGGTGGTGAAAAGGCTCGCGTCCTCCCCCCGTATCTGAAGAATCCCAAGGCACACTCGAAAACCATGAAACGAATCACCACTCTCGCAATTGCCCTTGCCTCTGCTGTGATGCCGCTCTTCGCGGACCACCACGAACTGCCCAAGCCTGACAAGGATGGCTGGATCACGTTGTTCAACGGAAAAGACCTCGCGGGCTGGGATGGCAATCCGGATGTCTGGAGCGTCAAGGACGGGTATATTTCCGGTCAGCTTGCCCAGCTCAAGGGAGGCAATACCTTCCTCATTTACAAGCACTCCCTCGCCAATTTCGAACTGGAAACGGAGTGGATCCTGGTGGATGGAAAGGGAAACAGCGGCATCCAGATCCGCTCCAAACAGTCTGCGAATGGCGCCAACAAGTGGGTGGTGAGCGGTTACCAGGCGGATATTGGAAACGGATGGTATGGGAAGCTCTATGAGGAGAGGGGACGTGGCCTGCTGGCCGGAAAGTACAAGAACAAGCCGACCATCAAGAAGGACAATGGATGGAACAAGTACAGGATCACGGCCAATGGTTCAAAGTTGACCCAGGAGTTGAATGGCGTGGTCGCGATCGAGTTCGACGACAAGGATCCCAAGAAAGCGGCCAAGGAAGGGATCATCGGATTGCAGTACCACTCTCCCGGTGGATTTGAGGTGCGCTTTCGCAACATCAGGATCAAGTTGCTCAAGTAGTCTCGATCGCTTCCTGAATTGAATGTTCCCGTTGAGGCGGCCGGCTGGCCGCCTCACTTTTTTCAGGGGGGAGCGGAATCCTCCGGGTTCATCGGAGTTCATGGGGTTGGATTGAAGGACCCGGGAACGTGATCCGTGTCTTGTGAAAGAGAGACGGAATCCCTACCTTCGTTATTGATGCAGCGTGCGATAGTTCTTTGCGCCGGTCTCTTTCTGACGGCTCCAAATCACTCACCGGGGCAGGACGTTGAAAAGATCAGCCCCGGGTTGCGCAGGGAGTTCAAGCTCGCCGGGTTCTACCAGCAGGTTGTCCTGCTGGAGGGCTTTCCCATCGTGGCATCCGGAAAGGTTTCTCCCTACGCTCTCAGGGAGGCGGCCTGGATTGTGCAGTCCATGCTGGGAAAACGGCCGGATCTCCTCCGGCAACTGGGAAAAAGCAAGGCCCGGCTGGCCGTGATGGGAGTGAGCGAGGTGACCCTCGACGTTCCTGAGCATAGCGACCTGCGGCCCCCCGAACGATGGAACAGGTCGCGGGGACTGGGAGCGACCTGGCATCGACCCGCAGTGAGCTGTGCGGAAGAGAACATGCTCTGCTGTCCCGGGGACCCCTATCCTACTGAGAACATTCTGGTGCACGAGCTTGCGCACGCCGTCCACCTCATGGCCATCAACGTCCTGGACAAGACTTTCGACAGGAGATTGAAGGCGGCTTACAGGGGATCACTGGCTGAGGGCAGGTGGAAGGGAACCTATGCGGCCGGGCACTATCACGAATACTGGGCCGAGGCGGTGCAGTGCTGGTTCAATACGAACCGGGAGAACGACAGGATCCACAACCATGTCAACACGCGGGAGGAACTGAAGAAGTATGATCCGGAGGCAGCCAGATTCTGTGAGGAAGTGTTTGGTGATAACGACTGGGTCTACGTGCGTCCCGATGATGCCTCGCGAGTGGGAAAGGGGCACCTGAGGGGGCTGGACCGGAGCAAGTTGCCGAAGTTCGAGTGGAGGGAGTGACTGGGGAACCAGTGGGGCAACGTAGCGGGAGGTTCCGGCGTAGAGAACCCCGTCAAGCGATGCCCGACGGGTCGGAGAAAAGAGACAGTCCGGATTTCCAGCTCCTGGAGTTATCGGGAAGCGCCGGTGTCGAGCGGGCCGGACGGGGTTCCCGTGGGGGCGGGTGACTGCCCGGGGTTGTCCTGTTCCGGAGGTCCGGGATCGAGGGCGGGGAGGTGTTCAAGACTGTGTTTTTTGACGGCCTTTTTCTTGGCGATCTTCCGCCGCACCAACTTTTTCCTGAGGTGAATCTGAATCTTGGGAGGGGGTTCAGTTCCGGAAGGGTGTGGGGGTGGGACGGACGGGAGAGCCCGGAAGGGTTTTGCGTCGGGGGCATTGGTGGGAGCCCGTAACGGATCGGTAGAGGTGAGCAGTTTGTGAGGCGGGGCTTTTTCCCCGGTCCCGGGGTTGATGGGCGAAGCGGTTTCGGGGGGATGGACCAGCAACTTGGGAACGTTCGCCTGCGGCGCCACACCGCGCTCAAGGATTTGCGCCACACCGTCCTCGCGGGCGGGGATGAGGAACTTGGTCCGGCAGGTGACACAGCGGTTCTTCATGCCGACATGTTCCTCCCCGGCCATGATCAGGGTGGCGCAGACTGGACAGGGGATCCTCATCTTTCGTCTGGTCAGGATTAGGCACACACCAGCCTGTTTTTCAAGCAATGAACTTCCGGTTCGGTCCTGTGCAGGACGAAACTTCCCGTTCGTTTGCCGAAAACGTCAGGCATCGCTTCAGTTGGACAGAAACGGGGCCATGCCCTGTCGGGATGGCCCCATCAAAGTTGAGCTTGGGTGGTGGTTGTATTACTGCAGCTGGACCGCCACGTTGTCGATGGACCAACCGCTGAAGGCATCGTTGGTGGCATCGCTGGTGAACCAGAACTCGAGGATGATTTCCTCGCCCACCGCGGAGGCGGGCAGGATTTCGCTGAACGACTCCCAGTCAGGGTCAAACACGGTGGAATCGGGATCGATATCCCCCAGGACGCCCAAGTCGCTTGCCCTGAGTACGCGCACTCCGAAGAGGTCCCCGAAGCCATCGGCATCGCGCCAATGCTCCATGGTGAGGGTGGCGGTCGTGATTCCACCACCGGTGAGGTCGATTACGGGCGACCGCAGGAAGATGTCGGCATCGTTCGCGTAGTCACCAAGGTTGGTGGTGAAGGCATTGCCTGAGCCATCAGCGCCGGTGGTGGGTCCGGTGCTGCCATTGGGCGATCCCATTACCCAGGCCGTATTACCGTTGGCATCGTTCACTCCCGTGGTCCAACCACCCTGGCCCGATTCGAAGTCCTCGACGAAGAAGGGCGGGGCCTCCTTCTCC
>DLRK01000039.1 GCA_002501065.1 Akkermansiaceae bacterium UBA7890
GATGCCGATGGCGTGGTGGTGGTCTGGTCGAAACCCGAGCAGTTGCTCATGCTGGCACTGGATCTTGAGGGCAAGGAAATGTGGCGCCGGGACCTGGGCCCGTACGTGGGAACCTGGGGTTCAGCCAGTTCGCCGATTATTGCCGGCGGTTTGGTCATATTGGCCAATGACCAGATGCATCCGCAGGTAATGAAGCGGTTTCTGCCAAAGGGTGCCTCCATGGTTCCCGGGAAAAGTTTTTTGATCGCCGTCGATCGCAAGAGCGGAAAAACCCGCTGGAAAATTGATCGCCATACGGTGCTGGCCGGATACAGCACCCCCTGTGTTCGGAAAACCGGCAATGATTCGCCTGAACTGGTCTTTTCCGGCACGGCTCATGGCATGACGGGTGTGGATTTGGCCACGGGCAAGGTCAACTGGGAGATCAAGGGCATCCTGGGCAGTCGCGTGGTGGGCTCGCCGCAGCTCTATCAGGATCTGGTATTCGGCAGTCACGGCGCGGGCTTGTCAGCGCAGCAATTGGTGGCGGTGCGCGCTCCGCAAAAGGGTGGCGTGAAGGAGCCCAAGGTGGCCTATGAGGTACGGCAATCGCCGCCCTTGGTGCCCAGTTGCCTCATCAAGGACGACCTCTTGTTTCTCTGGACAGACAGCGGCATTGTCAGCTGCCTGGATGCGGCCAGCGGAAAACGTCACTGGCGCGAGCGGGCGGGTGGCAGTTACTACTGCTCCCCGGTGTGGATCGGCAGTCGGTTGTACTGCACAAGCAAGACGGGCGAGGTGGTGGTTATCGCCGCTGACAAAACCTTCAAGCTGTTGGCCAGGAATCCACTTGGAGAAAAATGCTTTGCCGTTCCCGCTATTGCCAATGGAGTCATGTATCAGCGCACACAAACAAAGCTATTCTCGCTGGGCGGAAAAAATAAGAAGTAATCCTCCTTTTCCCCGCCCTCCGGTCCGGCCCCACGGCTGTTTCAGGAGCCTCCCGCAAAAAGCAAATTCCTCGCAGAAAGAGTCTCAACCCTTGACTCGGCATCCCCATCCACGATGCTGCTTCGCAGGCAAATGGAGATCGTTGCAGCAGTCCGCGAAGCCGGCGTGGTGGGAGCAGGTGGCGCAGGCTTTCCCTCTCATGTGAAGCTTGAGGCGGAGGCCGAGTACGTGCTCGCCAATGGCGCGGAGTGCGAGCCTCTCCTGCACAAGGATGCCGAACTCACCGAGGCCCACGCGGACCAGGTCCTGCGGGGAATGGAGCTCTCCATGCAGGCAACCGGAGCCGACAAGGCGATTTTCGGGATCAAGGCCAAGCGGACCAGGACGGTGGCCATCCTGAAGGAGGCGACCGGCGGCAAGGACATCAAGGTTCAACTCCTTGACGACTACTATCCCGCAGGTGATGAGTTCGTCCTGGTTCATGAATGCACCGGGCGGCTCATCCCGCCCGGAGGAATTCCCCTTCAGGTCGGGACGGTGGTACACAACTCCGAAACGCTCTATAATATTGCAGAGGCCGCGGAGGGCCGCCCCGTCACCAGGAAGATTCTTACCGTCGCCGGGGAGGTGGCGACCCCCATGAGCATGGCCGTGCCGGTGGGAATCACCCTGCGGGAGGTGATCGCGATCGCAGGCGGGCCATCCATCCGCGATTACTCCGTCTTCGTGGGCGGACTCATGATGGGAAAACTGACGGATGATCTGAACCAGCCCGTGACCAAGACGACCGGTGGGCTCATCGTGCTGCCCACCAGCCACCGCCTCGTCCAACGCATTCTTACTCCCACCAAGGCCATGCATCGGATCGGCAAGTCGGCCTGCGATCAGTGCAGTTACTGCACTGAATTCTGCCCACGCTACCTTCTGGGTTACGACGTGCAGCCCCACAAGGTGATGCGCACCCTCGGCTTCTCCGCCAGCGGGAAGCAGAACTGGAGCAAGTGGGCCGACCTCTGCTGCGCCTGCGGCCTGTGCACCCTCTACGCATGCCCCGAGGATCTCTTCCCCAGGGAAGCCTGCAACCAGGCCATCGCGGACCGCAAGGACGCCAACCTGGAACGCTGGCTCGGACCCACCACGGAGGTGAAGGCGCATCCCATGGCAGACGGCCGGCACGCCCCTCTGAAATCTCTCATGCAGAAACTGGGGGTCACCAGCTACAACGTCCCCGCTCCCTGGCACGACAACAGTTACGAGGCCCGCAGGGTAACCCTTCCGCTCAGTCAACACGTGGGCGTCCCCTCCAAGGCAGTAGTTCAGGTCGGAGACAAGGTGAAGGCGGGCCAGTTGGTGGCGGAAATTCCGGAAGGAAAACTGGCCGCCCGCATTCATTCCAGCATCGAGGGGACCGTCACCACCGTGAACAGCGCTGTCACCATCGAAAAACTCTAACAGAACATCCCCATGACCAAGAACGCCATCGGCATCGTCGAACTCTCCAGTATCGCGGCGGGATATTCCAGCAGTGACGAGATGCTCAAAGCCGCCAACGTGGAAATGCTGCTGGCCCGGTCCATCTGCTCGGGCAAATACATGGTGATGGTGGGAGGTGAAGTGGCCGACGTGCAATCCGCGGTCGCGGCTGGAGTGGCGATCAGCGAGGGGGCGGTCATCGACTCCGCAGTCCTCTCCAATATCGATCCCAGCGTCTTCCCCGCCATCTCGGGCACCAGCCAGGCAGACGAGCTGGACGCCCTGGGGGTGATCGAGTCCTTCTCGGTGACCTCCCTGATTGAAGCAGCGGATGCCGCGGCCAAGGCGGCCGAGGTGCAACTCATCGAAATCCGCCTCGCAATGGCCCTGGGTGGCAAGGCCTTCGTCACGCTCACCGGCAACGTTTCGGCGGTGCAGGCCGCAGTCGATGCGGGCGCCAGCCTGGTCTCGGAAAAGGGACTCCTCGTGCACAAGGTGGTCATCCCGCGACCGCATGAGAATCTCCTCAACGAGTTGGTGTAATACCACGATTCGCGACGGCAACAGGTGCTCCCGCGGGTTCACCCCGCAAAAACTGCCCCAACCCTGAAATTCCGGTGCCAACGTCGTCCCTCTTGGGGACTTGCCTCCGGGGGGGCCACGGGGTGACCCTCCGGTATGCCCAAGATTTTTCCGGTCCTTGTCCTTGCTGTCCTGGCGCAATCGGCTCTGGCGGAGGATCGCGGGCACGCGGCCAGGATGGCCGCGAGCCAGAAGCTCTTCAGCAGCCGGGTGAGTGGCATCCTGAAGGAGCACTGTGTGCGTTGCCACGGAGGCGACAAGACCAAGTCGGGCCTCAACCTGGTCACCCGTGAGGCGCTCCTCAAGGGCGGGGACCAGGGGGTGGCGATCGTTCCGGGGAAGCCTGGTGAAAGCCTCCTCTATCTGGCGACCGCTCACCTTGAAGAGGAACTGGCCATGCCGCCCAAGAAACCACCGCTCCCCGCTGAAGCGGTTGCCGCCATTGAGGAGTGGATCGCCCTCGGAGCTGCCTACGACCAACCGCTCCTGAACAAGAGTGCCGCGGAAAAGACTCCCCTGCAGGTGACTGACGAGGACCGGCGCTACTGGGCCTACGCCCCCTTGCGGGGAGATGCTCCTCCCCCGTCGGAAAATAACGTGTCATCCGGGATCGACCGTTACCTGGCCGCCAAACGCCGCGAACATGGACTGGTGGCGGCAACTCCCCTCGATCCCCGCAAGCTCATCCGGCGGGCCTACTTTGATCTGATCGGCCTGCCGCCCACCCCGGACGAAATCGAGAAGTTCGTGAAGAGCGAGGATCCGCAGGCCTACGAGAAGATCATCGATGACCTCCTCGCCCGCCCCGGGTTCGGTGAACGCTGGGCACGACACTGGCTCGACGTGGCCCGATTTGCAGAAAGCCATGGATTCGAACACGACTACGATCGCAAGTTCGCCTTCCACTTCCGCGATTTCGTCATCCGCTCCCTGAACGGCGACATGCCTTACGATCAATTCGTGAAGTGGCAGATCGCAGGAGACGAGCTGGCACCCGCTGACTCGGAGGCGCTGTCTGCGACAGGCTTTCTTGGAGCAGGTGTCTACCCCACTCAGATCACATCCAGCGAGGCGGAACGCACTCGCTTAGATGCCACCGACGACATGGTCTCCACCATGGGATCGGCCATGCTCGCTACCACCATCGGTTGTGCCCGTTGCCACGATCACAAATATGATCCCGTTTCCACTCGTGATTACTACGAGCTGCTCAGCGCCTTCACCCAGACCGTCCGGAGCGAAATCGACCTTGAAATCAACAAGCCTGAGGACGCTGCGATGGACAAGTTCAGGGAGGCCATGAGCACCCTGCAGGCTGAGGCGGACGCCTTCAGAAAAACGCAGGCCCCGAAGAGGCTGCAAGCCTGGCTGCAGACCCATCGTGGAAGCGATCCAGTCGAGCACACTTCGGCCTGGACGGTGCTGGTGGCGGAACCCCTGGTCTCCAAGGGAGGGGCCACCTTCAAACGGCAGCCGGACGGTTCCTACCTCGCAGGCGGGGCGAATCCCAACTCCGACGTCTACACCTTCGTGGCCACCTCCCCGGTCGAGAAGCCGCGTTCGTTGCGCATCGAGGCTCTGGCGCACCCGTCGATGAAGCGGGGTGGGCCGGGCCGGGCCAGCAACGGCAATATCGGGCTCTCTCACCTGGAAATCTCCGCCGGAACCACCGCCCTGAAACTGGCTAACCCGCGGGCGACCTTCAATCAGAGTGCCAAACTCCATGTCAACCTGGTGATCGATGGAAACCCCGGGGGCGGCTGGGCGATCGACCCGCAGTTCGGAAAGGATCACGCCGCTGTCTTCGAGATCACCAACCCCGAAATCGTCGAAGGAACGAACAAGCGGCTCTCCATCAGGCTCCACTTCAACCTCAACACCCAGCATAACATCGGGCGCCTGCGAATCTCGGTGAGCAACCGGCCTGCCGCCAATCTTCCCCTGCGGGAAGGACAGGCCGATCCGGGCGAGGTCGCTCGCAGGGAATTACTGGCCCTCGACAAAAAAAACAAGGGAGCGGTCCAGGAGGCGGACCTCGCGCGCATGATCGAACTCTACCTCCCGATCGATCCCGCCTGGGCCAGTTTAAGCGGCCGGATCAGCGCTCTCAACTCAACCCGGCCCCAGGGGAAAAAGGAGAAAGTGATGGTCTGCAGTGAGGGGTTCAAGCCCATGCGTCACCACACCAACAGTGGCAAGGTGCCCGACTTCTACAAGGAAAGCTACTACCTGGTGCGCGGCGATCCGGACCAGAAAAACGGCAAGGCTCCCCAGGGGTTCCTCCAGGTGCTCATGCGCAATGGGGCAAGTGCGGAAAACTGGGTGGTTTCCAGACCAGCCGGGGCTCGCACGTCCATGAAACGCAGTGGAGTGGCGAAATGGATCACCGATGTAGAAAGTGGCGCCGGGCATCTTCTTGCCCGCGTCATCGTCAACCGCCTCTGGCAACATCATTTCGGCCGTGGAATCGTGGAATCCGTCAACGATTTCGGCTTTCAGGGCACCAAGCCAACCCATCCCGGGCTGCTCGATTACCTGGCCCGCGATCTCATCGCCCACGGATGGACCCTCAAACGCATGCACAAGAAGATCATGATGAGTGAGGCTTATCGCATGGGCTCCTCCGACAACGGGACCAACGCCAGTGCCGATCCAAAGAACCTCTACTGGTGGAAGCGGGAACCCCGTCGCCTGGAAGCCGAGATCATTCGGGACAATGCCCTGGCGGTAAGCGGGCTGCTTGACCACAGGATGTACGGAGCCGGCACCCTGGACCAGAGCATGAAAAGGCGCAGCATCTATTTCTTTATCAAGCGCAGCAAGCTGGTGCCCATAATGCAGCTTTTCGACTCGCCCGACACCATGACCAGCCAGGGACGGCGGGCGGTGACCACCACGCCCTCGCAGGCCCTTATCTTCATCAACAGTCCGCAGATACGCGAAATGGCGGCCCACTTTGCGAAAACCGTAATGGCCGAGAGCGATCCGGTCGGCAGCGCAGTCTACCGCGCCCATGGATCGCCTCCGACCGAAGAACAGCGAAAGCGAATGCACAATTTTCTCAATGAACAGATCGCGAGCTACGGCGGAAAGAAGGAACCCGCCCTGGTGGACTTTTGCCACGCCCTGCTCGCCTCCAATGAAATGATCTACGTGGAATAATCCTGATGAACTGCAATCGACTTGAAGACGCCTGGAACCGGCGTGAACTCCTGAGCAAGGCTGGCGGTGGACTGGGTGCCCTTGCCCTCGCGTCCCTCCTGCACGAGAACGGCCACGCGGCGGTCGAACTGGGGAATAATCCCCTGGAGGCCCGCAAGCCACACTTCGATGGCAAGGCCAAGCATGTAATCTGGCTCTTCGTCAACGGTGGCCCGTCCCACGTCGACACCTGGGATCACAAGCCGGAACTTACCAAGAGCGATGGGCAGAAGCTTGAGGGTTTCGATCCCACCACGGGCTTTTTTGAGAATGCGGTGGGACCTCTCATGAAGTCGCCCTTCGAATTCAAGCAGCACGGCCAGAGTGGAGCCTGGGTCTCCTCCATTTTTCCACATCTTTCCAGACACGTGGACAAGATGGCATTTGTGAAGTCTTTCCACACCCAGTCCAACAACCACAGTCCGGCCCTCTTCATGGCCAACACGGGTGTAACACGCATGGGCCATCCCTGCGTGGGGAGCTGGGTGGCCTACGGGCTCGGTACCGAGAACGAAAACCTGCCAGCCTTCATGGTCATGAGCGATCCCAAGGGCCGCGGACTACCCAAAGGCCACGCGGCCAACTGGGGCAACGGGTTTCTCCCGGGGTCCTTCCAGGGAACATGGATCAATACCAAGGGCGACCCCATCCCGAACCTGAAACGCGTCCCGGGCATGAGCGAGGAACAACAACGTGCCCAGCTTCGCTTCCTGCGGGAAATGAACCAGTCACACCGGGATCGTACCGATGCGGAACGGAAACTCACCGCGCGGATCAAGAGCTTTGAACTCGCCTACCGCATGCAGGAGGAAGCTCCCGAGTGCGTCGACGTCAACTCCGAACCGGATCACATCAAGAAGCTCTACGGTCTCGATAATGGGCAATGCTCCCACTTTGCCCGCCAGTGCCTGATGGCACGGCGTATGATCGAACGTGGCGTGCGCTACGTGCAGATCTACTCCGGGGGGATGGAGAACCAGCGCAGCTGGGACGGGCACAACGACATCGCGGGCAACCACACCGGCTTCGCGGGTGAAACGGACCAGCCCATCGCAGGCCTCCTGCAGGACCTGGAGGAGCGAGGACTCCTCGATGAAACCCTCGTGATCTGGGGCGGAGAATTCGGCCGCCTTCCCGTGGCTCAGAAGAGCCAGAAACCCGGCCGCGACCATAATCCCCACGCCGGCTGTTACTGGTTCGCCGGGGGCGGAGTGAAGAGCGGAACCTCCTACGGCGAAACCGACGAGATCGGACACCAGGCCGTCGTCGACAAGGTCGAGATCCACGACCTGCACGCGACCATCCTCCATCTCCTCGGGCTCGATCACAAGAAACTCACCTTCAAACACAATGGCCGCCGGTTCCGGCTGACCGATGTGGCGGGACGGGTTATTAAGCAGATCGTTGCCTGACCTCCGGAGCCACAATTAGCTAAGGGGTCCTTATAATCCGTGTATTCCGATCCCCTTTTTGTGCTAATATTGGAGATAGAAACCACGTTCCAGCCTTGAAATTAACCTTGGAATAGGACTTCTTACTAGCTCCGGCACATTGGCTTCCATCCTGTTTCATCATGAGCATTCACGCCCGACTCAATCCTGAGGCCCAGTCCAATCTGGATGCCCAGCGCCGGGCATCAATCGTCACAAGCCTGATCATTGCCATCCTCTCGGTGATCCTGGTGGTGCTCATCCTCTTCTTTATTCTCCTGCCTTCCCTGATAATCAAATCCCCCATCATTGTTGCCTACTCTTCCGGCTCCGAGGAGGACGACCCGCTCCAGCAGAAGCGAATCACCCGTGAGGTCACTCCCAAGCCCAATGCGCCCTCCTCGTCCATCGCCAAGGTCATGGCCTCGGTGACGCCTTCTCCGACCGCCGTGCCGATTCCGGAGGTGGAGGCTGTTCCGGCGCTGACCTACGGCTTCCGGGACGACATTGGCCAGGGATGGGGCACCGGCGGCAACGGAGGCGGGGGCGGCTTCGGACGAATCCCCGCTACCATGCGGAAGCGCTGTTCAGCCGCGGACCGCATGCGCCGGCTCAAGCAGCATGGCGGCAACGAGGCATGTGAAGAGGCGGTGATGAAGGCCCTGCGCTGGTTCAAGAAAGTGCAGCGCCGTGATGGCTCCTGGGGTGGCAGCAACCAAGTGGCCCAGACCGGATTGGTCCTCCTGGCCTATCTCGGTCACTGCGAGACACCTCTTTCCGAGGAATTCGGCGAGGCCGTCACCAACGGCATGGTCTACCTCATCGATAACAGCGTGAAGAACAAGGGCCGGCTGTGCACCAACCGCGGTAACAACCACTGGGTCTATGAGCATGGCATCGCAACTTACGCGCTCGCCGAAGCCTACATGTTCTGCCGCCAGCTCGGCCTGAACATTCCCAATCTCAAGGATTCCGTGCAGCTGGGCGTCCAGTGGATCATCGACAACCAGAACCGCTCGGGAGGATGGGAATACGGCTTCGACGAAGGCAACCGCGGGGGCGACATGTCCATCACCGCCTGGCAAATGCAGGCTCTCAAGGCGGGCTACCATACCCGCCTCGACTTCCGCAACCTGCCTGAGTGCATCAGCAGGGCGCTCAATTACTGCGAAGGTCGACAGAACAGTAATGGCGGTTTTGGTTACACCGGGACGAGCCCGGTGGGTGGTGGACACTTCACCCTGACCGGAGCGGGGGTCCTCTGCTTCCAGCAGCACAAGGGAACCAATCATCGTGCCGCCCGCAAGGGAATGGACTATATTGACCAACACGCCAGCATCAGCTACCAGGGAGGACCCTGTAACCTTTACGAGCACTACTACGTGAGCCAGGCCGCCATCAACCACGGCGGCAAGAGCTGGCTCGACTACAACGACAAGTTCCGCGACACCCTCCTGAGCGGCCAGCAGGGCGATGGCCACTTCCGGGCCCCACCCAATCCCGGACCGGGCAACAAGAACGATCCGGTTTACCACACCGCCCTCGCCACCCTCATGCTGGAGGTTTACTACCGCTTCCTGCCGGGTACCGGGTTCGGGCTTTAACAACCCGTGAGGAGATTCCGCGCTCTCACCGTCAGGTCCCGGAAGGACTCCCCTACGGCTTCCGCCGCAGTTCAATTGCATCGTAGGAGGCCTCGCCCCCCATCACGGTGAAAGCCATTCCGGTGAGATTGAAGTCACCGTTCCCTCTCCAGAGATCGATGGTGTAGGTCTGCCATTTGTCGGGGATCTCCCTGGCGAGTTCGTTGGATTTCCATCCCGTGGAATTCTCACCCGCGTAATAAGTTCGAATCGGCATGCTCTCCGGCGGGAAACTCCCGTCTGCTGCCAGTTCGAGCATCATGCCCTTGGAGCCACGCGTCTTCATCGCGATTCTCATATAGCGGAATTCCCCCTCCGCAGGCTTCTCACGAATGGGAAATTTCCATCCCGGCAGCTGCCTGCTGTATCGCTGGAAGCCCTTCACCGTCACGCAGGCATTGCCTGTCGCTCCATCCCGCCAGTCGAGATCGGCCTCGCCCCGGCCTGCTCCCAGGAGGGACGGAAACCCGGGATCCTCATCGAAAAGAACCAGCGAACCGGGCAAAGGCCTGCTCTTCAAATAGGCAATCAGGTCGGCGGCTTCCAGGGGCTTGAGTGCATCCGCGAAGGTCAACGGCATGAGGGAAAGGGGGAGCTTCTCCATGGAGGCCAGATCACTCCGCAGCACCACTGTTTTCACCCCACCCGTCCCGGTGAGCGTGATACTGGTGGCCGACTCTGCGGAGAGCACCCCGGCGTGCGAATCGCCCTTTTTCGTCTTCGCCAGGAAGGTTGCATAGCCGGCTGTCAGGTTCTGTCCCGGATCGAGAATGTCCAGCAGGAGCGATTCGGCCGGACGTCCGGCCTCCCCATCCAGGCCAGGGCCTACCCCAGAACCCTTCCCGGCGAAGACATGGCAGGCGGCACACTGGGTCGCGAAAACCTGAGCGCCCCGCCTGGCATCCGCCTTGCCCCGCAGAGCCGCAAAATGTCTGGCGAACTTCTTCTCGCCATCAGTCCCCACGGTGGCCGTAACCAGGGTCCGGGCCAGCTTCCGGATCTCCGCCTTATCATGGTGAAGAAGGCGATAACGCTGAAGGGCCGAAAGAGAACCGGTCGTAATTTTCCCTGAATCCAGTAACTGCCGGGCGGTGTCATCATTGCCGAGCAGCACCTCGGTCACGATGCCCGCCGAACGCGGACTCATGGAGGAGATCTTCTCGATCAGCACCGCAGCTACCGCTGCATGCGACAATCCCGCAAGCTCTCTCAACGCCTGGCGCTGGAAGTCGGGATCGTTCAGGGGATCGATCACCGCTCCCACCGCGATGCCGAGCACCTCGGTTGAGGCATAGGGTGCCAGTCGCAGCGATGCAAGGCGCTTGGCCGCAGGCTGGCTCCTGTCGATCACTGATTTCAGGGCCACATCCGCAGAGGCCCGCAGGGACGGAGACTTGTCCAGACCGTGCTTGGCAGCCAGCGCCAACAGGCGCAACTGCAGTGCTTCGTCCGGATGCGCACTCAAGGCAGCCATGACCTCGCCCACAGCCTTCTGATCTCCAGAACGCACCGCCGTCTCGGTGGCTCGCTCTACGATTCCCCCCGGGGCTCCGGGATGATCCTTCAGGAGCGCTGCGAGGAAGGGTCCGGCCGTCTTTCCGATCGAACTGAGAACCGCATTGTCCATCCATCGGATCTCACTGTTTGTCGCTGCCAGGTGAGCGAGGGCCCTGATTGCCTCGGGTGCCCTGCTCTCCCCGAGGGACATGGCGAGCTGCAGGAGGACGCTCGGATCGCTCTCTTTCCTGGCCATCTTGAGCGCTGCCGCAAGGAATTCTCCCCCGGCATCGAACCACTTCTCGCCCACCCGCAGGGCGTGCATCCTTACTGCCGGATGAGGATCCAGCAGCACTGCCGTCAGATCCGGGGCGCGGAGTTCTCCACGCCCGTCCGCCGCATAAAGCGCATGAATACGTGACTGATAGGGAGCCTCGCGATCCCGGACAACATCCAGGAGGGTGGCGCTCCCGGAAGCTCCCGCCCCCTCGACGAACAAGCGTTGCGCGGTCCTTCGCCACCAGGCGTTCGGATGCTTCAGGCTCTCAACGGAGGGCATCTTCCCTGCCGCGATGGGAGCAGGCTTGCTGTTTACGGGCGCCAGCCGCCAAATCCTGCCCCGATCATCGCCATTGAGCAGCCCGTACTGCTGTTGCAGGTAGCGCGGGATCGCGGAGTAGTCCTCGATGATCTCCCGGTACATGTCCACGATGTAGAGCGCCCCGTCAGGACCAACCCGCAGGTTGTTGGGCCGGAACCAGCCATCCGAGGAGGAGAGAAATTCCGATTCTGCATGCTCTTCCGGCCGCTGCGCACGAAGCCCTGGCCCGTCACGCTCGACAATGCTGCGATGCACCATGTTCTGCTGGGGCTCACAGGCGAAATGGTTGCCCCGGTACTTCTCGGGGAAGAGCTCGGCACGGTAGACCTGCTGGCCACACGCCGAGGTGAAGTTGCCATTGGGCTTTGCCTCGCCTGCACCGTAAAACTTCACCCACCGCGGATCGGCGCCCCGCTTGCGCCGCCAGGGATGTGGTGCGCTGACAGGGAAGGTGTTGTAATAGGACGTGGCGCCGACAGTGGTGCCCGGTGAGGATACATGTGGATTCCGCGCAAGATAGCGGTAGGGAAGCGGAGCGGCATAACGCACCGGCTGCCCGGTGGTAATGAGATAGCGAAAGCCGAAATCGTCGAAACACATCCCGAAGGTGTGGTTATCGCCGCTCACCGGCTCGATGGCCGATCCATCCGGCTTGAAGCGAAAGTCTGTTCGACCCAGCTTGACGATCCCCTTCAGCTTCGGGCCGGTCACTTCCGCTCCCCCCCAGCCACGACCTGCATAGATCCAGTTGTCCGGTCCCCACACTGGATTATTGATGGACCGCTCCATCTCACCACGTTCAAAACCGGTGAAGAGCAGCTCACGCACATCCGGTTTGTCGTCTCCGTCCCGGTCCGCGAAGAAGTAAATGTCAGGCTCGGCCAGCACCACCACTCCACCACGCGCGGCGACCACTCCGTAGGCAGGCGGAATATCGTCAGCCCAGATCACCACTTCGTCCATGTGGCCATCTCCGTCCTTGTCGCGCAGCAATTTGAGTGCGCCCGTTTGCCCCCGGCGCGCTTCCTCCTTCATCTCCGACCCGACCCGGATCCGCCGGATGGACGTATCCAGCTTGCCTGTCTTGTTCAAGGAGGTCACATCCAGGTGGCCTTCCAGGTTGTAGCCGTGAATCTCTGACACGAAGAGCCGCCCGTTTTCATCCCAGGCCACGCAGCTCGGATCACGAATCAGGGGCTCGCTTGCAATGAGATCGATACGGAATCCCTCCGGCAACGAGAAACACTTCCTGCTCTCCTCGGGGCTCTTGGGCTGTGGGGCATCATCCGGCTTCGGGATCTCCGCGCGGGTGATCGCCGGCCATACCAGCAGGGCCAGGGCGAGTGCGGACGTCTTGAACAGACTCATCGCTTCCACTCTTAGGAAAGCCCCGCCCCACTGTCCATCCGGATCATCGAAGCCTTGATTGGGACAGAATTTCCGTGCGGACGGGCCATCCGAGCTCCCGGAGAGGAAAACCCCTTGGCCTGCAGGCCATTTCGATATTGTCTCGCTTCGTGAGCACAGCAGTTATCACCGGAGCTGGATCAGGTATCGGCCGCGCCATTGCGGCGGAACTGGCGAAGCAGGATCACGAAATCATCATCGTTGAGGTCGACGAGACGGCTGGAGAAGAGAGTGCTGCTGCCATTCGGGAAGCGGGCGGCTCGGCCCGCCTGGTTCCCTGTGACATTTCACAAACCGACTCTGTCCGGGCCGCCTTTGATCAAATCGATTCTCTCGACATCCTGATCAACAATGCCGGGATCGCCTCGGTGGGCAATGTGGAGGCTTGCACCCCGGAGGAAATGGACCGGATCTACGAGGTCAATGTGAAGGGCATGTATCACTGCCTCCACTTTGCTGTTCCCAAGATGGTCACCAGCGGCGGGGGCTGCGTGGTGAACCTCGCCTCGGTGGCCTCCTATCTCGGAATCTCAGACCGTTTCGCCTACTCCATGTCCAAGGGCGCGGTTCTGAGCATGACCATGTCGATTGCCCGTGACTACATCGACAGGGGCATCCGCTGCAACTGCGTCTGCCCCGGCCGGGTACACACTCCCTTTGTCGACGGTTACCTCGCCAAG
This sequence comes from Akkermansiaceae bacterium UBA7890, assembly GCA_002501065.1. GTDB lineage: Bacteria > Verrucomicrobiota > Verrucomicrobiia > Verrucomicrobiales > Akkermansiaceae > Roseibacillus_B. The sequence continues at coordinate 13,445 of DLRK01000039.1, forward strand.
AACTACTCCGAAGAGGAGCGTCCGGAAATGCTCAAGACCCTCAGCGAATGGCAACCGATCGGGCGCATGGGCACACCCGGGGAAATCGCCGGTCTCGTATCCTACCTCACTTCCGACCGGGCCGGGTTCATCACTGGCAGCGCCTTCGAGATCGACGGTGGCGTGACCAATCTCCGCTAACTCCTCCCCTCCACTGCAACCTGTCACTTACCCCTGTCCTTCCATGAAACTCACTCGGTTCCTCCAAGACGGATCACCCTCTCCGGGCCTCTTCCTCGATGATGATACCATTCTCGATGCCTCCGCCTTTGGCGAAGACTGGAATGAGGACTTCTTCGGCAATGACGGCCTCACCCGCCTGGAAACCTGGCTGGCACAGAATCGCGAAACTGCTCCCACCCTGCAGACTTCCGGGGTCACTCTCGCGCCTGCGGTGGCCCGGCCGTCCAAGATCATCTGCATCGGCCTGAATTATGCCGCCCATGCCGCCGAAGGGGGCCTGGAGCCACCCGCCGAGCCGGTCCTCTTCTCGAAGGCCACCTCGGCCTGGAGCGGCCCCAACGACGATCTCGTCATTCCCCGTGACTCGGTCAAGACCGACTGGGAAGTGGAACTCGCCTTCGTCATTGGAAAATACTCAAAGTATGTCGCCGAGGAAGATGCCCTCGATCACATCGCCGGCTTTGCGGTGCACAACGACTACTCCGAACGCGAGTGGCAGCTGGAGGGAACCGGTCAGTGGGTGAAGGGCAAGTCCGGTGACACGTTCGCCCCCTTCGGCCCCTGCCTCGCTACCACCGATGAAGTGCCGGATCCCGGCAACCTGCGACTGTGGCTCAAGCGCAATGGCGAGACCCTGCAGGACAGCAACACCAGCGATCTCATCTTCTCCATCCCGCACCTTGTGGCCTACGTGAGCAGATTCATGTCGCTCCTGCCCGGCGACGTCATCTCCACCGGAACCCCGGCCGGAGTCGGCATTGGATTCGATCCGCCACAATTCGTGCAGGAGGGCGACGTCTTCGAGCTCGGGGTCGACGGCCTCGGTGTTCAACGGCAGGTCGCGGTCAAGGAATCCTGACCCTTCGCCCTCCAGCCGCCTTGAAGATCACCGGCTTCAGAACCCACGACGCGCGCTTCCAGACCTCCGCCCAGCTGGACGGTTCGGATGCGATGAATCCCGACCCCGACTACTCGGCGGCCTACGTCGTGCTCGAGACGGACGGGGAACACGAAGGACACGGGCTGACCTTCACCCTCGGACGGGGCAACGAGCTCTGTATCGCAGGCATCAGATCCCTCGCCCCCTGTCTCGTGGGTATGTCGCTGGAGGAGATCACTTCCGACATGGGTGCCTTCTGGCGCTATCTCACCGGAGACTCACAACTTCGCTGGGTGGGACCCGACAAGGGCGTCATTCACCTTGCAACCGGCGCGGTGGTCAATGCGGTGTGGGACCTCTGGGCCCGGACGGAGGGCAAACCGGTCTGGCAGCTCGTCACCGGGATGACGCCTGACGAAATTGTCCGCTGCATCGACTTCCGCTATCTCACCAACGCGCTCACCCCGGAAGAAGCCTGCGGGATCCTGGAGCGTGCCCGGAAAGGCCGGGAGGAGCGCCTGGCCCAGCTCCTGGAGCGCGGCTACCCGACCTACACCACTTCGGTGGGCTGGCTCGGTTACTCCGACGACAAGTTGCGGCGCCTCTGCCAGGAGGCGGTTGATGCCGGCTGGACGCACCTCAAGCTCAAGGTGGGAGCCGATCTCGAGGATGACATTCGCCGTCTGCGCACCGTGCGGGAGGTGGTGGGCGACCGGATCACTCTCATGGTAGACGCCAACCAGGTCTGGGAACCGGACGAGGCCATCGAGTGGATGAAATCCCTCGCTGAATTCGACCTCTGGTTCCTTGAGGAACCAACCTCGCCTGACGATATTCTCGGACACAAGCAGATCCGCGACGGCATCGCTCCCATCAGGATCGCAACCGGGGAATGCTGCCAGAACCGCATCCTCTTCAAGCAATTCCTCCAGGCCGGGGCAATCGACGTGGTCCAGGTCGACGCCGCCCGGGTGGGAGGCCTCAACGAAAACCTCGCCATCATGATCATGGCCGCCAAGTTCGGAAAACCGGTGTGCCCCCACGCCGGCGGGGTGGGCCTGTGCGAATACGTGCAACACCTCTCCATCATCGACTTCCTCAGCATTTCGGGATCCTGGGAAGGACGGGTGACCGAGTATGTTGACCACCTGCACGAACACTTTGTCACTCCCTGTGTCCTGAAGAAAGGACGCTACCAGGCACCCACCACCCCGGGATTCTCCATCGAGATGAAAGCGGAAACACTTGCGCAATTCCCCCCCGGTTAGAACAGAACCATGGACCTCAAACTCAAGGACAAAGTCGTAATCGTGACCGGGGGCGCCAAGGGCATCGGAGCTGCCGCGGTCGAACTTTTCGCCCGGGAAGGTGCCATCCCGGTCATCGTGGGACGCAGTCCGGAAACCGGCAACGCCCTGCTCGAACGCCTCGGAGCCACCGGCACACGAGGTCTCATGATCGAGACCGAACTGACTGACGTGGACGCCTGCCGTGCTGCGATCGAGAAAACCCTGGAATCCTTCGGAGGCCTCGACGGCATCGTCCACAACGCCGGCGTCAACGACGGAGTCAGTCTGCGGGCCGGACCGGACGAGTTCATCGCTTCCCTCCAGCGCAACCTCTTCCACCTCTACAACCTCACCCACTTCGCCCTCGATGCCCTGATCGAAAGCACGGGATTCATCGTCAATGTCTCCTCCAAGCTGGCGATCACCGGCCAGGGAAGCACTTCCGGCTATGCCGCGGCCAAGGGAGCCATCCACGGCCTGACCCGGGAGTGGGCGGTCGACCTCGCCGGGCATGGTATCCGGGTCAATACCGTCGTGCCCGCCGAAGTATGGACCCCCATGTACGATTCCTGGATCAAGACCGTCGAGAATCCGGAGAAGACCCTGGAAGCGATCCGGGCCCGCATCCCCCTTGGCCGGCGGATGACCAGTGCCGAGGAGATGGCCAACGCCATTGTCTTCCTGGCCTCCCCCTGTTCCGGACACACCACCGGTCAGATCCACCACATCGATGGTGGCTACGTCCACTTCGATCGCTCCTACGGGAACATCGAGAAGGACGAGTCCTGATTGCCGCCGCACATCCTGCCGGTCCATGCCCCTTGAAAACCCGGGAGGGCCGACCCCTGCGAGGCAGCTCACCCACTGGTGTCCACCAGGAGGTGGTCAAAGGGCGGCGGCTTCAGTGCAGCAGTCTGCAGGTAGGCATCCCATTGGGCCAGCTTGGCCAGGTCTCTGGCTTCGCCACGGCGCTCCATGCGCTCCCGCCTCACTTCCGGCGGACAGGAAACAAAATGCACCTCCACCGGGACTCCGAAGCGTGCGGCGAGCCGTGCAGGCCAGTCCTGTTGCTGCGATTCCCGCGTAAAGGGTCCCACCAAAACCACCGGAAGGTGTGAAAGATTCGCTTCCGCCACCCGGAAGAGCGATTCGTAAACCGGCTCACGGAAGATCTCCTTGTAACGTGGCGAATCCCTGTCGTCACGGGAAAGCCCTGCAGCCTGCATTCCCGCCTGCACCACCGGTTCGGTGGCAATGTCATTATCAAGCAGAACTGCGCCCACCCGGGCAGCCAGTTGTCGGCCGTGATGGGTTTTCCCCCCGGCGGGCGGACCGCAGATCACGTACAATTTCATCTCAGTCGATGAGCAATCTTCTGGCAGCCTGGCGTGCGACAACCCCCCGACGCGCGCCCGCTGCCGGGGGAACTTCCGGAATCATTCCCAGTAGACATGGCCTCCCCGTAGCAGAGAGCCGGGAGTCCCTCAAGGCCTTCGCACTCGCCCTCCCGGCCCGGCATTCCATGGCTCTTCAGGAAACAGGCGGCCACCGGCACTGCCGGGCGATCATAAATCCTCCAAATCCCTGTCGCTCCGTGGCTGCTCTTGCATCCACGGGCATTTTCTCTGAGGCTGTCCCCATGTCCCAGCGAACGGGCGTTCTCCTCCTCGTCTCCGGACCCTCCGGCTCCGGCAAGACGACACTCTGCCGACGACTGGCCAGGGACGGGGAAGCCCACTACTCGATTTCCTGCACGACGCGTCCGGCCCGGGAGGGCGAGGTCAACGCCCATGATTACTACTTCCTGACCCGGGAGCAGTTTGAGGCCGACGTGGAGGCTGGAAATTTCCTTGAACACGCCGAGGTCCACGGAAACCTCTATGGAACTCTGAAGTCCGAGGTCCTTGAGTTCCTGAAGCGCGGCGAGGACGTGGTCGTGGACATCGATGTGCAGGGCGCAGCCCAGGTACGGGCCTGCGACGATCCTCTCCTTGCTGCCAGCCTGGTGGATCTCTTTGTCATGCCGGCGAGTGAAGACGAATTGCGTGAACGCCTGGCAAATCGCGCCACTGACACCGAGAAAGTGATCGCGCTGCGTCTCCGCAATGCCCTGGAGGAGATGCGCCATGCCAGTTCCTACACTTACCGGCTCATTTCGGGATCAAAGGAAGACGACTACCAGCGTTTCAAGTCCCTTCTCGCCGCGGAGCGACTGCGTGTTTCGCGCCTCACTTGAGGAGAAGTGATCCCTTCCGGAAAAAATTCTTCGCAACATCGACGCAGATGGAGGTTAATTCCGACAAATGACCATTGTTCTCGGAATCACCGGATCCATTGCCGCCTGTAAGGCGGCCGACCTCGTCTCGCAATTGACCAGGGATGGCCACGAGACGCACTGCGTCATGACCAAGGCCGCCACCGAGTTCATTGCTCCTCTCACCCTGCAGGTGCTCTCCCGCAACCCGGTCCTCGTCTCGTTGAAGGACGAAAAGCAGTCATGGAAGCCTGGCCATATCGACCTTGCTGATCGTGCAGACCTCTTCCTGGCCGCTCCTCTCAGTGCGAATACCCTGGGAAACTTTGCCAACGGCCTCGCGCCCGATCCACTTTCCAGTATCTATCTCGCCACCCAGGCCCGGGTCCTCCTCGCCCCAGCCATGAATGGAAGGATGTGGGAACACCCCGCCACCCAGCGCAACGTCGCGCAACTTAAGGCCGATGGATGCCGCTTCCTCGGCCCTGAAGAATCCGGCACGCTGGCCTGCGGATACGAAGGTCCCGGCCGTCTCGTTCCGGTGGAGGAAATTCTCGATGCGGTCAGGGAACTGGCGGCCTCCTCCGGCTAAGCATCTCATCCCACCCTGCAACCCTCCCGTTTTCAGATCTCGACTCCGTTCCGTGAACATTCTCGTCACTGCCGGTTCAACTCGCGAACCACTCGATCCGGTCCGATACCTCACCAACAGGTCCTCCGGCAAGATGGGTTACGCCCTCGCCAACGCCGGGGCCCAACTTGGACACCGCGTCACCCTGATCTCGGGCCCCACCCACCTTGATATCCCCATCAATGTGGACTACGTCCCGGTTGAAACGGCCCAGGAGATGTTCGAGGCCACAAGTATCCACATCGCCAGAGCGGATGCCGCCATCTTCTCGGCCGCGGTGGCGGACTACCGCCCGGCCACCTTCGCGGAAAACAAGATCAGAAAGTCCGAGGACCGTCTCACCATTGAACTCGTCCGCAATGCTGACATCCTGGGATCGGCGCGGACCGAGTTCCGCTACGAGGGCGTTCTGGTCGGATTCGCCGCCGAGACCGAGAACCTCGAAGAACACGCACGGGAAAAACTGCATCGCAAGGGCTGCGACCTGGTGGTGGCAAACGACGTCTCCCAAAGCGGCATCGGCTTCGACTCCGACCACAACGAAGTCCTCCTCATCTACCCCGACCGGACCGAGTCCCTGCCCGTGGAAACCAAGGAGCATCTGGCCCATCTCATCGTGCAGGCCGTGCAGGAATTGCGGATTCGGAAGGGCTAGTCACCCGAGAATGTCTCGCCGGTGCTTTCCGGAAAATAGCGGTATCAATCAACGTCCTTCTGCGGTTTCATCAGCCCATGACACACCTCCAGGCTGCCGAGCAGGCCGCGCATCAGGCGGGTGCCCTCCTCCGGGAGAACTTCCACCGCAGCAAGGACATCGACGAAGCCTACCACCACGACGTCAAGCTGGCCCTTGACCGGAAATCGCAGGATCTCATCACCAAGATCCTTCTGGACGCCTTCCCCGAATATGCCCTCTACGGCGAAGAAGGCATAGCAGGCAACCAGAATGCTTCCCTGCAGTGGATCGTGGATCCCATCGACGGAACCGTGAACTACCTCTACAGCATTCCGCACTTCTGCATCTCGATCGCCCTGCGCGAACGGGACCGGGAGGAAATCGTGATGGGACTCATCTACGATCCCATGCTTGATGAGCTCTGGACCGTGGAAAAGGGCGGCGCGCCATTCCTGAACGGGAAACCGATTGCCTGCTCGCAACGCACTACGCTCGAAGAATCGATCCTCTTCGTGGGATGCGGCAAGGACGAGGAATCGATGGCCACCGGCCTTGAGAGATTTGAACGCGCCTCCACCCGTGCCCGCAAGATGCGCATGATGGGGTCAGCTGCTCTTGGAATGGCCTACATCGCGACCGGACGGCTGGACGCCTACATCGAGTCCCGCATTTCTCTCTGGGACGTGGCCGCCGGCATCCTGCTGGTGGAGTCCGGAGGAGGAAAGGTCGACCTGACCCCGCATCCAACCACCCCGGATGTCTGGTCGGTGGTGGCCACCAATGGAAAGATCCCCATAGAGGAGATCCTTTGATCTGACAGGAGAGCGGGCCGGCGACGCATTGCGACCATCCGATGGCACGGGGTCCGAAAGCGTGCCACGTTGCACTTAGCACCGGCTCTCCTTCCCGAAAGAAGTCAGCAACTCCCTTTCCACCTTGCCCCGCGATGAGGTCTAAGGTGCACTGAGCACGTTAACACCGCGGCCGCGGTCAACCACCACCACCTAACGCCCACCGACAATGACCCGCGTTGGAATCGGATACGATGTCCACCAGTACGCCGAGAGCCGTCCGCTTATCCTCGGCGGCGTCGAGATTCCCCACTCACACGGCCTGCAGGGACACTCCGATGCCGATGTGCTCTCCCATGCCATCGCGGATGCCATTCTGGGAGCCCTGGGACTCCCCGATATCGGACACTACTTTCCCCCCGACGACGCATCCATCGAGGGGATCTCCAGTCTGGAAATCCTCGCCAGGTGCCGGACGCTGGCAGAGGCGGAGGGCGCAACCATCGTCAATATCGACAGCACGCTCATTGCGGAAGCTCCAAGAGTCCTTCCCTTCCGTGAAGCCATGCGGGAGAAGATCGGAGCAGCACTCGGACTCGGGGCGCACTTGATCGGGATCAAGGCCACCACCAATGAGCAAATGGGCTTCGTGGGGCGCGGAGAGGGAATCGCAGCGATGGCGGTGGCTTCGGCAGATTCGTAGAAGCCTGCCACCTATTCCCAGCCGGTCGCCTCCATCAGAGCCGAACCAATCTGGGCCGGGGTCTCCGCCACCGTGATTCCCGCGGCGCGCAGAGCCTCCTTCTTGGCCTGGGCCGTGCCCTTGCCGCCCGAAACGATCGCCCCGGCGTGTCCCATGCGCCGTCCGGGCGGTGCGGTGGCACCCGCAATAAAGGCTGCTACAGGCTTATTACAGTGTTCGGCTGCCCAGGCAGCCGCTTCCTCCTCGGCCGAGCCTCCGATCTCACCGATCATGATGATGGCCTCGGTCTCCTCGTCCTCGTTGAAGAGTCGCAGGGCGTCGAGGTGGGTGGTGCCATTGATGGGGTCTCCCCCGATGCCCACGCAGGTGCTCTGCCCGTAACCGCGCTGAGTGGTCTGCCAGACGGCTTCGTAGGTGAGCGTACCCGAGCGTGAGACGATCCCCACCCGACCCCGTTTGTGAATGTAGCCCGGTGCGATCCCGATGCGACAACCACCCTGCGAGTCTTCTCCCCGGCCGGGCGTCACGATTCCCGGACAGTTGGGTCCCACCAGGCGCACCCCGCTGCCGATCATGGCCGCCCTGACTTTCATCATGTCCCGCACCGGAATCCCTTCCGTGATGGCCACCACCAGGTCCACTCCGGCATCAGCACTCTCAAGAATGGCATCACCTGCGAAGGCCGGCGGAACGAACACTGCCGAGACCGTGGCTCCGGTCTCCCTCACCGCCTGCTCCACCGTATCAAACACGGGGACCTTGTGTTCCCCGTGCACGAAGGTCTGTCCGCCCTTGCCGGGGGTCACGCCCGCCACGAGTTGCGTCCCGTAGTCGAGGCTCAACTCCGCGTGGCGTCCGCCAAAACTGCCCGTAATGCCCTGCACCAGGACCTTCGTGTCTTCTTCGACTAGAATTGCCATTCGAGTAGATCGGTTAAATCCCTGCAAAACGGTTCCCTGCCGGTCTGGATAATGTGGATTCCTTTCATGAGGCGCGATCCCGTTCCGTTACTGCAAATCAGTCAGTGATGGCTGCCACCGCCTTTTCGGCCGCATCCGCCAGATCGTCAGCCGCGATAATATTGAGTCCGCTGGCGGCCAGAGTGGCTTTTCCCGCTGCCGCGTTGTTGCCCTCGAGCCGGACCACCAGAGGGATGGGCAGCCCGACCTCCTTGCAGGCCGCCACCACTCCATGAGCGATGACATCGCAGTTCATGATCCCTCCAAAGATATTGACCAGAATGGCCTTCACCGCTTCGTCGGAAAGGATGATCTTGAAGGCCGCAGCCACCTGCTCCTGCGAAGCCCCTCCACCCACGTCGAGAAAGTTGGCAGGCTCGCCACCATGGTGCTTGATGATATCCATGGTCGCCATGGCCAATCCCGCACCGTTCACCAGGCAGGCGATGTTGCCGTCCAGGCCAATGTAGTTCAGGGAGTGCCTGGAAGCCTCCACTTCCAGCGGATCCTCCTCCTCCACATCCCGGAACTCCACGATCTCCGGATGGCGGTAGAGCGCGTTGTCGTCGAAGTTGAACTTGGCATCCAGGGCCAGGATGCGCCCTTCGGTGGTCCGGACCAGGGGATTGATCTCCACCATCGAGCAGTCGCACTCGAGAAAGAGGCGATACAGATTACCGAGGAATTTACCGAACTGCCTGGCCTCATCACCCGTAAATCCGAGACCGACGGTGATCTTGCGCACTTCATAAGGTTGAAGCCCCATCAGGGGATGCACGTGCTCCCGCAGAATCTTTCCCGGGTCCTTCTCCGCCACCTCCTCGATATCCATTCCCCCCTCGGTGGAGGCGACAATGACCGGGCAGCAGGCGGCCCGGTCCATCAGGATTGCCAGGTAATACTCGTGCCTGACATCAACAGCCTCTCCCACCATCACCTTGCGCACGAGCTTGCCCTCCTCTCCGGTCTGTCTGGTCACCAGGATCTCACCGATCATCCTGTCCGCGATTCCGGCCACTTCTTCCGGCGAAACGAGGTGCACCCCACCTTGAAAGCCGTTCTTGAAGGTCCCCTTGCCCCGGCCTCCCGCGTGGACCTGGGACTTCACCACCACCCGGTCTCCTCCCAGCTCCACCGCTGCGGCCGCGGCCTCCTCCGACGTGCCGGCCACCATTCCCCGGGGACTTGGGACCGAAAACTGGTCAAAGAGAATCTTGGCCTGGTACTCGTGGATATTCATGAGGCGGGCGGCGCGGAACGTACGAACCCCCCTTCCCGGGGTCAAGGCTGCAGGAGGCCTACCTGACGATCACCTGATCAACCGCGTCCGGGGCCATCCGCCTCCCGACCCTCACCCCTGACCTCACTTTCGATCGTGCCACCAGCCACCCGGGTCGCGAGACGATCTCCCGCCCCAACCTGTGCCGGATCCGTCACGAGGTCTCCGCCCGCGGTCAGCGTGATGGAAAACCCCCGCTCGAAGGCCGATTCCGGTCCCAGGGTCTTCAGGAGACGTCTGGCCCGCTCCAGCCGCTGCGATACGCCCTGCAGGCAGTGCCTGGCCTGCTGGACATAGCGGGCCCTGAATTGACGCAGGCCCTCCAGGCGCTGCTCCACCACCAGGCGCGGGTGCCGCGCCTTCCATGCGGCCTGCCGGTCCGCCAGCCTCAATCCCCGGCGGTTCAGCTGCTCTTCCGCCGTTCGCTTCATGGCAGCATGGGCTTCATCCAGACGCAGCGTCGGCTCCCGCAGGACTCGTTGTGCATCGTGCGCCAGCACTCCGCGCCGTGCAAAGCGGATGAGATCCTGGGCGGAGCGGAGTTTTTCCCGCACCGGCCTCCGCAGACCATCGTGCAGGCCCTGCAGCCTTGCCCTCAGTTCCTCCCCATCCGGAACAACCAACTCAGCGGCGGCACTCGGAGTCGGGGCCCGCACATCCGCGACGAAGTCCGCAATCGTGAAATCAATCTCGTGTCCCACCGCCGAAACAATCGGAATGGAACAGTCCGCGATCGCCCGCGCCACACTCTCTTCGTTGAAGTTCCAGAGATCTTCCAGCGAGCCTCCCCCGCGACCGACGATGATCACATCGCACCGCGGGAGATCATGGTGTTCCGGGTCGCCCATCATGCCAATGGCCCGCACGATTCCGCGTTCTGCCCCCTGCCCCTGCACCGCCACCGGAAAAAGGACCGCCTGCACCCAGGGCGCGCGCCGGGAGAGGACACTCACGATATCCTGCAGCGCGGCCCCGCTGGCCGACGTCACCAACCCGATCATGCGTGGAAAGGCGGGCAGGGGGCTCTTCAGTTCCCCGGCAAAGAGGCCCTCCTCGTGAAGCTTTTTCTTCAACTGCTCGAACCGGGCCTGGAGCTCGCCCAACCCTGCCGGAACCACCCGCTTCACAATCAACTGGGCCTGTCCGCGAGCCTCGTAAACCGTCACCTCACCAAGCATCCGCACCTTCGCCCCATCCTGCAGCGCTTCATGGCCGGCACACCTCCGCTCGGCACTGAAAGCCGCACAACTCAACTGCGCCTGCTCGTCCTTCAGCGAAAAATAGTAATGCCCGTTGCCCTGTTTGCGCAGGTTGGACACCTCTCCTTCCACCCACACATCCCCGATCTCGATCTCCAGGACGTTCTTCATGCGACGCACCAGCCTGCTCACCGACATCGCCCCGTCGTCTCCCCGCCGGTACTTCTCCCCCTGCTCACGCATGCGCATGGAGGCAGGCTAGAATACGAACCGCCGAATATGGAGGCGAAATTCACTGATCACCACTCATGGCCCAACCGTTGCCGCCTCCCCGGAGCCGGGAACTGAACCCCCGTGGTCCGCCTTCATCCCGTCCCCCATCTCCTGCCAGGCTCCCCAATTCCTTGCCAAACCGCCTGCTGGACGTTTCCATCGCGGCCCACCACATCCAGCGAGACCATGGCTGACAAAGAATACACTGATCCGGAGCGCATGGAGAAGATCGTGTCGCTCTGCAAGCGACGGGGCTTCATCTATCAATCTGCCGAACTCTACGGCGGCCTCAATGGATGCTGGGACTACGGTCCGCTTGGCGTGGAGGTGAAGCGCAATCTCAAGGAATACTGGTGGCGCCGGAACGTGCAGGAACGGGAGGACATCGTCGGCCTCGATGGCTCGATCCTGACCCACCAGTCCGTCCTCACCGCCTCGGGCCACGTGGGAGGATTCTCCGATCCCATGTGCGACTGCCTGCTCAGCAAGGCACGCCTGCGGGCCGATCAGATCGAACCACAGAGCGGAACGGCCTACCACTACACCGGTGCCAGGGAGAGTGAGTGGAGCGTGGCACGCGATTTCGCCGTTCTCCTCCGGGAAGGCGAGAACGAAAACAGGGCCCGCAAGACTGCCAGACAGTACTATGCCCAGTTTCATCCCAACAAATCACTCTCCCCGAAAGCCCTTGAGCTGGTGGGGGAATCCACCACCGAGGAGGAGGACACCACCCGCTACAATCCCGAGAACGGATCGCTGCTCACGGAAGCACGGGAGTTCAATCTCATGTTCAAGACCCAGATGGGTGCCTCTTCGAGCGAGGAAGACCCCAACGCCGTGGCTTACCTGCGCCCCGAAACCGCGCAATCAATCTTCACCCAGTTCAAGAACGTCCTGGATACCTCCCGCATGAAAGTGCCCTTCGGTATCGCACAGATCGGCAAGGCCTTCCGCAATGAAATCAATCCGCGCAATTTCACATTCCGCTCCCGGGAGTTTGAGCAGATGGAGATCGAATACTTCTGTCGTCCGGAGGACGGCCTGCGACTGACCGACGAATGGCTGGAGAATCGCCTGACCTTCTACAACGATATCGGCCTGCCCCGGGAGAAGCTGCATGTGCTCGATGTTCCCGATGGAGAGCGGGCGCACTACTCGAAGAAAACCTACGACATCGAGTTCGATTTCCCCTTTGGCTGCCAGGAACTGGAGGGCGTGGCCTACCGGACGGATTACGACCTTTCCAAGCACCAGGAGCACTCGGGCAGGCCCATCGAGTACTTCGACGAAACGACCAAGGAAAAATTCATCCCCCACGTGGTGGAACCCTCGGCCGGCTGCGATCGCACCGTGCTGGCGCTGCTGTGTGAGGCCTTCGAGGAAGAAGAGGTGACCGATGCCAAGGGCAAGTCCGAGGTTCGTACCGTGATGCGGCTCCATCCGAGGGTGGCACCCATCAAGGCGGCCATCTTCCCGTTGCTCAAGAAGAACGAGGAACAGGTGCGAATCAGCAGGGAGATCCAGCACAGCCTCGAGCGCTTCATGAATGTCTTCTACGATCAAACCGGTGCGGTGGGCAGGCGCTACCGCCGACAGGACGAAGTGGGAACTCCCTTCTGCATCACGGTGGACTTTGAAACCCTGGGCGAGGAGAACCCCGAACTGAAGGACACGGTCACTCTCCGTCATCGTGACTCCATGGAGCAGGAACGGATCGCCATCAGCGACCTTCTCCCGCGGCTTCTCGACGAGATCCAGTAAGCCCAGATGGATGCTCCACACCGCGTGGCTTCCACCTTTTCCCGGAAAGCAACGAGCCGGCACCCGGATCACCCTGTGAGACTGTTCCCGTGAAGATCCTCGTCCTTGCCATCGGAAAACCAAAGCTGTCCTATGCCGCGGAGGGGGTGCAGGAATACTGCAGACGGCTTCGACACTATGCACCGGTCACTCTTGAATACCTCAAGGTCCGCGACGAATCCGCAGCCCTGCTGGCCAGAAGTGAAGGGAGCTATCGCATCGCCCTGGACGAGCGGGGACACCAGCTGGACACCGTATCGTTCAGCGAAAGGATCACGCAGCTGGAAAACCGGACCGAACTCAAGAAGCTCACTTTTCTGATCGGGGGAGCAGACGGTCATTCCCCGGAACTGCGTGAGCGCTGCGACGAGACCTGGTCGCTTTCAAGAATGACGATGCAGCATGAACTCGCCCTCGTGGTCCTGCTGGAACAGCTCTACCGCGTATTCACCATCAAGCGTGGGGAACCCTATCACCGGGCATGATCGGCCCTCTGGGCCTGCCGGGGGGAGCTCATGGGGAGAAATGTCCCCGCGCCAAGGCGGAAGCGTTGAGCTTCCCGCAAACCGCCGGTATCGGCCCACCCCCGGGATTATCGGCGAGGAAAAGCGGCGCTAGCGATTGAGCATATGCCCAAGCATGCCCTGCCCCTCGCCGGGTTGGGGCGTGTTCCACGGCATGGCGCTCACATCGCTCCCCGGGGGGCCCGCGGGTCTGGGCCCCTCATCGACGGCGCAACTGCAGAGAAGGCAGCCCGCGGGAAGCAGGAGCAGGAGGAGGAGGCTCTTTCTCATGCGGAAAAAGTAGCAGATCGCCACCTGCTGGCAAGCGTGGGAATCAGTTGGCAGTCACCGTCCGCCAGTGGTCGACAATCGCGGATGGATGACGGCACGTTTGCCGACTCCATCCCTGCTCGGTCCCGATCACGAAAAAGACCGGTGGAATCACTCCACCGGTCTGAAAGGCACTGAGTTGGGCGCTCCTGGCGGGTTACTGCCCGGCGGAGGAATCCGCGAGGGTCACCTGGTCGCCGGGCTGGATGCGCACACCGGGATTGACGTCGCGCGCATTCAGGTCGCAGACGGTCTGGCTGGCTTCCACCGAGTTCGGCGTAAGTCGTCCCAGCAGCCGGCCGTTGCGAGTGACCAGCAACTTGGACTGGGCCGTCACATTCGAGTTGTTGGTCCCGAGGTTGACGATCACGAACCCCCAGGTCGAGTTGACCGAGGTGATGGCGCCAACCTTGGCATTACGGGCGATCTTGGTCCGGATCTTGGACAGACGATCGCTCTCCCGGTCATTGGACGCACGCTTGTCGGCAACATCCTTGGTGAGCTTGGCGATGTGCTCATTGAGAAGATCCAGATCGTCACCCTTCTTCTTGCGCAGTTCCTGGAGGCGCTTGATCTCGGATGGAATCTGGGGCCAGGCGATATCAACCCCCTCAAGCGCCTTGTCGATCTTGGCCTTGATCTCAGCCAGTTGCCCCAGCCGGGCATCGGCTTCGTCAATCTTGACCTGTTCAGCTTCCTTGGACTTGTTGTAGGAAACTTCCCGGCTCTTCATGTTCTCCATCTGGGCGATGAGCTCGGCGTTGAGATTCTGGGCTGTATCCAGTTCCTCCTTGGTGTTCTTAAGAATCCCTTCCTGCTTCTTAATGGAGGCTTCAGTCGTCGTTTTTACTGCACGAGTGCTCTCGAAAAGATCGATCTCACCC
>DLRK01000164.1 GCA_002501065.1 Akkermansiaceae bacterium UBA7890
GTAACCCGGGTGCATCATGGCCCGGACGGTCCGGTTGCCGAAGGGGTCGAACTGCATGCGGTCCGGTCTGGTAATCCAGCGGCGGCAATGGGTGAATCCGGGAGCCCGGACCTGGTTCCATCCGATGCGGGCGGGTTCAAGCTTGGTGTGCGCCTGCCGGATGCCCTCGGCAATCTTCGGAGGGAGGAATTTCGTGTAGGCGGGGTCGGCCATGGTCCCGAGACAGTAATTCATCACGCTCGGGGCGCTGTGGGTGTGGGTCGCGGCAATGAGAATCCGGTCGATGGGTATTCCGGTGGCCTTCGAGGCTAACTTCTTTGCTTCGTCACAGACGGTCCGGGGGATCATGCAACTGTCGACGATGGCTATCGCGATGCTCACCTTGCCCCGCTGGAGAACGAAGCAGCGGGCCTTGAGGTCACCAGGATTCATTTTACCGCGGCGACGCTCGGTGAAACCTCCGCTGACCAAGAGGGAGTCAAAGGAACCGGTCACGTCCTGCACGTAGGCCCCGGCTCGCAAAGGTTGTTCGACGGCTTGAGCAGATGCAGCCCAAGGGATGAGTAAGCCGAGGAGAATGGAGGCAGAAGTGATGATGTTAAACATAATCCAGGGGCCTGATGAACAACATGGTATCGCGGTACTTGCCAAGGCAGAAAGTATGACAAAACAAAACAAAAAGGAAACCTCTTCGAGGAAGATGCGCTGATTAGCGTCGTCCACCTAGAAATGCCTGACTAAGTTAGCCTCCAGCCTAAATATCCTCGGCGAAGTGGGCGCATGGCTTGTCCAAAAAAACTGCATTGGTGCTGTTTTTCGTGTTAGACATGCCATTTTTGCTGTGTTTCAGTCTAGGCTCACAACGAACCACGTCACATAACACAACCTGGGTAGCACATTCTCATGAGAAACTCATTGACCCGAAGAAATTTCCTGCGCGCAGGCGGAGTGGCGATCGCCCTCCCGATGATGGCATCTCTATCTCCAGTCGCCCGAGCGGCCGATGGCAAAAAAGCCGTCAAGCGCATGGTCTGCCTATCGAACAACTACGGGGTCTACCAGAAGGCATTCTTCCCCACCGCCGGCGGGACCGATTACGAGTTGTCGCCGACGCTGCAACCGCTGGCCAAGCATCGCAAGGATTTCACCGTGTTCTCCAATCTCGATCACGGCCTGACTGGCGGACATGCTTGTGTGCCGACGTTTCTAAACGGGATCCGGCCGGACATGGCGTCGAGTTTTCCCGAGGGGAACATCAGCATGGACCAGAAAGCAGCCGAGTTCGTCGGCGCGGCGACCCGCTATCCGTCGATGACACTCAAGGTAAAGGAAAACAACCAGACCAGCTTCACCCGCACGGGAGTGCAGGTGCCCTCCATCGACGTCACGTCCATGTATCGCAAGCTGTTTCTCGAGGACTCCGCCGAGGCGAGGAACCAGGAGCGACTGCGCCTGAAGCGGCACGGCAGCATTCTGGACTCGGTGCGCGACAAAGCCAAGGCAGTGAATCGTGAACTGGGGAAACAAGACCAGCAGAAGTTTGCCGAGTATCTCGATTCCGTGCGCAGCTTGGAAAAGAAGATCGATTTGCAGGAACCGTGGCTCGACCGCCCAAAGCCGAAGACCGAACTGGAGGAGCCGCGCCCACAGCCGAAGACCGCGGATGAAATGAAGATCATGATGGAGTTGGTGGCGCTGGCTATCGAAACGGATTCCACCCGCGTCATGACGCTCACCAGCGGGTTTACCAATGGGGACTTCGGCCTGCAGGGCGGTTATCACGGATTTTCTCACCACGGGGAGCTCCCGGAGAAAACCGCGGCCCTGAAACTAATCGAGAGCAACCAGATGGCGCAGATGGCCTATCTCATCGACCTGTTGAAGGGGAAGGAAGACCCGATCAATGGAGGCACGCTGTTCGACCACACCATGATCTTGTTTGGCTGCGGCATGGCGACTGGAACCCATTCGTGCAAGAACATGCCGCTGGTACTCGCCGGCGGCGGATTCAAACTGGGCGAGCACGTCGTGTTGCCCGAGGGGAAATTCGAGCGGGTGAAAGCGTGCAACTTGCTGTTATCCATGCTGCAGAACTTTGGCCTGGAAGTGGACCGGTTCGGGACAAGCACGGGAACGCTGACGGGACTGGAGATAAAATCGGCCTAGGTTTATCGGGCAAAGACACCAAGGCACGAAAGACAGAAGGGCATTGTGAAAATACAAGTTCTCTGGATTTCGATTCTTTGCGGCTTCGCATCCTTGTGTGGGGCCGATCCGGCTCTCGAAGCGCACAGACCATTTCTCGAGGCGCACTGCTTCGAATGCCACGGACCCAAGAAACAAAAAGGCGATTTCCGTTTCGACACACTCGAGACCGATCTTTCCGAACTACCGACGCTCGAAGCCTGGCAGGGCATTCTTGATCAACTCAACCTCGGCGAGATGCCACCGAAGAAGCAGTCGCAGCCGCCCTTCGAGGAAAGCGCCAAGGTGATCGAGGGTCTGACATCTGTGTTGCAGCAAGCCTACGCTAAGCGAAAGAGCACCGGGGGTCAGGCGGTCATTCGGCGGCTGAACAAATTCGAGTTGCGTAACACGCTGCGTGACTTGTTCTACGTCAATCATCCCGATTTTGACCCCACCGTGGTATCCGGACTCTACGACTTCAACGGCAACGGCATAACTGCCCAGAAGACGATCGAGCCGACGCGGAGCTTTCAGGACGATGAGGAAGCGGAGGGTTTCGACAACATCGGCCAGCAACTGGTGATGTCGGACTTCCTCCTAAAGATGCTGATTGGCGCTGGCGAAGAGGTCATCGACATGGCCACGCACGACGAACCGCAGAAACCTTTCGAGGCAGAGACTTTCACCGCCCCTATTTGCACCACGGCGCTGGCCGGAGGGAGCCTCGGCAAGTATCAGCGAGACAAGAAAGAGCCTTACGACGAGGTGTTCCAGCGCTGGGACCGCTACAACCGGATCGGACCGGACAAGTACAACAATGGGATACGCAGACCGGCCAACTACAGGATCACCT
This sequence comes from Akkermansiaceae bacterium UBA7890, assembly GCA_002501065.1. GTDB lineage: Bacteria > Verrucomicrobiota > Verrucomicrobiia > Verrucomicrobiales > Akkermansiaceae > Roseibacillus_B. Next base: position 3,041 of record DLRK01000164.1, read on the forward strand.
TCGAAGTCTCCGCCCACAACCCGAAGGCGGATGCGTGGGGCAACTGGACGGTGCGCGAGGGAGGGCTCATCCATCAGGGACGCCAAAGCTTGGACGAACCATTCGAGATCGGTCTCTACCTGCAGCGCAATGAGCACAAGCGCGGACCACGCCACGACCGCATCAAACGTTGGACACTGCCCGGCGATGGCAAGAAGCGGACCTTCTCCTTCGAGACTTGGATCGACAATCCATGGAGTACCTGGATCGGTTGGGAGAACGGCCCCTGGTTCCGGCACAACGCCTGGCACATCCTGCTCGAACAATGGTACCCGAAAGAATACGAGAAGATCGATCGCAAACAGAAAGACTTCAAGAAGGAGGTCGCTGCAGTACTGTTCAAAAAAGGCTATCTCGGGCCGACTCTCCGCGTACACAGCTACCGCATCGAACCCATGGCCCAAGAGTGGCCGCCCAAAAGCCACTCCGCCCTGTACGGAACGGGGCCGCTCGAAGAGGCGGACCTGAAAAAGCTCTTCCACGCCTTCGCCGAGCGGGCCTACCGGCGACCGGTCGCGCCCGAGGAAGTGGAGACCTTCGTCGATCTGGCGGAAGAACTGGAAGCGGATGGCAATTCGAAACAGGAAGCGATGAAAGGCGCCTACGTTGCGATGCTCTGTTCGCCCGACTTCGTATACCTGCGGCAGAACCCAGGGAAGCTCAACGACTTCGCGCTCGCTTCGCGCCTGAGCTACTTTCTCTGGTCGTCGATGCCCGATGAAGCGCTGATGAAGCTCGCCCGGGCAGGCAAATTGTCGGATTCCGCGGAGTTGCGGCGTCAGACCGAGAGGATGTTGCAAGACCCGAAAGCCGCCGCGTTTGTCCGCCATTTTCCCGAACGTTGGCTGAAGCTGCACGAACTGGGGCGCATGGAGCCAGATAAAAGAGGTCCCTACGGGCATTACTTCCGGGTGAAGGACTACCTTGTCCCGCAGGTCGACGCATTCTTCCGCGACCTCTTGGACAACAACGGCCCGATCCGCAACTTCATAGATTCCGACTACACTTTCATGAACAAGCTGCTCGGCGAACTGATCTACAAGCAGAAGGTACTTGGCGAAAACTTGCGGAAAGTGAAATTGGAGGATACGCGGCGCGGCGGGTTGCTTACCATGCCTGCGGTCATGACCGTGACGGCCAACGGGGTGGATACCTCACCGATCGTACGCGGCGTGTACGTACTCGAAAACATTCTCGGCACTCCTCCACCCAAACCACCGCCCGACGTGGAACCGCTCTCGCCTGATCTGCGCGGGGTGAAAACTCTCAAAGAGCAACTAGCGATCCACCGCGACCAGGAGGCGTGCAGGAGTTGTCACCAGAAGATCGATCCCATGGGCCACGCGCTCGAGAGTTTCGACCCGATCGGGCGTTGGCGTGATCATTACCCAAAGGAGGACAAGAAAGCCAAGCAAGCGCCGCCGATCGATACCGCCGCAGTGCTGGCGAACGGTCACGAAGTCAAAGATCTCGTCGAGTTCAAAGCCATGCTGATGGAACGCGAATCACAAGTGGCGCGCTGCCTGACTGAGAAGATGTTGACCTATGCCACCGGTCGCCTGCTTGAAGCCGGCGATCGCGGCGAAACCAACCGAATAACGTCCGAACTGGAGAAGGACGGCAACCGCCTGCGCGACTTGGTTCACTTTGTCGTGCAAAGCAAGCTCTTCTTGAACAAGTAGGCCGGTTGGGGAAAACCCATCGTTCCGTTACAGAAATAATCAGGGCCAGATTCCCTTTGAAAACGGGGAGAATCCACATGGTCACGTGAAGCTCCACGAGTGGTACAGCGCTGTGGCAATTGCTTATCGGCTATTCGTCCATTCCCTCAAGCGCCACGAATCCGTGCACCATCTTCCCCTTCGCGGCAACATCCCACCATCGAAATCCC
>DLRK01000068.1 GCA_002501065.1 Akkermansiaceae bacterium UBA7890
GACCGCCACCAGCGGCCTTGTGGACGGCTCTCTGACTTTTGCTTCTCCCGGACTTCCCGCAGGCGAGTGGAGCGCTCACTTTCTCGCCAACAACGGCTACACTCCCATCACCACCGAGGTCGATTTCGAGATTGCGGACGTGACAATCATTCAGAGCTTCGGTCCGGATCACCAGTTCATCGATGAGGGCCTGCCCATCACCCTCAACTGGTCCGTGACCGATGTTGATCCACCTGTCACCAGCCTGACTCTCGACGATGGAAGCGGCCCGATCGATGTCCTGGGACAATTCTCCATCGAAGTGTCTCCGGTTTCCAACCGCGAGTACGTCCTTGAGCTCAACAATGACCAGAGGGCCGTCGCGAAGATCTTCAAGGACGCGGGGAACACCGCGGCGTTCTCCTTGAACGCGATTGAATTGCAGAGCGGTGAATCACTGACCGTGTCCTGGGCCGGCGCGACTGCCAACCCGGACAGTTGGGTGGGCGTCTATCGTGCCGGTGACACCCCCGACACCGGATCCTCGACCGCCTGGAGCTACCTCAATGGATCGCAGACCGCAGGGGGCAACGTGCCTGACGGAGAGATGAGCTTCAGCCTCGCTGACGGTTCCTACTACGCCTGTCTCTTCCTGGACAATGGTCACATTATCGAGCAGGGCCCGATTCGCTTCACGGTGGGAGATGGCAGCCCGGCACCACGTTTTGTCATCGACCCCATTCGGAGAATTCATGCCGTCACGGGGAGGTCATACTCTGGGAAACTGGGAGCCTACGTCCGATCCGGAGTTGTGGGGGGGGTGACTTTCTCCAAGAAAGCGGGGCCCGACTGGCTCACGATCGCTTCCGACGGATCCCTCGGCGGTAGGCCCGGACCGGGTGATGCCGGGGCCAATCAGTTTTCGATCGAAGTCTCGGACGTCACTGCGGCAACCGCCAGCGCCACTCTCGAGATCGAGGTTTTTACCCCGGGAACGATTCACCTGCCGAGACTCAAAGTGCTCTCTTTCAACATCTGGGGTGGCACCGGAAATGTCAGTGACGGCTACTACAAGGGACTCGACTCCATCCTGATCTCCGACGCCGATATCGTAGCGGTATCCGAGAACAATGGACGCGCCGCCCAGTGGGCCAACGACCTCGGTTGGGCCGTCTACCAGTCGGGCAGCGACAATGCCGTGCTCAGCCGCTACCCGGTGCTGCGCAGCTTTACAGCCAGTCGCTCGGTAGGGGCTCGCCTGCGAATCTCGGACTCCCCGCGGCGCGAAGTGAACTTCTGGGCCTGCCACTTCACCGCCTATCCCTACGGTCCCTATGATGCCCGTGATGCTTCGGGCGGGGACGCCGCGAAGGTCGCCGCGGCCTTGGCTTCCGAGCGCAATTCAGGCCGGGTGGCCCAGGTGAACAGCTTTCTTTCCGCCGCTTCCTCCCAGCTCGCCGCGGCCGATACCGTGCCCATTCTGCTCCTCGGCGACTTCAATTGCCCTTCCCACCTCGACTGGACTCCCGCCACCGCCGCGACCGGACTGCACTTCGGGCTGGCGGTCGACTGGCCTGTTACCCGCGCTACTGCAGGTGCCGGCATGCTGGACGCCTACCGGGTGAGGTATCCCGATCCGGTCGCGATGCCGGGCACCACCTGGACCCCCATCGACCCGAGCGACGTGCAGGACCGCATTGACATGGTGCAGTTCAAGGGCGCGCCGCTTTCGGTGGTGGACTGCCAGGTCTTCACCACCATCGAGCAAGGGCGCTGGCCATCTGATCACGCCGGTGTTCTGGCCGAGTTTTCCGTCGCCCCGGTCGATTTCGATTCGGACGGCCTCAGCGACGCCTGGGAGGTCGCGAAGTTTGGCAGCACCCTGAACCAGGACGCTTCCGGCAACCCGGATGGGGACCGGCTCAACAACTTCGGGGAGCAGGGATTCGGAACCAACCCCAACGCTGCGGATGATCCCGCTCTCCTTGAGGTGCGATCTGAGATGGGAGAATTCCGTATTGCTTATCGCCGTCTTCCGGGAGGGGTTGCTGATGGCAGCTCCTACACCTCACATGCCATCCGCTATCTCATTGAGCTTTCCGACGACTTGAAGACCTGGGTGCCTGCGGGCGCGCACGCCGTTCCCATTGGATCGCCGCTCGAGATCGCGAATGGAATGGAAGACGCCCTCTACCGCCTTGATCCTCCCTCCGGAGGAGAAACTCCCGACCGCCAATTTGTCCGAGTTCGACTGGAGTCCGTTGGTCCCTGATCGGGCACTATCTGGATTCCCGGCGCGCCTGCGGAGGCAAGAAATTACCACCCACTCATTTTGATAGCACATAGATTTCTCATCATGGCCGCGTTCGGCGCAGCCCTGACCTCGCCCATGGCGTGGGCAATCCCGAAAGTTCTCCTTGTGGGAATCGATGGCGTGCGGCCCGACCAGATCACACTGGCGACTAGTCCCAACTATGATGCTCTGGTGGCGACGGGCGCATATCGGGATGATGCCCTGACGGTTTCGTTTCCAACCTCAAGCGGTCCCGGATGGTCCGACATCCTTACCGGGGTCGGTAATGCCAAGCATGGAGTGACAGGCAACTCCTTCTCGCCGCCTCTCCATTTCGACACCTATCCCGATGTTCTGACCCGACTCGAGCAGCAACAACCCGCGCTTGAGACGGTGGCCGTCACCGACTGGCTTCCCTTCAATACCATGATCTCAAACCAGATCGACAATCGAATCACCCTGGATGGAGATACTATCGGCTACGGTCCGGGGGATGCACAGGTGACGCAGCAGGCCGTGCAGATCCTGGCCAACGATGATCCGGATGCGATCTTCGTCTACTATGGCAACACCGATGTGCTCGGTCACAGTTACGGCACCCTGGCACCCCAGACCATCGCGGGAGTTGAAACCGTCGACGGCTACATGGCCGAATTGATCGTGGCGATCCAGAACCGCCCCACCATCTCCAATGAAGAGTGGCTGGTGCTGCTGGCGACCGATCACGGACGGACCGATGGCGGTGGTCACGGCGGGTCGTCGGCCGATGAAATGGATGTCTTCTTTCTGCTCAGCCGACTGGACGGCACGCCGATCTCGATCGAGTTCCAGCCATCCAATGTTGATTTCGCGCCCACCATTCTCCACCATATGCTCGGAGCAGTCGACGCTTCCTGGGACCTGGACGGACGCCCGGTCAATCAGCCGATCCTCCAGGCCACGGCCCCGGGGCCGGCCGATGGCGTCGTCAACGTTCCCCTGGGGACAGTCTTGAGTTGGACGCCCGGCGCCAACATGCTCGGCAACGAGGTGTTCTTCGGAACCACTTCCAATCCGGGCGCAGCCGAGTTTCGTGGCGCTCAAACCGGCACTGTTTTCGATCCTGGTCCGCTCGACCTGAACGTGACCTACTATTGGCGGATCGATACCGTGACCGCAGGGGGAACGATCGAGGGGGAAGTCTGGAGTTTCACCGCCGACTCCGGAGTTGCCGCCGTGGGACTCTGGAATTTCGACGAGGGGGAGGGGACCACCACCGCAGATGCCCTGGGCGGTGGGCTGGACGGTGCCTTCTTCAACGGACTGGATGCCACGAACTGGATTAATACGGAAATTCTCGGCAAGGGGCTGAGCCTTTCCAGTGCAGACGGATGGGTGTCGTTCGGAAACGACATTCGTTTCATGCCCAACTCTGCGCTCACGGTCAGCGCTTGGGTCAAACCAGCCCTCTTTACAGACTACGGCGGCATTACAGGGATCGCATACGACACCGGAGCTACCGAGTCCGGCTACTATCTGCATACCAGGTCCAACGGACGATTTGGATGGGCCGTAACGACCCAGAACAATGCCATGCTCTATGTGGCCAGTCCCGCCGGGCTCTTCCAGTCGGGCGTCTGGTATCACCTCGCCGGGGTCTATGACGGATCGGTGGTACGGCTCTATGTCGACGGGGCTGAAGTCGCAAGCGCACCTGCATCAGGGCTCATTACCTACGATCCGATTCCATTCAATGGCTTCATGGTGGGAACCTTCGCCGACGACAATGAGGACATTCGCTTCAATGGAGAGATCACCCAGGCCGCTCTCTGGCGGAGGGGCCTCAGCGAGCAGGAAATCAGTGATCTGGTCGATTCGGTCGGCCCCTCGCAGTGCCTCTCGAGCTTTGCACTTCTTCCCAACAGTCCGGCCGGGACGGTGACCCTTAGCTGGGATCCAGAGGGGGCTCCGACTGCTGCCCAGATCGAAATTCTGCGCGATGGCACCGTGATCGCCACCGTCCCGATTGACACCGCGAGCTACCTCGACGCCCCACCCGGAATCAGCGTCCCTGGCCATGTTGAATTCAACTACACCATCCGGATGGTCACTCCCGACCCCAATAACTGTCCTTCCCGGTCGCAGTCGGTGCAGATTTACAACGGGACCCTTCGCGACGACCTTGTTCTCTACCTGCCCTTCGATGGCGACTCCGAAGATCATTCAGCCAACGGCCTCTCCACGGCTTTGTCCGGAGCGCCGGATCTGACGACCGGACAGATCGGTGAGGCCTACGAGTTCGACGACACCGCCCTGCCGCACCAGTATGTGAATGCTCACAACCCGGCCGAGCTCCAGTTTGGAACATCCGTCGACTTTTCCGTATCGCTCTGGATGAAATCGACCTCTTTATTCGATGACAACCGTGGAAACGGTGGAACGAATTACGACCCCGCCATCATCTCCAACAAAGACTGGAACTCAGGACTCAATGCCGGGTGGGTCATCGCCGGCAATGCCTCCAATGCCGGTTTCAACGGGATGGGAAATCTCGAATGGAATATTGGGGATGGTTCAAACCGAGTGGATTTCGATGCCACCAATGTTCCTGTCAACGATGGCGTTTGGCACCACATTGTGGTGACTCATGACCGCGACGGCGACGCCGAGTTCTTCCTCGACGGCCGGAAGGTCGGTTCCGCCACCATTTCCCACCTTGGAAACATCGACTCCGGTCTTCCGACCTGTGTGGCCACCGACGGCACCCTGGGAACGGTCTGGGAAAGCCGGTTCCCCGGCGCGATCGACGACGTCGCGATCTGGCGTCGCCTCCTCACCACCGAGGAAATGACCTCCCTCTACACCCGGGGATTGAGGGGCGAGAGTGCGGTTGGGGGGATCAATCACTCGCTGGTGATTACCGGTATCGATCGC
>DLRK01000133.1:0-30501 GCA_002501065.1 Akkermansiaceae bacterium UBA7890
GGCAAGTTGAAATTTATTCGTCTTTCTGGGAGATTAATCGAGATCGATAGCGCTACTCAGATCGCTGGGAGTACTGATGGCTGGCACGAGGGGCGGATGGATGGGCGGCAGGCCAGGGATAAGGTAGGGTCCATCCAGCGGATTCTTCACGTTGCTAACGATAGCATCACCGGCATTCTTGGCACCACCGACGGGATCATTCCCCTTCTTGGCCAGGGCTTTTGGATCGAGCTTGGCGAGGATCGCATTGATCTCCTGCAGGGCATCAGGGGCCACCGCAATGGCACAGGTAGTGATGATGCGCATTTTGTCAGGGGCTGCTTCGATCGCCGTGGCGACGATCTGACCCACGAGCTTACGGTCAGCCTCGGTGGCCACGATGGCGGCCTTGACGACCTCACAGGAACAGGCGGGGTTGGCGGCAGTTTGCCGTTCAACAATCTCAAGAACGTGGTCAGGCTTGGCGCCGACCAGTTTCTTGACCGTGTCCGACAACTTGGTGCAGTCAGCCTCTTCGGCCATGATGGCCGGCGAGAGGGCCACCGCACACGCAACGATCGCGCAGTAGAAAGTTGATTTCATCGTTATGCTTCTTTTCGTAATACTTTTTCTTTTGGTGCTCCTGTCGAATGGAGCGGGTAAAGGGAATCGAACCCTTATGGCCAGCTTGGAAGGCTGGGGCTTTACCATTAAGCTATACCCGCTGTCATGGGAAAAAAGTTATCTCTCAGGGTTTGGAGCGCCAAGGTTTTTCTCATACAATTAAAAGGTGATCGAAAATGGTCAAGAATAGCGAAAAACATAGGATTCCAGCATTTTTCCGCTTTTAGTTGTTCCCAGATGCCGCTACACCGTGCATCTGTGGTCCTGACGCGGGTGTAGTTCAGTGGTAGAATGCGAGCTTCCCAAGCTTGAGGCGAGGGTTCGATTCCCTTCACCCGCACCAGAATGACCCGTTTTCCGGGACGGTTTCGGCCTTTTTACGGTGACAGCAAAATTACTCGCAGGTGGTTGTAGCAACCGCCTGGCCGGTAATCCTGACTATCAAATCAACGATTCTACTCCGCTCCCGGGCGCACACTGAGGCAGGACGACTCAGCCCGCACAAATCGCCATTTGCGGTTCACCGCCCTCGAAATGCCCACCCGTCGGCAGGCGATGGGCTCCGTCTGGTGGAGCGCCGTCTCACGGCACAGTGAAAAGCGGCGGGACTGCAGAACGGGGACCCCATGCAGGGCCCCGTCAATGCCCAGAGCCTTCGTGAGCTTGCCTGGACCCGAGCAGAGATCGACTTCCGCCTCGCGATGGCGACGGCGTTTCATCCGCGGCAAACCACTCACCGGTTCCAGGGCACGAAAGAGCACGAAGCCATCGCGCTCACCTCCCTTCACGAGCAGGTTGAAGAGCCAGTGCACTCCGTAATTCAGATAAACATAGGCGGTCCCCGCCTCGTGCTCATCGATGAATCGCCGGGCGCTGGGACGGACATGGGCATGGCATGCCGCATCACCCGCGGCCTCGTATGCCTCTGTTTCCACAATTACTCCGGCACAACCCTGCCACTCCAGGCGACAGCCGATTAACTCGCGCGCGCACACGGTTGGACTTCGTTCGAAGAACCCGTGATCTAACAATGTCGCGCTTCCCTTCATCGGCGCCCTTCGCTGAGTGCTCCCGGCTGCGATTTCTTCTACATTCCCGTCGGATGCTCGATGAACCGTCCGTCGAGGCTGTATTTTTCCACCAGTAAATCCACCAGCGCACGCACGCCGGAGGTTTCCGTCAGGTAGTGCCCTCCGTAGAGGACATTGAGTCCCAGCTCCTCAGCCTCGGTATAACTCCAGTGCGGCCCCTCCCCCGTAAGGAAGGTGTCAATCCCGGCCTCCCGGATGGCTGCCACCTCCGCACCACCACCTCCGGAGATCACTCCCACGGTTCCGGCTGCACGCGAACCAGCGGCACAGACATGGGGCGGACTGCCCAGCACCTCGGTAACGCGTGCCGTCAACTGGTCGAGCGATCCCGGGAAGATTCCACGGATGCCCAGCAGCGTCCCCCTCCATTCGAAGAACGGTTCAGTATCCTGCAACTCAAGGGCGGCAGAGAGGCGCGCGTTATTGCCCAGGACGGGATGAACATCGAGCGGAATGTGCGCGCTGTAGATTGCCAGGCCAGCCTCCATTGCGGTTTTGAACTTTTCATAGGTGACACCGGTGACCGGTCGGACTCCGTTCCAGAACATGCCGTGGTGCACCACCAGGAGATCCATCCCCGCTTCAACCGCCTTCTTCACCACCGGGAGAGAGGCATCAACGGCCGCCGCCACCCGCTGCACCTCCCGCCCTCCCTGCATCTGCAATCCATTCACCGCTCCCGGGTAGTCGGGCACCTCGCCGAGCCGTAATTCCTCATCGAGAAAAGCGACAATCTCATCCAGGCAGGCCATGCCCGACTCTCCCCGTTCTTCCCGAGCTAGCAATCATCGATGTCACAAAAATCCCGCAGTTCCGCAGGAAGGGGCGACTCCCACCGCATCCTCCCCTCTTCCCAGGGCACCTCCAGTTTGCTCGCATGCAGGGCCTGCCGGGGCAGGTGCAGGATTTCCTCCAGGGCCGGACTCCATCCCGTCTCGATGAACTCAAGGTAGCACTCCTCGGATGGCCCGTAAATCTTGTCCCCTGACAGGGGGTGTCCGAGATGCGCGAGATGGACGCGGATCTGGTGGGTCCGTCCGGTCTCCGGCACCGCCTGCACTACTGCAAGGCGACCGGCCCTGTTCTCGAAGCGGCGCACTACTTCAAAGTGCGTGATCGAGGGCCGACCCTCCGGATGAACCATCTGCTTGATCCAGATCCGTGACTCACACACTTCGCCCTGCCGCAGAATCGGCTGCTCCACCTTCATGTTCTCCCACTCGGGCCATCCCTCCACCACCGCGAGATACTCCTTGCCGATTTCGCGACGCTCCATCGCCTTCCCGAATTGCCGGGCTGCCGCCCGCGTACGCGACATCAGGACCAGGCCGCTCGTCTCGCGATCGAGCCGGTTCAGAATGCTCAGCGTTCCTCCCTCTTCTCCCTGTTCGGCCAGCCAGGCATTGACTTCTCCCAGCAAAGTGGGTTCCGGCTTCTCGTTGGTGGGATGCACGATGAGAGGCGCGGGTTTCTCAACCACCAGCCAGTGTTCCGCCAACTCCACGATGTGGATGTCGGTACACACCGCGATCGTTTCCTTCTTCAAACTCATCTCCGACACGTTCCTGTCCGCGTCTCCATACCCCAATCTCCCCGGAACCCAATGCCCAATAACACCTTGCCAGCCGCGCCGCGGCTCCTACTCTCCCGCCATGCCCGAGACTTCAATTGTGGCCTCCATCAACACGGACAGGGAATTCACCCTTGCGGGACCGGCCACACTGGAAGGCACCTCTCTGCACACCGGCCAGAAGGTCACCCTCACCATCAAGCCCGCCCCGGGAGGCCATGGATTCAAGTTCCGCCGTGTCGACCTGCCGGACAAGCCATTCATCGATGCCGACGTGGGCCGGGTGGAGCAGGTGGAGAGAGCCACCACCCTGGCCTCGGGTTCCGTGCGGGTCCATACCGTGGAGCACGTTCTCTCCGCCCTCACCGGGATGGGCGTGGACAATGCCCTCATCGAGATGGATGCCAACGAACCGCCCATCGGCGACGGTTCAGCCCGGCCCTTCGTGGACCTTGTCAGGAAGGCCGGGTTGGAGGAGCAGGAGTCCCGGCGCAAGACCTGGGAGATCCGCGAGCCGATCCACTTCGACGACAAAAATGGATCGCACATCACGATTGTCCCCTACCGCGGGTTTCGCGTCTCGGTCACCAATCTGAGCCACCTTGGCAAGTTCACCCAGTATTTCTCCAGCGAGGTCACTCCCGAACTCTACGAGAGCGAGATTGCTCCTGCCCGTACCTTCACCTTCTACGAGGACATCAAGCCCCTCCTCGACCAGGGCCTCATCAAGGGGGGATCCCTTGAGAACGCAGTGGTCATCCGCGACGAGGAAATTCTCTCCAAGGAACCCATGCGCTTCGACAATGAATTCGCCCGCCACAAGGCTCTCGACCTCATCGGCGACCTCGCCCTCGCCGGCAAGCGAATCACCGGTCATGTCATCGCGGTTGCGCCCGGCCACGGTCCCAACACCCGGATGGCCGACATGCTCAGGAAGGAGTACCAGCGCATGCGCTCCATGGTTCCTCCCTTCAAGCTGCCGGAGAATGAAGCGGTCCTGGACATCAATGACATCTTCCGGATCCTCCCCCACCGGGCTCCCTTCCTTCTCATCGACCGCGTGATCGACTTCTCCAGCGAGCTCAAGTGCACCGCAGTCAAGAACGTCACCTACAACGAACCCTTTTTCGAGGGGCATTTTCCCGACCACCCGATCATGCCCGGGGTGCTGCAACTCGAAGCCATGGCCCAGGCGGCTTCCGTCCTCGTCCTGCGTCTTCCGGACAACGAGGGCAAGATCGGCTACTTCATGTCCGCCGACCACGTCAAGTTCCGCCGGCCCGTGTTACCCGGCGACACTCTCTTCATCGAGGCGGAAATCGTGAAGATGAAACGCAGCGTTGGGGTGGCCGCCTGTCAGTGTCTTGTCAACGGCGAGGTAGTTTCCAGTGCCGAACTGAAGTTCGCGGTGGTCGATGCCTGAGACCCGACATCTCTTGCAGAGCATTTCCCTGTCCCGGGCAATTGCCGCCATCCCGTTATTCCTTGCCCTGCCGGGTTGCCATCTCTTCGTAGCGCAACCAGCCGTCCCCCCCCGGGATCTGGCCTCTCCGCCACTTCCCGTCCGGTCGAACCATCCCACCCCTCATGCCCCCGGCCCCAGAACCGAACGCCTTCACTTCCGCGTCGATTCCAGCGCCTCCACCGCACTCATCAGCCTTACCCTCGATCCCATGGCCCTTGCGTCCCGGCGCTCGACCTGCAGCTGCCCGCTCAAGGGAACCGTCACCGGAACACTCAACACCTCCGGCCTCGGCACACGCACCTTCACCATCGAAAAAATCGACCTGGCCACCGCGGGTGATGGCCGTCTCGAATTCGATTGGACCCCTCTCATCGGAGCGATCAGGATCCTGATCCCCGCCGGCATCCTCACCATCAGGGACCACACCATGCCCCGTGCGATGCCCCTCCAGCAGGACGGACGTTTCTCTCATTCCAAATGCCGCTTCCGGGTCGGCGGCACCTGCCAGGTGCAGGGCAGCGGTCTCGTCCTGAGGAAGAAGGTGGGCCAGACCGAAAAAGACCTCACCGTTGCCCGGAGCGAACCGGTGGTCCTGGCGGGCTCCCTTACCCACCGGGAGAACAGGTGGATCCTGGACATTCCCTCCGCCGTCATGAAGGACCGCTTTGAAGTCGACGAGGAGGGAACCATCCTTGACCTCATCTTCACCGGCAGCATTACCGCGGTGGAAAAGTAGGATCGAAGGCCACCTCAGGTGGTTGTCCAGGCGGGGTGCATGAGAGGCCTCGCCCCTCGGCGCCTTGCCAAAGACAAATAGCCGGACGGGATTCTGAATCAGGCCGGCACCTCCTCCATCCTGCTGTCGCGGCACCCTCCGACTTCAGGAGAGAGCCTCCTTCAACACACGGCCATGCACGTTTGTAAGGCGTCTCTCAATCCCGTTATGATAATAACTGAGCCGCTCGTGATCGAGACCGAGAATATGGAGAATCGTGGCATAGAAGTCGTGGACTGTCACCATGTCCTTCACCGCCTTGTAACTGAAGTCATCTGTCGAACCGTAGCTGAAGGGGGCTTTCACCCCCGCTCCCGCCAACCAGGTGGTGAATCCGCTGGGGTTGTGATCGCGTCCGCTGGCCCCCTTCTGGAAGGTCGGCATGCGGCCGAATTCGGAACAGAAAACCACCAGGGTGTTCTCTAACAGTCCGCGTGCCTTGAGGTCCTTCAGGAGCGCGGCGGTGGGTTGATCAAGAACCGGACCGTGAACACCATACTGCTTCTCGATGGACTTGTGCCCGTCCCAGTTGCTCACCCCTTCTCCTCCGGTCTGGTAAGCTCCGTTGAAAAGCTGCACAAACCGCACCCCTTTCTCGATCAGGCGTCGGGCCAGGATGCAGTTGCGTCCATAGGACGCCCGGAGGTTCTCGATCCTGCTCCCGGCATCATCCACCGCGTAGGCCTTGAGAACATGGGCCGGCTCCCTGCTCAGGTCGGTCACCTCGGGAATGCTCAACTGCATACGCGCGGCAAGTTCGTAACTCGCGATCCTGGCTGCCAGCTCCGAGTCTCCCTCGTAGTTCCTGAGATGACGCCCGTTCTGCCGCTCAAGGAAGGCGCGCGTAGCCTCATCGGTGGATTTTGTGATCCCTTTCGGCGTAGCCAGGTTGCTCAGGGGCTTGGCGGCATTGAAGGCCGTGCCCTGGAAGGCGGCCGGGAGGAAGCCTGAACCCCAGCAATTGACGCTCGACTGCGGCGTACCGCGCACATCCGGAATGGCAACATAGGCGGGCAGATCCTCGGTCTCACTTCCCAGGGCATAGGTCGTCCACGCCCCCGCACTCGGGAACCCATCCAGGGTGAAGCCGGTGCACATGAAGTTCTCTCCCGGTCCATGCGTATTGGTCTTCCCCACCATGGAATGGATGAAGCACATCTCGTCCGCCAGGGAACCGAGCTGCGGCACCAGCTCCGACACCATCTTCCCGCTCTGGCCACGCGGCTTGAACTCCCACGGACTTCTGGTGAGGTTGCCCTGTTGCCCCTGAAAGGTGACCAGCTTCTCCCCACCCGGCAACGGCTGCCCGTGCCGCCTGACGAGCTCCGGCTTGTAGTCGAAGGTATCGATCTGACTGATCGCGCCCGAACAGAAGATCATGAGCACCTGTTTGGCCCTGGGTTCGAAATGTGGCTTGCGGGCCGCGTGTGGATTGGCGGCATTGATGGTCGGTCGAATGGGTATCTTCCCGGGAGCGCTCTCGCGTTCAGCGGCCAGCAATCCGTCGCGGCTCAACAGGGAGGCAAGGGCAACACCTCCAAGTCCGTTCGCGGTATGCGAAAAGAAGTTGCGACGGTCTAACAGATTACGGGTATTGATCATGACCTAGGAAGGGTGCCGACGCCCATGACAGCTTCAAAAGACAAACAGGAACTCATTGGTATTCAACATTGCCCGGCAGAAAGAAACCATCCCGTGCTCCCTGACAAATTCCAACGCATCCTTCACTTCTTCCTCACGGGCAGGACGACCATAAAGAATTCGGTAGGCCTTCCTTACTGCGTTCTCTCCCTTTCCGATCCGCTCCGTCATCCTGCCCGCCTGCTGCATGGTGAAATTGCTGTTGAAAAGGTTCAGCGCCTGCAGGGGGGTAGTGGAACGGCTTCGCTTCGGGATGGCCTGGTTACCATCCGGACAATCGAAGGCCCCGAAGACGTTGTCCTGCTCCTGCCGGATCTTGAACATGTAGATCATGCGGCGCCACTCGGCTGGCCCACATTCCTCCTTGGCATGGTAATGCACCACATTTTCGCGATCGACCTCGAAAAGGTAAAACCCCGGTCCTCCCATGCGCCGGTCAAGTGTCCCGGCCGCCAGCAGGATGCTGTCACGGATCGCCTCTGCTTCCAGGCGACGGGGCGGAAACCGCCAGAGATATCGGCTGTCTGCATCAATTCGTTCCGCTTTCCCGTCTGGCGTGCTTGCCTGCTGAAAGGCCTGCGAGTTCAGAAGCAGTCGCATCATTTCCTTCACCGACCAGTCCCTGGCCACAAATTCGGCCGCCAACCAATCCAGCAACCCGGGATGCGTCGGTCTCGTTCCGTTCGCCCCGAAGTCGCTCGGCGTATCAACCAGTCCCGTTCCGAAGACAAACTGCCAGAGCCGGTTGACTGCCACCCGCGCGGTTAGCGGGTTTTCCGGACTGGCAATCCAGCCCGCCAGCGCCTCCCGCCGCGCACCTTCGGGAGCATTGCGAGCCAGTCCCAGACTCGAAATTACCGGCAGGGCATCCGGGCCCACCTCCTCCCGCGGGGCCATCGGATCCCCACGATACAGCCGATAGGTCGGCCCCGGTTGCGAGAAGTTTCCAACCCAGGCCTTTGCCTCACTGGAAAGTTCTCTGGTCTCCCGTCCGAGTCGCTCCAGTTCCGCCTTCAGGAACCGTCCCCGTTCCGCCAGCTCTTCTGGCAGGTGGGTGAGGAAGGCATAGGGGTCCGCTGCTCCTCCTCCGTATGGTTCACGATCACTGGAATCGGCTACTTTTTTCCATCCTTTTCCATCGAGAGACAGCTCGATCCTGTAATCGGTGGGAACCCGGTCCCTGAATCTGTTATCCCGGTCACGGGCCCACTCGATCCGGTTCACCTCGTGTGTCCCGGTGAACTCAATCCCGACCCAGCCCTTCCCCTGCTCGTCAGAAATCCAGCTCCGGCTGTTCCCGAATTGACCGTCGTTGATATGCTCCAGTTTGTGAATCTCGTGGCCTGGAAGATCACCGGAAGAGGTTGGCTTTCCCCCCAGCGCAACGTTGCTTCCCTCCCTTGAGAAGACTGAAAGCTCATCGATGCAGGGCTGACCGCCGTTGGTCCGGAGGATGGTGAAGCGCACGAATTTCGCCGGGATGGCTTCAAAACTTTCAGAGTTGTCCTTGGCGGTAACCGGCGGACGCTTCCTGCTGCCGCCCCTGGCCTGGGAGAGTTCCTCCCCCCGCACCCGCAACAGATTCAACTCCTTCTCCAGCATGCTCCTCTCTTTCTCCAGGGTCGCAAACTTTTCCTTCGACCTCTCCTCCACCGCCCTGGGCAGGGAACGTTCTCCAAATCCCACTCCTGAAAAGACGGCCTGGATGGAAAAATAATCCTTCTGATCCACAGGATCAAACTTGTGATTGTGGCACCTTGCACAGCCCAGTGTCATTCCGAGAAAGGCGGTCCCGGTGGTGTTGACCATGTCTGCCAGCTCGTCCTGCCGCTGCATCAGAGTCAGGTTCTTGTCCGGGCTCTTTACGATGTCGTGGGGCCCGGCCACGAGGAATCCCGTCCCGATGGTCGCCCCCATGCGATCCCCGGCGAGGTGCTCCTTCACGAATTGGTCGTAGGGCTTATCCTCATTGAAGGACCGGATCACGTAGTCGCGAAACCGGTAAGCGGTTCCCCGTTCCCTGTTGGTCTCAAAACCGTTGGTCTCCGCAAAACGGACAATATCGAGCCAGTGACGCGCCATGCGCTCTCCGTAGTGCTGACTGGCCAGCACCTTCTCCACCAGAACCGACCAGGCCTCGGGGGAATCATCCCGGACAAACGCCTCCACTTCTTCCACGCTGGGAGGCAATCCGAGCATTACCAGGTACAACCGCCGCACAAGAATACGGCGATCAACCGGGGGAGAGAAAGCCAACTGCTTCGCGGAGAGCGCGTCCTTCAGATAAGCATCAATGTTATCATGCTGGTGTGACCGGCCCACCGGCTGGAAGGACCAGTGACTGGTCGTCAGGGCGGGAACTTCCCCGGTTCCCGGCAGCTTCGCTCCCTGTTCAATCCACCGGCCGATCTTCTCGACTTCAGCCTTTGACAGGGCATCCCTCTCCCGGGAAGGCATGGCCTCATCCGGATCCTGCCGGCTCACGAGCTTGTAGAGGTAGCTCTCGGCGCGCCTGCCGGGAAGAAAGAGAGGCTCTCCCGAGTCTCCTCCCCTGCGCATGGCCGCCGGACTGTCGAGCCGCAGCTTACCCTTCTGTTTTTCCGGGCCGTGGCACTTGTTACAGTTCGCCTCCAGGATGGGCTGAATGTCCTTTCCGAAGTCGATTGCACCCTCCGCCCGGAGCGGAAGGGTGGTCACCAGCAAAGCTGCAAACCCAATCAGAATTGATCTGCCCGGCATCATCCGAACCTCCAGATAACGTCTCTCTGTCCGGATCACAACCCAAGGGACCGATAAGGTGCCCCCTGTTCGTCACTTCAAGGAGCTCCCCTTTCCCCGCAAAGTGCCACCCCTAACCCCGGCAAACCATTAAAACAGCACACTTTAGTGTGACCTGTGCAAATTCCGCTTCGCTATCAGGGATTCTCAGTCGAAACTACCTGCAAGAGTTCATGAGTGCCAAACCCATCTTCATCCTCCTCTGCCTGACCCCATTCACCCCGTTGGTGAGCGGTCAACCGAAGATCGAGTTCAATCGCGACATCCGCCCCATTCTGGCCGACAACTGCTTTGCCTGCCATGGCCCGGATCCCGGCACCCGCAAGGCCGACATGCGCCTCGATACCGAGGCGGGATTTTTTGCGGAGCGGGAGGATGCACCCCCGGTGGTGATCAAGGGTAAACCGGAGGAGAGCGAACTCTATCAGTTCCTCATCACCGAGGACTCGGAGGAAATCATGCCGCCTCCCAAGAGCCGCAAGAAGCTGAACCCGGAACAGATCGCCCTGATCAAGACCTGGATCAGCCAGGGTGCTTCATGGCAGTCACACTGGTCCCTCCGCACTCCGGTGCGGCCCGAAGTCCCCACCCCGAAAACAGCCGACTGGTCCCGGAACACGATCGACCGCTTTCTCCTCGCCAAACTTGAGGATCAGGGCCTCAGCCCGGCCCCGGATGCCGATCCGCACGTGCTCGTCCGGCGCCTCGCCCTCGATCTGACAGGCCTTCCCCCTGATCCCGCTGTCACGGCAGATTACATCGCGGACCCGAGCGAGAAAAACTACCTCAAGCTGATTGACGCCCTCCTCGACTCGCCACGATACGGAGAGCACCGCGCGCGCTACTGGCTCGATGCAGCACGCTATGGTGACACGCATGGGCTGCACTTTGACAACTACCGGGAGATGTATCCCTATCGCGACTGGGTGGTGAAAGCCTTCAACGAGAATCTGGCTTACGACAAGTTCACCGTTTGGCAGCTCGCCGGGGACCTTCTTCCCGAACCCTCCCTCGATCAGCTCATCGCCACCGGCTTCCAGCGCTGCAACATCACCACCAACGAAGGGGGGACGATTGCGGAGGAGAACCTGGCCATCTATGCGGCCGATCGCGTCCAGACCTTTGGCTGGGTCTACCTCGGTCTGACCACCAACTGCGGCCAGTGCCATGATCACAAGTTCGACCACTTCACCATGAAGGATTACTACTCCATGGCGGCCTTCTTCCGGAATACCACCCAGGGCGCAATGGACGGCAACGCCTCGGACGGCCGGGGCCCCGTCA
The DNA here is from genome assembly GCA_002501065.1 of Akkermansiaceae bacterium UBA7890. Classification (GTDB taxonomy): domain Bacteria; phylum Verrucomicrobiota; class Verrucomicrobiia; order Verrucomicrobiales; family Akkermansiaceae; genus Roseibacillus_B. The sequence goes on from DLRK01000133.1 coordinate 11,208, forward strand.
TCAAGGTTCCCTTCAACGAGGACCGGGAAAAGAGGGAAGCGCTCGACAAGGAGATTGCAGAGGCCCAGGCCGGGCTTGAATCCCGCCGCACGGAAGCAAAACCCGCCTTTGAAAAGTGGGCTGTCACCGCCAACCCGGATCAACTGGCCGAAGCCCAGCCCCGGGAGGGACTTCTCGTCCATGTCCCGCTCAATGAAGGACTGGGCGACAAGGTGAACAGCAAAGTCAAGGGAGAGGACAGGACCTTCAAATCCAAGGGATTACTCACCTGGGACCCCAAGGGCAAGATCGGCCCCGCCCCCCGGATCAAGCGCGGGCGCACCTTTGACCTCGGCGACCTCGCCAACTTCAAGGTCAACCAGGCCTTCAGCTACGGTGCCTGGATCCGTTCAACACGTGGCATCAATGGTGCGGTCTTCGCACGCATGGACACGGCCAGGAAACACCGCGGCTGGGATCTCTGGCAACAGGGCGGACAGTTCGGTGCACACATCATAGACAGCTATCCCGACAACGCCCTCAAGGTCCTCACTCAAAAAGCAGTTCTCAAATTCGGCCAGTGGAGCCATGTCTTTGTCACCTACGACGGAAGCGGCAAGGTGGAGGGACTCCGCCTCTACCACAATGGGATCGAGCAGACCAAGAGCGTGGAGACGGGCTCCCTCAAGCCTGATGCGGACATCACGTCCGAGACCCCGCTGCAAATCGGCCAACGAAGTAGCGGAGAGTTTTTCGAGGATGGATTCCTGCAGGACATGCGCATCTACGGACGCACCCTGTCCTCGGGGGAGATCAAGGCTCTCGCCGACTCCGGACCTCTCCGTGCCATCCTGGCAACCGCCGCCCAGGACCGCAGTGCCGAACAGACCAAGGTCCTCTTCGAGAATTTTCTCTACACCCGCGACAAGCAGTTCTCAACCCTCACCGAGACGATCTCCCGGCTGAAGTCCCGGCGCGAGGGGCTCAATGGCCGCGCGGCCATCACGCATGTCCAGAAGGAGAAATCGGGCAAGGCCATGACCCACTTCCTCATGCGCGGACAATACGACAAGAAGGGTGACCAGCTGGAAGCCAACACCCCTTCCGCTCTACCCCCCATGCCCGACAATCTGCCACGCACCCGTCTCGGACTGGCCCGGTGGGTGGTCGCCCCCGAGAACCCGCTCACCGCCCGTGTAACTATCAACCGGTTCTGGCAGGAGATCTTCGGGAAGGGAATAGTGCCCAGCTCCGAAGACTTCGGCATCATGGGAATGCCTCCTACTCATCCCGAGTTGCTCGACTGGCTGGCGGTGGAGTTCCGGGAATCCGGCTGGAACGTGAAGAAGTTCATCCGGCTTCTGGTCACCAGCCGCGCTTACCGGCAGACGGCCGTCACCACTCCCGAGAAGCGTGAGAAGGATGAAGACAACCGCTTCCTGAGCCGGGGTCCACGATTCCGCATGGATGCTGAGATGGTGCGCGACTACGCCCTCGCGGTCAGCGGACTTCTTTCCACCAGCACGGGTGGCCCCGGAGTCAAGCCCTACCAACCCGTCAATATCTGGAACCTGGTCGGCCTGCCCGGTGGCAATACCCGTGATTACAAGCAGGACACCGGAGAAAAACTCTACCGCCGCACAATCTACAGCTTCTGGAAACGCATGGCCCACCCTCCCAACATGGAAGCCTTCAACGCACCCAGTCGCGAAGTCTGCACGGTACGCCGCGAGCGCACCAACACTCCCCTGCAGGCCCTGGTCACCATGAACGATCCCCAGTTCGTGGAAGCCGCCCGCTCCCTCGCCCAGCGCGCCCTGCAGGCATCAGCCGGGGAGGAAGACTCCGCCACCCTGGACTACATCGCCCGGCGGGCCCTTTGCCGCCCGCTCAAGCCCCGTGAAGTTCTCATCCTGCAGGCCTGCCTCTCCGATCACCTGACCCACTACAACGAAAACCTCACCGACGCCAAGGCGCTCATCAAGGTGGGTGAAAGCAAAGCCGATCCCACCCTCGATCCACGCAAACTCGCAGCCTGGACAATGCTGTGCAACCAGGTGCTGAATCTCGATGAAGTGCTGAACAAGTAACCTGTCCTGCCAGTGGCGCGGGTATCGCACCACGACCGCCAACCCCATCCGCTCATGAATCTTTTCCAGGAATACCTTCAATCGCAAACCCGCCGCCATTTCCTCTCGCAAGGCAAGAACGTGCTCGGCGGAGCCGCCCTCGCCACCTTGCTGGGACGCTCGCTGAGCGGAGAGGCTGATGCGGCTGGCGCCGTCAAGACCCACTTCACCCCCAAGGCCAAGCGGGTGATCTATCTCCACATGGTCGGCGGCCCGGCACAGATGGATCTCTTCGACTACAAGCCGGTCATGCAGAAGTGGTATGACAAGGATCTTCCCGACACCGTGCGCATGGGGCAACGCCTGACCACCATGACAAGCGGCCAGAAGCGATTCCCGATCGCGCCTTCCAAGTACAAGTTTGAGCAGAAGGGACAGTGCGGGATGTGGATGAACGATGAACTACTCCCCAACCTGAACCAATGTGCCGACGATATCTGCTGGATGCGCACCCTCCACACCGAGGCCATCAACCACGAACCAGCCATCGCCGCCATGCAGACCGGCAACCAGGTCACCGGACGACCCTGCCTGGGAGCGTGGGCCTCCTACGGCCTCGGATCCATGAATGAGGACCTTCCCGCTTTCGTGGTCATGGTGGCCACTCCGAGCAATCGTGAACAGGAGCAGGCCATCTCTTCCCGACTCTGGTCCAGCGGCAATCTCTCCGGTGAACACGCCGGGGTCTCCTTCCGGAGCAAGGGTGATCCCATCCTCTACATCAACAACCCTGACGGCGTACCCGACGCGGTCCGCCAGCGCACGATCAAGGGCATCAACGAGCTGAACGAGTTGACCTACCAGGAACTCGGCGATCCCGAAACCTTCACCCGCATCCGGCAGTACGAAATGGCGGCCCGCATGCAGGCCAGCATGCCCGATCTCACCGATCTCAGCAAGGAGCCCGAGCACACCTTCAAGCTCTACGGGGAGGAAGCCAGGAAACCCGGCACCTTTGCTAACGTCGCGCTCATGACCCGGCGCCTCGCTGAACGCAATGTCCGCTTCATCCAGGTCTATCACAACAACTGGGATCACCACGGCAATGTGAATGGCCGCATGCCGGCCCAGTGCAAGGATATTGACCGTCCCTGCTACGCCCTCATCAACGACCTCAAGCAGCGGGGCATGTTCGAGGACACCCTCATCATCTGGGGCGGAGAATTCGGCCGCACCATCTACAGCCAGGGCGGCCTCAGCAAGACGAACTACGGCCGGGATCACCACCCTCGGTGCTTCACGATGTGGATGGCGGGTGGCGGCACCAAGGGCGGCGCCATCTACGGAGAAACCGACGACTTCAGCTACAATATCGTGAAGGACCCCCTCCACATCCGCGACTTCCACGCCACCATCCTCCACCTCCTCGGCTACAATCACGAAAGGTTCACCGTGAAATACCAGGGACTCGATCTACGCCTCACCGGGGTGCAGAAATCCAAGGTCATCAAGGACCTGCTCGCCTAGTTGCGCAACTTCAGCGGCTCTTCTTCGATCCCTTCGAGCGGGTGGCGCCAACATTGGTGGCCGGCTCCAGTTCCGCCGGCTCCAGTTCCGCCAGTTCCAGGGGTTCCGAGGGCTCCAGCTTCGCAGGGACGATGGGGGCGGATGACTCCAGCTCCGCCAGGACAAGCCGGGCGGTTGCTTCCTCGCGTGCCACCACCGGATCCACTCCCCGCTCTACTGCATAGCGTTGCAGGAGTTCCATTTCCCGATCCGTCCGCACCTCTTCGGCGAGAGAACGCCGGGCTTCCTTCTCATCCCAGAGGAAGCGTTCCTGCCACTCCCCGGTCAGATCGCCATGACGCAGACGTGCCGTCCCGGAAGAGTGACGGATCTCCAGGCCCACCCCGGTCACACGCCTGATCACCACCTCGCGATAGGACAAGCCATAACGCGTGCGCAATTCGGGATGTCGTTCGCCTCTTGCAGCAAGCCGCACCCAGCGAACGTACTCCTCCCGATAGTCCTCCGCCTGCTCCGAATGCAACCGTATCTCGCGTTCGAAAGCCGCCAGTTTCTCAGGCTCAAGTTTTCCTCTGCCGGTGCTTGTGCGGATCAGGTCAAGGCCGGCCCGCAGCTCCGCAAAGCGCGTCTCGATTCCTTCCAGGGGCTCCAGTGACTCAAAATGCCTCGCAAGTGCCTCCACGAATTCTGCCTGAGCCGCCAGTTGATCCTCGCTGGAAGGGGAACTCGCCGGGAGATCCCCACAGACGAACGGAAAAGACAGCGCCATCAGCACTCCCCGGATCCGCACGCAGCATTTCGTCATGGCCGCCAAGATAACCTCCCACGAGAGCCAGAGCAAGGAGTCCGACCGCTCAATCTGCCCGTGAGGAGGACTTCGCCATAAAACAACTTGCTGCTCAACAATATCGCATTCAGTTATTTGCGAGATTCCAGGCTCTGACGGCAGCCTTGCAGACCACCACCGGCAGGCAGCAGGGGAAAGGCAGGCCTCACCCGTCGTCGCACCTCACTCCACCGTCACCCGGCCTCCTCGAGCGCCTTGGCAATGCGTTTCTCACTCACCCGCATTTCGCGTGGTTGACCCGGGGCAAACTGTGCCAGGCGCAGCTCCTCAAGCATCCATCCAATCTTCCAGAAGCGCACCGCCTCCGGGTGCTCCATCCATCGAGCGATCCATCGTTGCCAAAGGGGCATGAGACGTTCCCGCTTTTCCTCGTCACGCACAAGCGGCTGACTCTCCAGGCGGGAAAGACGCTCTTCAATCCCCAGGAAGTAACGCTGATAGCGCTTCATGCGGGAGAAGCCGGCCTTCCATGCAAAGCCTGACTGCCACAACCAGGAAATCTCCTCATCGAGATCCTCTACCACTTCTCCGAGGTGTCGATCCTGACGATTCCGCTCCATCCAGTCCGAGACCCGGCGGTAACTCTCGACCGCTTCCTCCATTCCTTCACACACAGCCTGGGCACACTCAAAAAGTCGTCCTTTTCCCTCGACCGACGCCGCCGCGAATTCCTCACCCGAACGGACCTGCCCCCCCATCGCTCCCTCCGCCGCACAACGCACCAGATCATCCACCGGATCTTCCCCTGCGCTCAGGACTGAAGCGTAGAGCCGGGAGGTGGGCCCCATCGGAAACTGCCGTCGCACGAAACCGACCTGCTCGTATTGTTCGAGGAGAAACAACCGCACACAGCCCGCCCGATGGCTCTCCTGCGCTTCCTCCTCTTCCAGGAAGGCCCGCATCCCAACGGTTTCCCCCTCATCCACCAGTCCGGGAAAGATCGGATCCAGTCCCCCGTCTCCACCCGGGGCGGGGGCAACCTGCACCGGAACTTCACCGAAACTCCACACCTCCCCACCTGTCATCTCCCACTCCAGGTTGGCGGCCTCTTCCCTTCTCTCCCGCAACACCCCGGCCAGACGGTCCCTGATGGCCCGCACATCCTCCCCCAGCGCCAGTTCCTCGCCCTCTTCACCATCAACGCGCAACTTGGGACGCAACTGCGGAGGCAACCGCTCCGGATTGAAATGACTTTCCTCGATGCTGTGCCCGGAGCGCTCGGAGAGAAACTCCGCCAGAGCGGCCGTCAGTTCGCAGCGGGGTTCCCACCCCTCCCAAAGATCGAGAAAGTCGACCAGCGCCTCCGCGATGGGAAAGCATGCCTGCCGCTGCCACTTGGGCAGGGAACGGATGAGCAGCTCCACCCGCTCCTCCAGAATTCCGGCTACCCCCCAGCTGATGAGATGGGACGGGAAGAGGGCAAGATCATCGATCCCGATCTCAATGGTGACCCCGTCATCGGGCGCCTCGGGATCGCTGCGATAGGCCACCCGGTAACTCTTGTCGCCATGCTGCAGATGATCCGGAAAAAGGGCCAACTCCTCTGCAATCTCCTCCCAGATCACATCGGTGAGGCGAATCATCAGGCGCTCTTCATTACGATCGGCCAGACGCCAGCGATGGAAAGCCTTCGCGGTGGAGATGGCGCCCGGGATGCGCTCGAAGAAAAAATCGAAAGCCCCTTCGTCAGACCAGAGCCCTCCCACCCGGCGTAACTTGTGTTCGGATCGTTCCACTTCGCGCTTCACGGCCCGGAGCTGATCCTGGTAGTCGCAGCGCGCGTGGAGACCCTCTTCCAGGATGGCTTCCCGGACGAAAACCTCATGCGCAGCCTTCGGATCGACCCGGCCATAGTGCACTCGCCGTTCAGGAATGAGAGTCAACCCCCCGCACCGGACGGTTTCGATTCCGTAAACTGCTCCCTGCTGTTCATCCCACGAGGGCGAGTGAAAGTGGCTCCTGCACAATTGCGGCGCCACCTCCTCCACCCAAAGCGGGGAAATGGCAGCCACCTTGCGGGCCCACAGGCGTGAGGTTTCCACCAGGTCGAAGCCCAGCACCCATTCCGGCCGCTTCTTCCCGAAGAGGACCGAACCCGGGAAAACCGCGAAGTTCCGGTTGGCGGTGCCCCGGTAGCAACGCTTCTCCTTCTCCCACACGCCAATCTGCCGGGGCATGCCGGTCAGGATGGCCTTGTGAATCTCATTCACATCTCCCCACTCACCCCGCTCCCCGGGAAGGGCCCGTGGACGTTTGCCATATTGTTCGCGCATGAGTCGGCCCAACTCCCTGGCCACCTGATCCCATTCCAGGACGCGACGCACGTTGAGGAACTTCTTCTCGCAGAAACGCCGGAGCTGGTTGCGCTGCCAGCGTTGGTTGTCCCTGCGAAACTCGCGCAGGGAGTGCCAGATATTGAGAAGACTCATGAAGTCCGAGTCCGGTTCCTCGAAGGAGGAATGCGCCTCATCCGCCTGGCTCTCCTTTTCCGGAGGCCTCTCCCGCACATCCATCACACTGAGTCCTGCCACGATGATGAGAACCTCCCCCAGCACCTTCCGGTGGTGTGCTTCCAGCAGCATGCGACCCAGGCGCGGATCGAGCGGCAGCCGCGCCAGGCTCCGCCCGACCTCGGTGAGTTCGCCCTGCCGGGAATCGAGCGCCCCCACTTCCTCAAGGGTGCGGAAGCCCTCCGTCAACGCGCGCGGGGAGGGTGGATCCAGAAAGGGAAACTCCCGTACGTCGCCCAGCCGCAGGGCCTTCATCCGCAGCACCACCCCCGCCAGCGAGGACCGCCGGATCTCCGGATCGGTGAACTCAGGGGCCTGCTCCAGATCAAACTCGTCGTAGAGCCGCACGCACACGCCCTCCCGCACCCGACCGCAACGGCCCCGTCGTTGCCGGGCACTGGCCTGCGAGATCTGCTCGATCTGCAGACGCTGCACCTGCCGCCCCGGATTGAAGCGGCTGATGCGTGCCAGCCCGCTGTCCACCACATAGACGATCCCCGGGATGGTGAGCGAGGTTTCCGCCACGTTGGTTGCCAGCACCACCCGCCGCTGGCTGCTCGACTGGAAGACACGCTGTTGCTGAGCCAGGCTCAATCGTGCAAAGACCGGCAGAATCTCGGTCGCGGACAACCCATGTCCCTCCAGCAATTTCGCACACTCACGAATCTCCCGTTCCCCCGGAAGAAAGACCAGGATGTCGCCCCGCCCATCCATCTCCGTGATCCACTCTACCGCCCGTAGCACGTGATGGCGCAGTTCCTCGTCCTCGCTGCCGGGGAGAAAGTGATCCTCCACCGGATAGGTCCGCCCCTCCACCTGCACCACCGGCGCGTTCCCGTAGAACTCCGAGAACTTCCCTGCATCCAGGGTGGCCGAACTGATCACCAGGTGCAGATCCTTTCGCTTCTCCAGCAGTCGGCGCAGATAACCCAGCAGAAAGTCGATATTGAGGGACCGCTCGTGCGCCTCATCGATGATGAGGGTGTCATACTGACGAAGCGCACGGTCCCCCTGTGTCTCCGCCAGCAGGATCCCATCGGTCATGAACTTGATCGCGGTTGCTTCACTCACCTTCTCGGCGAAGCGCACCTGGTAACCCACCAGGCTGCCCTCCACGACCTGCATCTCTTCCGCAACCCGCCGCGCCACACTGGTGGCGGCGAGGCGCCGGGGCTGGGTGCAACCGATACGCCCGGCGCGCAGCCCGGGGCCACCCGCCAGCCGCTCCTGCGCCAGCTCCAGGGCCATCTTGGGAAGCTGGGTGGTCTTCCCACTCCCCGTCTCCCCCACCACCACGACCACCCGGCTCGAGCGCATTGCGTCGAGGATCTCCTCCCGTCGCCGCGAGACGGGAAGGTCCGGGTAATCCCAATCAGGCACGCGCTTGGTTCGCTTGCCCGCCGCGCAGGGTCAAGTCCCGGGACACGCAATTGTCCCATATCCTCCCCTGCTCTCCGCCCCCACGCCCTGACTACGCGAAAACTACCAGGTGAGATCCTCGAAAACCTCTTCCTCCACGTAGGGAGAGACCACCGACTTGATAAGGGCCTGGCCGCTCTCCCGCTCGTCATGGAAGACATGATTGGCGCCTTCCTCCCGCAGACGGTCAACCTCCGCAGTGAACTTTGCCCGCGCGTAGACGAGCACCTCGGGATTTTGTTGGCGCGCAAGCCGCATACCGGCAATCGCGGCCTCCGCATCGGGAAAGGTGAAGGCGATACTGCGCGCACGCCTGATCCCGGCCATCTCGAGGGCTTCCGGCTGACGGGCATCAGCAAAAAGAACCATCATTCCCTGCCCGGTGAGTTCGTGCACCGTGTCCGCGTTGAGTTCGAGGACGAGGGTGGGAATACCGCACTTTTCCAGAGCGTGATGAAGGTTTCGCCCCACCGGTCCGAAGCCGCACACGATGACATGATCGCGCAGGGCCTCCCGTTCCCCTTCCGGCGTAAGTTCCACCGGACAGTTCTTCGTCTGCCCCGGCCAGCCGTAGCGTTCGAGGGCCGGGGCGAACCGGTCCGCCAGCCGTATCAGGGCGGGAACCAGTCCCATCCCGATCGCAGTTGAAACCAGGAGAACCTGCTCTACCTCGGGCCACGCATCGAAGACGCCGAAATCTGCAATACGTTCAAACAGAACGAGGGAGAACTCCCCGGTACTGGCCAGGGCCCCGGCGGTCAGGAGGCAGGGCCGCAATGCCACTCCCAGTCGCCGTGCCGCTAGGAAGGCCGCGCCGAACTTCACGGCCAGAATGACAAGGGTGGCGCTTGAAATGAGGGCCCAGTTGGCCGCCACCTCACCAAGGTCAATGAGCAGACCGATCGAGACAAAGAAGATGGTGAGGAAGAGATCCCTGAAGGGCAGGATGTCAGCCAGGACCCGGTGACTGTAAATCGACTCGCTCACCACCAACCCGGCCGCAAAGGCCCCCAGGGCGGCACTCAGGTTCAACTGCACCGCCCCGAAGGCGACCGCCGCACAGAGCCCTACCACCGTTACAGTGAAGAGCTCGCGGCTGCGCGTGCGGGCCACCGCATGCAGGATCTGCGGGATGCCGTGACGGCTCAGGAACCAGCAGGCGGTCAGAAAAAAGGCTCCCTTCAGGACCGCGAGGACCAGTCCAGCCGCCATGCCGTTCCCTCCCTGCCCCAGGAGCGGGGGCAGCACGATCATGAAGAAAATCACCAGGAGATCCTGGAAAATGGCCACCCCCAGGGCCACGCGCGCCGCCGGACTGTCCGCCATCCCCAGGTCCTGGAAGGCCTTGATACTGACCGCTGTGCTGGAGAGAGCCACCGCTACCGCAAGCGCTATCGCCACCGGCACCTCAAACCCAAAGGCCAGGCAGGCTCCTCCTGCCCCCAACCCCACCAGCCCCACCTGCCAGCTCCCACCCACCAGAGCAACCCGCCGCAGGTGTTTCATCTCCTTGAAGGAAAACTCCAGCCCCAGGGTGAAGAGAAGCAGGATGATTCCCAGCTCCGCCAGACGATCGAGATCGCTTGAATCCGCCCCGATCCAGTCCAACACCCCGCTGTTGGCGAGAAGAACTCCACACACAAAATAACCAACCAGAAGGGACTGCCGGAAGCGCAGGAGCACCAGGGAGACGAGGACCACGCCCACCAGGACGAAAGTGAGCAACCCGAAGAGCGGGGACACCTCCGCCCCACTCGCCAGCGGCATACCCAGGCCCTTCAACACACCGCACTCTGGGCCGATCCGCATGAGCGCTCAATCCCAAAGCCGCGAATGAGGTCTGTCATTCCGAAGACCTCTCCGCGAGCCGTGGACCGGACGGCCAGGGCTGAGCGGGTTCGCCCGGAATCACTTCTTCCCGAGAGCGGCCACAATGGTTTCCACATTGTGGCGGAACATTTTCTCAATGGAATCGCCACCGTCGGCCATGAGGGGGCCGCCCAGCACAATACCTGCTCCCTCCGCCACCGTCTTCAGCATCTTGGGGTTTGAGCGTTGCTCCGGGAAGACGGCCTGGACCTTCTCCTTCCTGATGGCGGAGGCCACTTCCACCACAAATTTAGGGGAATCCACCCGTTCCCGATTCAAACCCTGGACCGCAAGCATCTTCCACTTGTGCTCGTTGCAGAAATAAGCAAAGGCGGCATGGGCAGTGGCCAGGGTGCGGTGTTCCGCCGGCACCCTGTTCAGCTCCCCGACCGCCCAGAGATGCAGCCGGGAAAGTTCCTTCCGCACCACCGTGGCTCTCTTCCGGTAGAGATCCGCATGCAGCGCATCGATACCCGCCAGCTCCCTGCGCACCCTGGTGGCCGCCCGCCGCCAGCAGTCGATGGAATGCCACCAGTGGGGATCCACCTCCTCATGCAGGTGCGTGTGGCCATCGTGATCGCAGAGAACCTCCGCCTTGAGAGTGGGAAGAGTCTCCCCGACCTCCACCACCCGGTCCGCGCCCACCGCATCCCTCAGCTTCGGGAGATAGGGTTCCAGTCCCTTGCCGCAGACAAAGTAGAGCTGGGCACCCCTGGCCTCCCGCAACTCCCTGGCCCCGGGTTCGAACTTGTGCGGGTCACCGCCCGGCCCCATCAAGTCAACCACCTGCACCTGCTCTCCACCCACCTGCTGGACGAGATCTCCAAGAAGAGGATGCAGGACCGCCACCTTGATCTCCGCCCCCACCACGGAGGTGAAGGCAGCGAGAAGAGCGGGAACCAGGCGCCGGGGGGCCATGGCTCCGAATTAACGCCAGCAGGACGTTAATGCAAGTAATTTGCATTAGCTGCCTGTCCTGCCTGCCAGTCCTGGGGAAAAATTTGGTCATCCCAGCCTTTCCCCCCGCCCGCATTCACGTAGCCTTTCCCCAGCCTCCGCCCCCTCATCGTGATTCATCCCACTGCCGTCGTCTCTCCCAAGGCCGAACTCGGGGCCGGGGTGGAAATTGGCCCCTACTGCGTGATCGGTGACGAGGTCCGGATCGGCGCCCGCAGCCGCCTCCACGCCCACATCGTGGTGGAGGGCCCGATCACCATCGGTGAAGACAACGAATTCCATCCCTTCTCCTCCATCGGGGCCCGGAGCCAGGACCTCAAGTATGCAGGTGAGCCAACCCACGCCCACATCGGCGACCGCAACACTTTCCGCGAGTTCGTCACGGTGCACCGGGGAACCACCCCGGAAATTCCCACCCGCATCGGCTCCGACAACAACTTCCTCGCCTACGCCCATGTGGCCCACGATTCAGTGGTCGGAAACCACTGCATCCTCTCCAACGCCGCAACCCTGGCGGGCCATGTCACCGTGGGGGACCATGTCATCCTGTCGGGCCTGGCTGGTGTTCACCAGTTCTGCCGGGTCGGGGCCCACTCCATGATCGGTGGTTGTGCCAAGATCGTGAAGGACGTCCCCCCCTACACCATTGCCGACGGGCATCCCGCTCACCTGCGGGGACTGAACCTGGTCGGTCTTCAGCGCCGCGGCTTCACCGAAGAAGACATCCGGGCCCTCAAGACCGCCTACAAGACTCTTTTCTTAAAAAAAGAAGCTAATCTGACCTCTCAAATTGAGATCTTGAAGTCCTTGGAAGTGGCAGAAAATGAGAAAGTCCTTCAAATACTGGACTTTTTACAGTCCTCCCAGAGAGGCATTGTCCGCTAAGCCTCTTATTTAGAGTGCTCTGCGAACGAAATGATATTTATTTTTGTAAAATCATTTCCGTGATATTGATATTTTGGTAATATTGATTATCGCTCAACGCCTGCTCATGTTGTCCGCCCTTACCAAGCTGCCCCTACCGCTACCACCCCTGCTGGGGCTCCTCGTGGCCACGATCGTCTTTTCCGCCTCGGCCCGGGAGTCCCTGGGAGATGTCACTCCCCTGCCGGAGAATTCTCCCTCCATCACCTGTCTGGCGCGTCCGGACATGGACGGGATCGCCACCGAGGAAACCCAGCACATCCCCCAGATGCATCAACTTCCGGACGGAACGATCATCATCACCCTCAACTGGAACGATAACGAGGGCGAGTCGGTGGAACCGCACTCTGCCGACCTGGTCCTTACTTCCATGCCTGTTCCCGAGCCATCCTATCCCTTTCTTGGCGCGTGCGCCGGTTGCGTCGTCCTGCTTCATCGCCGGCGCTCAATGCCCGGTGACTTCAGGCCTGCGCGCATCAGTCTTTCCGGGCTCCCCCTTGAAAGGATCTCCTCGCAGTGTTCCGCTCGGGCGCCACTTTCCAGGCAACCGGTTGGTTCCCATCGCCTGATCGCAAGGCGGTCAACCGGACGAGCGTCCCTCCGTCCCCTCCGGATCGCCTGACCCCGGGCCCCTTCCCTGCCCGCTTCCGGGAGACCGGACCCGCCGGTCCGGGTATCAACGCAAGGCGTCCCTACCAGGCGAAAATCAGGGGCGGCATGACGATTTTCACCTTACCACCCCCGTTGTTCTCGCTCTCCTCGATGGCCGTCACCACCTCGTTCTCGAACTCGATCACGACCTTGCCGATCTCCTCCCGGGTGGTGTGCGAATACTGGCGGAAAATCCGGCCGGTCAAGGGATCCCGCAGGGACTGATAGTGATCCTGCTCCTCATACTGGATGAACTCCCAGACGCCGGTCTTGCCCTTTACGGTTTGCCGCACCTTGGTCTTGGTCGGCCTGCCCAGGGCAGCACTCACCTCCTCCATGGACATCCCGATCGCGATCTCGTGCTTGGCGATCAGGTCACGCACCACCTTCTGGCGCTCATAGACCTTCTTGAAATTCTCCACGAAGTCCTTGTCCCTGGATCCGAGGGCCTTGGGTGAAACCCATCCCGAGACGCCCCCATGGACAGCCGTTCCGCGGATCTTGTAGACTCTTTCGGTCATCCCGACGAACGTCACCTTGGTATCGACCTTGAGCACCCCGAGTTTCCGCCCGCCCTTCTTGGTGGAATAAACGGGGGCGGCCTTGACGACCAGGAGCTCGATCTTCTTGTCGGTGAACTCCTCGGTGTAGACTACCTCCGGGTCATCATTGAGGAGCGAGGACTTTTCCCGCAGGTCGGCAGTGGCCGCCGCACTCGCCAGCAGCAGAAGAAGAAGGACCAGGGCAGCGGGGGCTGAAATCAATTTCATGCTGATAACAAGGTAGGCTCAGGGCTTCCAAAGAAAAGCCCTTTTCGGTGAGACGAGGCTACAGCGCTGTAAATTCAACGTGTTTCTCCCGAATCCTTTCCCAAGGGAGAATCCGCCCAAGGGCGGGATTCGCCGCGGCGCCTGTAAGAGTGCGCAGGGAGAAAAACCACTAGCTCCGCCGGCGCCGCAGGAGGGTCAATCCAGCCAGCGCAAGGAGGCTCATGCTGGAAGGCTCGGGCACGATCGCGAAGGAAAACCACGCCACTCCACTAGCTCCATCCCACGCGTCAATGACAGCAGCGGTCGAGCTGCCGTTGTGGTTGAGGATGATCCCTCCGCCTTCACCACCACCCAAAACGTCAAAACCTGTAGAAGCGAAATTGGTGTTGTAAGCGCCGACGGCAGCGTAGTAGGTCCCTTCGGGCATGCTATCAATGTGCAGTTGACTCTGGAAGCCGTCCCCTGCGTCATCGTTGGTTACAAGAAGGTTGCCGCTGGCATCATAGAGTCCCAGCTCCGTGTCCCCAATACCCGAACCGAAGGTATCAAGGGAAACGAAAGTGGTATCGTCCCCGAGAATCCCAAGATCGACCGCCCTCGGCGCGTTCACACTGAACACACTGAGATCCAGAGTGAGGTCGAAGGTCGCGCTCGTCCCCGCACCCCAGGAATCCACGCTCAGGAAGTAGGTCCCGGCAGAGAGAAGACCAAGATTAGCCGTATCGGGCACCGCACCGTCGAGATAGGCCGAGACCATGGCTCCCGTGGCATCCCCCGCGACGGTCTCCAGGCTATTGAGAAGGAAGGTGTCAGGATCACCAACAACTGCCTCGGAGGTCAACGTGGCCACCAGTTCCTCGTCGATGGCAAACTGGTAGACCCACTCGCTGCTGCCCCAGCCTGCAGCCACCGTGCCGGCGGCCGTATAACCCTGGGCGTTGTCTGCACCAGCAGCGGTGTCTCCCACCAGACTGACTACGCCAACTCCAAGAGTTCCGAGATCTTCATTTACGACCAATGCGGCGTAGACTTGGGACCAACTCACTGAAATCGTGACAAGAGCGGCAAGCTGAATTTTCATATTGAGAGAGATTATATAGGAGCCAATCGGAAGATCACGAGGATTTTTTCAGGAAACAATGTCAGTCTGACGAGTTATTCACAGAGGCGAACTATTCATCATCCATGCACTTTTGATCTGCAAATCGTGGGGTACCCGTATAGTTCCGTCCCACGAGATGCAGGGACCGATATCAAGCAAGCTCTTCCAGGCCGCCAGGGCCGTGATTCCCGGCGGGGTCAATTCCCCGGTCCGGGCCTTCCGCAACGTGGACGGAGAGCCTTTTTTTGTCCGGCGGGCCAAGGGATGCCGCATCGAGGATGTCGATGGCCGGAGCCTCATCGACTACCTCGGGACCTGGGGGCCGGCCATCCTCGGACACGCGCCCACCGTCCTGACCAACACCGTGCACGAAGTGGCCAAGGACGGCCTCTCCTTCGGCATTCCCAACCCCTTCGAGGTCGAAATGGCCCGAATGATCTGCGGATGGGTTCCCTCGGTGGAGAAGGTCCGGATGGTCAACTCGGGAACGGAGGCCACCATGTCCGCCGTGCGACTTGCACGGGGATTCACCGGCCGGGACAAAATCATCAAGTTCGAGGGTCACTATCACGGGCACGTCGACTCCCTCCTGGTGGCGGCCGGGTCCGGAGCCCTCACTCACGGCGAGCCGGACTCCGCCGGCATTCCCAGGTCCTTCGCAGCGGAGACCATCACCCTGCCCTTCAACCTGCCCGGGAGGGTGGAGGAAGTCTTCGCACAGTTCGGCGATGAGATTGCGGCCGTCATTCTTGAACCGTATCCCGCCAACGCCGGTTTCGTCTTCCCCCAGCCCGGCTACCTGGCCCTCCTGCGCGAACTGACCAGCAGACACGGGGCTCTCCTGATCTTCGATGAAGTGATGACCGGCTTTCGCCTGGCCAGGGGCGGCGTGCAGGAACTGACCGGCATCACCCCCGACCTCTGCGCCATGGGCAAGGTGATCGGCGGCGGTCTGCCGGTGGGGGCCTTTGGGGGGCGGGCCGACATCATGGAACACCTTGCGCCTGACGGACCGGTCTACCAGGCGGGCACCCTCTCGGGAAATCCGGTCGCCATGGCCGTCGGACTGGCCCAGCTCAGGGAGCTCGAGAAACAAGATGGCTACCGGCGCCTCGAGGAAATCGGCCAGCACTTCGAGAACGGTGTGCGGGGCATCATCGCCGAGAGGGGGCTGCCCTACCGGTTCAACCGGGCCGGGTCCATGTGGTGTCTCTATTTCGGAGACACTGAAATCATCAACGTCGACTCGGTGCAGGAGGGAGACTTCGAGGCCTTCAGGAAGTTCTTCTGGTCCTGTCTCGAGCGCGGGATCTACCTCGCCCCCAGTCCCTACGAAACCGGTTTTCTCTCCCTCGCTCACACCGAGGCCGACATCGATGAGACCCTGGAGGTTTTTGCGGAATGTCTCCGCTGAGACACCGTCCCTGCTGTCAGCAAAAAGATCCGCCCAAAGGGGTTCCCTGCCGGAAACATCAGGCCCTGACGCCCGGTGCCAAGCCTAGGCGAGAGCGGCAAGTTTCTCTTTCAACGCCTCAGCGGTCACCCCCTTGGTGCCGACGAGGGAATCCACGACCTCGCCCCCCTTGAAGAAGACGATGGTGGGAAGAGACTGAATGTTATAGGTGCTGGCCAGTTCCTGCTGGGTGTCCACATCAACCTTGCCCACCTTGGCCGTTCCCTCCGTGTCGCTGGCCACCGAGTCAACCAGCGGTCCAATCATCTTGCAGGGACCGCACCATTCCGCCCAGAAATCGACGAGCACGGGGTGCTCCGACTGCAGAACCTCTGCCTCGAAGTTATCGCTTGTGAATTGAAGAGCCATGGCAGGATAAACGGGGAAAAGGACATACCGCGGTCGCCCCTGGGAGCGAGTCCGGATGGTTACATCCCGTCTTGCATCCTCCCTACGCGGGAAGAGTTCCGGTCATGATCGCAAAGGCGAGCACGAGGGCGGCGAGAACCGTGGTGATGATGGGAAAAGCCATGACAGTGATTATTCAATGAGAGCGTTCCACCCGGAAGGGTGGTTGACCGGATCAGCCTGACTCACCCACTTGCTGGTGGTAGAAAGCTGCAGGCCGAGCACAGCCAAGGCAAAGACGAAGGCGACGATGGAAAGAATATTCGAGAGGGTATCGGACTCCTCGTCCTCGCCAGCACCCGCGGTCTGGAGCGCGGCGGCCTGTCCCACAGAGAGAGCGGTGGGTGCACCAAGTGCCTGGGTGGCTGCGCCAAGCTGCACGGTGGCCTTGGGCAGTTCCTGCGTTTCCCCGGCAGCGCCACCGGCGGCGAGCGGCTGCGTCTTGAGCGGCGTGGTCTTGGGCGCACTGCTCGCTCCTGGAGCCTTCAGCTGCACGGTGGGTGCAGGAGCAGCAGGCGCGGGAGCACCGGAAGCAGCCTTCAGGGGAATGGTGGGAGCCGGGGCCGGAGCCGTGGGCGCACTGGAAGCGGGTTTCAGAGGAATGGTGGGAGCCGGAGCGGCGGGGGCCTCTTCAGCCTCCTTCTTCGGCGGCTGGGGAGTTTGCTGGTCTTCTTCACTCATAGCGAAATTAAGGTCGGATCGTCGCAGGTCACCCACGGCGGAGTTCCCCCCGTGGACGCACCGATTTAAATGAAGCTCGCCAAGGAGTGTCAAACCCTCAAGCGGAAAAATGAGGCTCATGAGCCCCTGAGAAGGCAATTCCGGGGAATTTTGCCGAAATCTACTCCGTTTGAGGAAAGCAACCCCGCTCCACAGGTGAGAATTTTGTGCTTCGGGACTCTTGAATCGCAAGAGGCACCCCCCATTCCTATCAAGCGTCCCCGTGAGTCAGTCTTCATCCTGACCCGCAATCCCGACGCGAAGAACAAGTAGGAATTCTGCGGCTCGACCTTCTCCCCCGACGGCAGCATCCTGTTCGTGAATATCCAAGCCTTGGACCAGACCTTCGCGATCAGGGGACCTTGGCGGGGATAGGGCCGGTTTCCGGCTTGTCTCCGGGTGTTTTCCAATCCTGAATTCTGCATCCTGAACAGTGACCAAGGGATAGACCTGAGCTGTGCACTGGAGGAGCACTTCGGCTTCTCCGGATTCCGCGCAGGTCAACGCAAGGTGATCGAGTCTCTCCTCGCGGACCGCCCGGCTCTCGCCATCTTCCCCACCGGGGGAGGCAAATCGCTCTGCTACCAGTTGCCCGCGGTTCTCCTGGAGGGCCTCACTCTGGTGGTCTCACCCCTCATTGCACTCATGAAGGACCAGGTCGACTCCCTGCTGACCCGGGACATCGCTGCCGCCAGGCTCGACTCCACCCTTTCCGCCGAGGAAGCGCAGGTGGTTTACGACAAGATGCTCAACGGCACTCTCAAGCTCCTCTACGTTGCCCCTGAACGCCTCGCCAACGAAAATTTCCGCCGCCGGCTGGCACGGACGAACATCTCGCTTCTCGCCATTGACGAAGCGCACTGCATCTCGGAGTGGGGACACAACTTCCGGCCCGACTACCTCAAGCTGGCCTCCTTCGCACGCGAGCTGAAGATCTCCCGCATTCTCGCCCTCACTGCCACCGCCACCCCGCCCGTAGCGGCCGACATCCGCAGGAACTTCGGCATCCCGGAGGAGAATCACATCCAACTCTCCTTTCACCGGCCCAACCTGGAACTGCGGGTCACCCCCTGCCGGGAAGATCACAAGCGGCAGGCTCTCCTCAAATGCCTCGCCCGGGAACCCGACGCCCCCACCATCATTTACGGCACCCGGCAGGAAACCGCCGAGAGTCTCGCCGCCTTCCTCAAGCGCGAGGGGTTCCCCGCCCGTCCCTACCACGCTGGCCTCCGCGACTCCACCCGCTCCGCCTGCCAGGAAGCCTTCATGTCGGGGGAGGCGCCCATCATCACCGCCACCATCGCCTTCGGAATGGGCATCGATAAGTCCGATATCCGGCGCATCATCCACTACAACCTGCCCAAGTCCCTGGAAAACTACACCCAGGAAATCGGACGGGCCGGGCGTGATGGAAAACCCGCTGCCTGCGAACTCCTGGCCTGTCGGGACGACCTGCGCGTGCTGGAAAACTTCATTTATGGTGACACTCCCTCACGCGAGGCGGTGCGCCGCGTCCTCGACCAGGTCCTCGATCGCGGGGACACCTTCGACACTTCACACTACGAACTGGCTGGCACGCACGACATCCGCCCCCTCGTCATCAACACCCTCTTCACCTACCTCGAACTGGAAGGATACATCGTTGCCACCGCACCGTTTTACACCACCTACCGGGTCAAGTTTCTGCGCGACCTGGAACAGGCCGTCCTCGGTCACGACGAACAGAACCGCCGGTTCCTGCGCAACCTCTTCGCCACCGGAAAACACGGCCGCACCTGGATCACGATCGATCCTGCCGCTGCCGCGGAGCAACTCCACTGCCACCGGGACCGCATCATCCAGGAGCTTTCCTCCCTGGAATCCCACGCCGATATCGCCCTCAAACCAGGCGGCATTCGTCACGCCTACCGCCGTCTCAGGCAACCGGGCGACCTGGCCGCCCTCACCGGGCGCCTCCAGCAACTCTTCCTCCGTCGCGAGGAACAGGATCTCCACCGCCTGCAGCAGGTTCTCTCCTACGCCGAAGAAGAGACCTGCCTCAACCAGCACCTGCTGGGCCACTTCGGCGAAAACCTGCCGGAACCCTGTG
>DLRK01000133.1:30838-31172 GCA_002501065.1 Akkermansiaceae bacterium UBA7890
CACTGCAGTCCATGCCTCCTCCATCCCCCCGGCGCTACCGTTCCGGGAACTCCCTCCCCCGATCTCACCTCCGGGCATGTTGCCGCCATCCAGACCCTGCTGGAAGAACGCCACGGCCCCCTCCGGACCCCGCGCCAACTCACTCGTTTCCTGTGTGGCCTCACCAGTCCGGCCACCTCCCGCACCTGGGTCGTCCTGCCCACCACCGGCAGGCGTGCCCGTCTCACCGCTCACGACACCTTCTCCCTGCTCGGGAGTCATCCCTTCCGGGACGTCCTGGCCTACTGCGAGAGCGTGATCATCCCCTGATCGGAACAGCAAACGAGGGTTTGCC
>DLRK01000143.1 GCA_002501065.1 Akkermansiaceae bacterium UBA7890
GCCGGCGCCTGCAGGACTACGATTCTTGCCGGAGGCGAAGATGACAAAGTATCCACTGGCGGGGATGACACGGTCCGGTATGACGAATTTGCCCGGGTCGTCGGGGTTGTCAGTGAGAGACCAGCCCTCGAGGTTCACATCCGTATCTCCGAAGTTGATTAACTCGATCCAGTCGGATTTCTCGTCGTCCTCGTCGGTCAAGCCGCTTCGGTTAGCGGTCACAAACTCATTGATGCTGACGGTGCTGTCGCTGGCGTCAGGATTGATGGCATAGGACCAGGAGTAACCGGCAAAGGCATTGGGATCAGCTGCAAGATCCGCGATAGCGTGTCCGGGTTCCCAGGTGAGTTCGAGGGCGCCGCTTGGCACTGGATCGAAGGTGAAGTGGTAGGGACCGGGGCCGCTCCCTTTCACGAAGTTGGCCGGCGTGCCACCGGCAAGGAGATCGGCGGCGTCCACTCCGGTGACTGTTTCGGAGAAAGTGACCGAGACCTCCTGCAGTTCGCGGAGGGTCAGGTTTGGTGACGGAAGAATAGTCGTTATCACCGGTGCGATCTCGTCGACCACCATGTAATTACGCACTTCTCCAGGCGCGGTCTGGTCAAAGGGATTGGGCGGATCGGCAGTGTCCCGGATACCGTGATTGGCATTCCAGGCCACGGTGGCGGATCCCAGGGTCGCCGAATCGAATGTAAAGGTGTAACGGGCGCCACTGGCCTGCACCGCCAGTGCGGATCTGCCATTGATGGTCAGGTCACTTGCGCTGACCCCGGTTACCAGTTCTGAAAATTCGACCACGATCCTGGAAAGGTCCGTCACATTGCCGGGAGGGGGAGTGATGGAGGTCACCACCGGGGGGTCAACATCCGGAGCGATGGAGACCAGTTCGGGATTCATGAGGAGATCGGAACTGTTCAGAATGATATTGAAAACCTGGATGGCGATGGTGTTCCGGCCCTCAAGCAGGAAACTCTGCGGGTTGGTGAGTTCGTAGGTGAGGAACGAACCCGATTCGTGGCTCCTGCTCGCAGTAGCATCGTAGGTATGGGTGGCTGGAGGATTCTGTGAGTGGACAAGAGTCCCGTTGATCCAGATGCTGTAGCCATCGTCCCAATCGACATTCAGGTTGAGAGTCGAGATCTCTGAGATATTGCTGACGTTAAAGGTGCGGCGCATGAAGACCGTGGTGTAGTTCCCTCGCATGTCGTTGAGAACCGTGCCTCCGTTCCCGTCACCGTAACGAATGGGGGTGGAACCGATGTCCCAGGAACTGTCATCGAAGTTCACTGCCCGCCAGGCCTCGAGTGGATCAGAGGCCTCGGCGGTTCCCTTGAGGTACTTCCATTCAGAATTTCTTGAAAGGAGGAGGGCCGAGTAAGTGGGAGCGGAGTGGAGGAGCCAGAGGGCTGGAATGAGAAGGAATCGCACCGTCATGTCGAGTTTCAGGAGTCTTTCTTACTATCTTCCTCGCGAATCTCCAAATTCGGAACTTTTTTTGCGATTGGTGCGCAGTTTCTTGAAAACAGAGGATTTCCGTCTACTCGAACAATGGCGGAACCTCCGTCTCCCGTGGCCCTGCAATCATTTCAGGATGAGGCAATAATTTAGAGCTGAATCCGGTGAAATTCCGAGGAAATGTGACGGGAGTGTCACAAAAAGGAGAGATAAGAAGTTCTCTGCCGGGAGGGGAAGCGGCAGAGCGAGGAAGTGGGGCTGTTTCCCGGGGGCCTTTTCCTGGCGCACACGTTCGTACTCGGGATTGACGCAGCGACTCTTCCACTGGTTGAGCACCTCGCGGAGGCCGGCATCGGATTCGGGATACAGCCCCTTGTCGTCGGTGCGTTTCTGCCAGGTCGCCAGGATCGTGCGGTGGCGCTTGAGTTCATCCGCAAATTCGGGATTCTCCGCAAGGTTCCTGATTTCATGAGGATCCTTCTCAAGATCGTAGAGTTCTTCTTTCGGGCGGGGACCGAAAAAGATCTCCTCGGTGAGGCGTGGAAGGGTTCCCGCCGCGTGCCCCTTCCGGAGGAAGATGACGTAGTCGCGATTGTCCCGATACTGGGGCTGGAGGAGGGGGCGATCGGGGAGGAAGTTTCGAATGTAGCGGTAACGATCAGTGCGCACACTTCGGATATAATCGATGGTGTAATCACAGCGATCGCGGGCAGAGATCACATGGTCGCGCCCCTTGAAGTCATCCGCGAAGAGATTTACGCCGTCGAAATAGCCCGGGACATCAATGCCGGCGAGAGCGAGGCTGGTTGCAGAGATGTCGAGGATGGAAGTCAGTTCCCTGCGCACTGTGCCGGGTTTCAGGCGCTTGTCGGGTCCGAGGATGATGAGCGGGACATGGGTGCCGGATTCGGTGCAGAATTGCTTGGCCCGGACGGAGTGATTGTTCCCGTGGTCCGTGAACCAGAAGATGATGGTGTTCTCCAGAAGACCATCGGATTTCAGGTTATCCATGATCCTGCGTGTGTCTTCATCAGTCTGGCGCACAGTGTCATAGTGGTGAGCATGCCACTTGCGGAAGAGATCGTTCCTGGGGAAGCAGGGCGGGGGAGTCACGGAAGCGGGATCCACCTTGTCAGCCCATTTCCTGGTGTTGCTTTTACCACCTGCCAGTTGAATCTGGCCGAACCATGGATTGTCCTTGGGGACCTTTCTCCATACCGCCAAGTCGCGTTTCCTTCCTTCAACTGAATATAAGTCGCTGGCCTTGAATACGAAGTTGCAGTCTTCCTTCCCTGAGTTGAAGGTTGAATAGCCGTTCTTTCGAAAGAGTTGAGGGGCTGTGGTGACACCCTTGGGGAGGTGGATGGCGCGCTCCTTGCTTCTGGAAGAACGGTGGTTGTGTATCCCGGTAGTGGTCTGATAGGCGCCGGTGATCATGGCAGAGCGGCAGGGGGAACAGACCGGGCAGGGGACATAGCAGCGGGTGAAGCGGACGCCCTGGGTAGCGAGGGAATCGATGTTGGGTGTCTTGCCCGCGTCTCCGTAGCATCCGATCCACGGCGACATGTCCTCGATGAAGATCCAGAGGATGTTC
>DLRK01000112.1 GCA_002501065.1 Akkermansiaceae bacterium UBA7890
AAGAATCGCAAGACAGTCACCATTGAGAAATGGACCGAGCAGGTGCCCTTTGAATGTCACGACGCTGAGGGTGCTGTCCGGGTGGTCCCCGAGGGTGCGGAGGTGCAGGCGGGCCTGGCCATGCACCGGAGTGCCGGTCGGAGGGACTATTATGAGTACCACATTGCCGAGGGTGAGGAACTCTACATCCTGGGCTCAGCGGTCATTGAACCGACGGCGGGAGAGACGCTGCAGATGGCTGACGGGGATAATGACAGGTTTCCGTTTATGATCTCGGACCGGAGTGAGGATGAAACCATGCTCAAGGTCAGTCGTGGGGGGTTGATCAGGATGAGCTTTGGATTCATCGGCATCGTCATGATGGTGATGCTGATGTTTGCGGGCACCGGTTCCTATTCTCCCAGTGACTTCATGGCGGCAGCCCTCACCGCCCCGGCCTTTCTTGTGCTCAGCACCTTCATATTGATGTTCAATGACCTGGTATTCCTGCGCAACCGCGTCAAGCGGGCCCATGCCAACATCGAAGTTTCCCTGAAGAAGCGAATCGACCTGATTCCGACCCTGGAGTCCATCGCCAAGGCCTACCTGAAGCACGAGCGGGAGGTGCATGAGAACATTGCCACGTTGCGCTCGATCCTCAGTGGCAGGAAGAAATACAGCCCGGAGGAAATTGACTCGGCGATCCGCGCCGAGAGCGCGGTGACCAACCGGATGCTGGCACTCGCTGAGGATTATCCGGACCTCAAGGGTAACGAGGTCATGGGCAATCTCATGGACAAACTGGTCCTGGTGGAGAATGAAGTGGCCCTGATGCGCGACGGCTACAATGACAGTGTCGAGCTTTACCGCACAGGTTCACAACGATTCCCCGAAGTCATCCTCGCCAGGGTTTTCCACTTCCGGGATGCGGATTTCCTGCGTGCTCAGCTCGAGGTGCGCAAGGCGCCGGAGATCACGCTGGGGACCTGACATGCAGCCCCACTCATCCCGGCCTGCCGACTCGTTCCGATACCTTGACGAAAAGCCAATTTCCTTGCAGAGACCCTCGCGACTACCGGAATCCTGCATGGGATATGATGGTAGTACCGTTGCTGTAACCCGGATTGGCGATACAATCACCGAAAGGCTGCAGGACGATCCTGGGTAATAGCTTGTTGCGGATGCCGAAGGCGCCGCAGAGATAGGGACCTCGGATGAAAAACATTATTGCCGCAGTGGTTGTCGCACTTGCAGTTGCCCCGGAGGCGAGCGCGGAGAAGAGATTGGTGGAGCATTTCAAGACATTGTTCGACGAGTTCGGGCAGGACAGCACCACCAAGGTGAAAGTCGTTTCCGGTCCGGAGGATGTCGCGATGAGAAACGGCCGCGTAGCGGGCAAGCAGTGGGTCGCGACGGCGGGAGAGTTTCGATTCAAGCTGACTATTCAGAACTCCACGGAGGTCAAGGTCGAGCAAGTGGTCCAGCGTCTTCAAAAATTGCCCATGCCCTACCTGCGGGCCGCCGAGGTCGTCTCTGACGAGAATGAAGACGGCATCGCGATTTATGCCGATCTGGGCGGCGCGGCCGCTCATGGCGGGCAGAGTTACATTAACCTCGTCCCGCACGCGAACGCCCTGGTCATTGCTCACGAGGTCGGCCACGCGCTCGAGCAGGTGGCAAGGTCGGCGGATCCGGAAGTCCTGAACAAGTGGGCGGCGGCCATCAAGGCCGATGAGATATCCGTCTCTAGCTATGGCGACCGCGTACGGCACGAGGATCTCGGGGAATTCGCCA
This sequence comes from Akkermansiaceae bacterium UBA7890, assembly GCA_002501065.1. Lineage (GTDB taxonomy): Bacteria > Verrucomicrobiota > Verrucomicrobiia > Verrucomicrobiales > Akkermansiaceae > Roseibacillus_B. Next base: position 1,774 of record DLRK01000112.1, read on the forward strand.
AGGTGTATGCCGCCTGCCTGGACGCGGGCGCTAGTTCTCTCGTCCAACTCAAGAAACTTTCCCCGGCGCGATTCACGCTCTGGGAGAAAATCCTCCACGCGGCACCAACAGTGTCGGCGGCCGCCGGATGGTCCCAGTGGCACGGGCCGAATCGCGATGGCAAGAGTCCCGACACGGGCCTGTTGAAAAGTTGGCCACCCGGCGGACCGAAGCAGCTTTGGGAGGTCACCGGAGTGGGCCAGGGATTCTCCACCGTATCCCTCGGCGGGGGCCTGATCTACACCACCGGTCGCAAGGTGGCGTCAAATCCCAGGAACGTGCCTGAGACGGGAGATGTCAGCGAACGTCCGGGCGAGCGACTGTTCATGCTTGCGATCGACATGCAAGGCAAGATCAAGTGGGACAAGGACATCACTCCGGCTTTCACGGGGCACCATGTGTTCATGGGCTCGCGCGGCACGCCGACTTACGACGCCGGGAAGCTGTATCTGCTCTCGGGCCTCGGCATGCTGGGATGCTACGATGCCCAGACGGGGGTCACGCAATGGTTGCGGAACATGCGGGAATTCGGCGCCGAAAAACCCAAGTGGGGCTTCGCCGAGTCGCTGATGATCCTCGGGGATCTGGTGATCGCCTCACCGGGCGGCAAAAGCTTCATGGTGGCGCTGAACAAGATTACCGGCGAGACGGTGTGGAAGTCCGACCCCTTTTGCGGGGCCCACTACAGTTCGCCGATTCACGTGGTCTACAAGGGCGTGCCGATGATCATCAACGGTGCGGCCGATGGCCTCATTGGAATCCATGCCAGGACGGGCAAAATCCTCTGGATCCATGAGTTCGCCAAGGGCAACGTGGCCAACGTCCCCACTCCCGTGTTCTCCGACGGTTACGTGTTCTGGTCGGTCGGCTACAGCAAGGGCGGGGTCTGCTTGAAGCTGTCGGTTTCCGGAGAGGAAGTGACCGCTGCCGAGGCCTGGCGGACCAAGCACATACGAACTCAATACGGCGGATACGTGATCCTGGACGGATACCTTTACGGCAACAACACCTACAGTTGGTCGTGCCTGGAGCTT
>DLRK01000181.1 GCA_002501065.1 Akkermansiaceae bacterium UBA7890
GAGAAAGCAATTTACTAGCAGTTGAAAATGGTCGGGGAGACAGGATTCGAACCTGCGACTTCCGGCTCCCAAAGCCGGCGCTCTACCAAGCTGAGCTACTCCCCGTCAGGGCGAGGGGACGGTCCCCGATTCCGCAGTCCCGATCAAGACGGAACTAACGATTGCGGAAAACCTGTCCCAGGCCCTGCCCGGGGTGATTCTACCTCCAGACAGGCCGCTAGTTCAGAATCCTCGGTATTTCAGGGCAAATCCGCTCCCTCCGGCACCGGAAGATGCGATAGCATTCCTGAACTCCGCCCGTTAAGATCCCGTCGGCGACATGACTCCGCAAACCCAACCCCTTCTTCTCCAGTTCAGCCTGGCGATGCTCCTGGCCGTGACTGCTTCGGCGGACATCGATTTCAATCGCGACATCCGGCCTGTTCTCTCAAACAACTGCATTGCCTGCCATGGCCCCGATGAAAAGAAAATCAAGGCCGACCTGTCACTCGATTCCCTGGCAGGTGCCACCAAGGACCTCGGGGGCTACGCCGCAATCGTTCCCGGTGACGTCGACGAGAGCGAGTTGATCGCACGTATTATTCACGAGGATGAGGAGGAGCGCATGCCGCCCGCGGACAAGGGCAAACGTCTCGGGCAGGAGGAGATCGATCTCCTCAAGCGCTGGATCGCACAGGGAGCCAAGTACGACCGGCACTGGTCCTATCAGGTTCCGAAACGCCCTGAACGGCCCAAGGTCAACCATTCTTCCTGGTCGCAGACACATGCCGATGAATTCGTCCTGGCCAGATTGGAGCGCCACGGACTGAAACCCTCCCCCGGGACCGACCGCTGGAATCTCGCACGCCGGGCCGCCATTGATCTCACCGGTCTGCCGCCCACTCCGGAAGAAGCTGCTGCCTTCGTCAATGACAAGTCGGAAGACGCCTACTCTAAGTATATCGACCTCCTCCTTGCCAAGCCCTCCTACGGTGAACACTGGGCGCGCCAGTGGCTCGATCTGGCCCGCTATGCGGATTCCGCAGGCTATGCCGATGATCCTCCCCGCACCATCTGGGCCTATCGCGACTGGGTCATCCGCGCCCTCAACGCCAACATGCCTTTCGATCAGTTCAGCATTGAACAACTTGCCGGTGACCTGCTCGAGAATCCCAGCAATGATCAACTGGTGGCTACCGCCTTCCACCGCAACACCCTCACCAACAATGAGGGTGGCACCAACGACGAGGAGTTCCGCAACGTGGCTGTCATCGACCGGGTCAATACCACCATGCAGACATGGATGGGCACCACCATGACCTGTGCACAGTGCCACAACCACAAATACGATCCCATCAGCCAGAACGAGTTCTTTCAACTCCTCGCCTTCTTCAACAACACCGAGGATGCCGACCGCCGCAATGAAGCTCCCCTCGCCCAGGTCTTCACTCCGGAACAACGGATCCAGGAGGCCGGGATTCGCAGGCAGATCGGGGAACTGAAGGCGGAACTTGTCATCAATACCCCGGACCTGGCCGGGGAGCAGAAGAAATGGGAGACGGATTTCGCCATTCCCCTGCTCTGGTCCAAGGTCCAACCTGCCGAAGTCTCCGCCAGCAACGGGGCAACCCTCACCATTGATCCGAAGGGAGTGATCCAGGCCGGGGGTGCCACCCCGGACAAATCAGTCTACACCGTGGAGTTTCCGGTTGTTGATGAGATCGCGGCCCTGCGCCTCGACCTGATACCGGTCGATGGCGCGGTCGGCCGACAGGACAACGTAGTCATCAACCGGATCACCGCTACCCACGTCCCGCCCGATTCGGCCGCAGGCGTAGGCGGCCGGATCGTCCGCGTGGAACTGCCCGGCAATGACAAGTTCCTCCACCTCGCCGAAGTCCAGGTCTTCTCGGGCGATCGCAACGTTGCACTGCAGGGCAAGGCCTCCCAGATCTCCACCGATTTCGATGGCCCCGCCTCCCTCGCCATCGATGGCAATACCAATGGTGTCTATACCGCCAGATCAACCAGTCACACCGCAGCCGGCCGCGACCCGTGGTGGGAGATCGACCTCGGTGGCGTACACAACATTGACCGCGTCGTGGTGTGGAACCGAACCGATGGAGAGACCGCCGACCGCCTCGCCGGATACCGGGTGAGCATCCTGGACGGCAGCCGCAGGACGATCTGGAAGCAGGAACCCCGGGAGACCCCCAAGCCGAGTGCTGAATTCACCACTTCCGGCGCCCGTCCGGTCATCTTCGTGGCCGCCAGCGCGGACTTCGCCCAGGACAAGTTTCCCGCCAGTGCGCTCCTCAACTCCAAGCTTGATCCAGGAAAGGGCTGGGCTCTTTCTCCGCGGCACGACAAACGCCACCACCTCCTCCTCCTCCCGGACGGACCGATTCCGTCCGGTGGCCGGTTGCGCCTGGTCATCCACCAGGAATCCAGCTGGCCCAGGACTTCCATGGCAAAGTTCGGGCTCTCTACCACCCGGGACCCCGGTGCCGGGCCCCGTATCAGGATGCCTGCCGAAGTCCGCAAGGCGCTGGGATCGGTGGCCCGCAACGACGAACAGAAGGAGCTCATCGGCAACTTTTATCGCAGCATCGCACCTGCCACCGCCGAGGCCCAGAAACGTCTCAAGGACCTTGAGCAGCAACTCGCCGCCCTGAAACCCTCCACCACCGTTCCGATCATGCGCGACCTTCCCGCCACCCAGCGTCGTAAAACGCACGTGCAGATCCGTGGGAATTACAAGCGAAAGGCCGAAGAGGTGAGCGAAGGCGTACCCAGCACCTTTCATCCCCTTCCAGAGGGCGCTCCCCGCAATCGCCTCGCTCTCGCCAGGTGGATCATGAATCCACAGAACCCGCTCACCGTCCGCGTGATCGTCAATCGCCAGTGGGAAGCGCTCTACGGAACCGGACTGGTCTCCACCAGTGAGGAATTCGGATCACAGGGCGACTACCCGTCGCACCCGCAACTCCTCGACTGGCTCTCGGTCGAACTCCTGGAAAGTGGCTGGAACATGAAGAAGTTTCACAAACTTCTCGTCAGCATGTCGACCTACCGGCAGTCATCCCGGGTCACACCCGAGCTCCTCGAAGCCGATCCCTTCAACCGGCTCTTCACCCGGGGACCCCGTCAACGCCTTTCCGCCGAAATGGTGCGGGACCAGGCGCTCTTCATCGGGGGCCTGCTCAGTGCCAGGATGCATGGTCCACCCACCCGGCCGCCGCGCCCGAAACTGGGACTCCGGGCAGCCTTCGGAGGATCCACCGACTGGAACGACAGCACCGGGGAAGACCGTTACCGGCGCGGCATTTACACCGAATGGCGGCGTTCCATGCCCTACCCGTCCATGGCCACCTTCGATGCTCCCACCCGCGAGGTCTGCACCGTGCGGCGCTCGCAGACCAATACCCCTCTGCAGGCCCTCGTCACCCTCAATGACCCGGTCTACATCGAAGCCGCCCAGGCTCTCGCCCGCCGCGCGGTGAAGGAGGCGGGCCCCGACGACCCGGGCAGGATCGCGGACCACATGTTCCAACTCGCACTCGTGCGTCCTGCCAAAGCGGCCGAACTCACTCCCCTCACCGAATTCTACAAGGATGCCTACAAGGCCTTCCTCAAGGACACTGCCAGTGCCAGGGCCCTCGCAACCGAACCAATCGGCGCTCCGGAGAAGGGCTCCGATCTCATTTCCCTCGCCGCCTGGACCGCGGTCGCCAATGTGGTGCTCAACCTCGATGAAATCTTCCAGAAACCATGACCCTGATTCCCTCTAATTCTTCCGAGGCGCGCCTGCAGCATCTCACCCGCCGCCATTTCCTCCGCGATTGCCAGATCGGGCTGGGAGGAATTGCGCTCACCGCCATGGGGGCGGACCGCCTGACCGGCGCGGAACTCTCCGGGAGTCCCTTGGCACCCCGCCAGCCACACTTTACGCCCAAGGCCAAGCGAGTGGTCTACATTCACTGCGCCGGATCCCCTCCCCACCTCGATCTCTTTGACTACAAGCCCGAACTGGTGAAACACAATGGGAAGGATTGTCCCGATGAGTTCGTCAAGGGCAAGGAGTTCGCCTTCACCAAGGGCATGCCCAAGCTCATGGGTACTCCGCGCAAATTCAGCCAGCACGGCCAGAACGGAACCTGGATGTCCGACGCAATCCCGCACTTTCATGGGATCGCCGACGAGATGTGTGTCGTCAGGTCGATGTATACCGAGCAGTTCAACCACGCTCCCGCCCAGCTCTTCCTCCTGACCGGATCGCCACGCCCGGGACGCCCTTCCATGGGATCGTGGGTCACCTACGGTCTTGGCAGCGAAAACGAAGACCTGCCCGGATTCGTGGTGATGATCTCCAGTGGCATCCAGCCCAGTGCAGGCAAGAACGCCTGGGGCAGTGGGTTTCTTCCCTCCATCTTCCAGGGCGTGCAGTGCCGTTCCAAGGGCGACCCGGTCCTCTACGTGAAGGACCCCAAGGGCATGTCACGGGAACTCCGCCGCCAGGGTCTTGACGCCCTGCAGACCCTGAACAAACTCCAGGCCCGGGACCTTGGCAGTCCCGAAACCCTCACCCGCATCGCCCAGTACGAATTGGCTTACCGGATGCAGTCCTCCGTCCCCGACGTGATGGACATCTCCATGGAATCCAAGGAGACCCTGGAAGCCTACGGTGCCAATCCGGGTGCTTCGAGCCTGTCCAACAATTGCCTGCTCGCTCGACGACTCCTCGAAAAGGGCGTGCGCTTCGTGCAACTCTTTGACTGGGGATGGGACTTCCACGGAACCAACCCCAAGGAGGATATCCGGGACGGCCTCACCAAGAAGTGCGCCACCATGGACAAGCCGGTGGCAGCCCTCATTCGCGATCTGAAGGAGCGTAACCTGCTGGAGGACACCCTCGTGATCTGGAGTGGAGAATTCGGACGCACTCCCTTCCGGGAGGGCCGCACCGCCAAGGGTCAGGTTCTGGGACGGGATCACTTTCCCGACTGCTACTCCATGTTCCTGGCCGGGGGCGGAGTGAAGGGTGGAATCAGTTACGGCGAAAGTGATGAACTCGGTTTCAGCCCGGCCAAGGATTCGGTCCACGTCCATGACCTCCAGGCCACCATCCTCCACCTTCTCGGCTTCGACCACGAACGCCTCTCCCACCGCTTCCAGGGCCGGGATTACCGGCTCACCGATGTCCACGGGAAGGTGGTCAAGGGGGTTCTCGCCTAGAGGGCGGACTCCTCTCCTTCCGGGGTTCTTCTGCTGGACACATCCGTCCGCCGAAGTGGCCCACCTGCAATCTAACAACAGCACCAGAAGTCGAGCCCTTCGGTGTAGCCCTCTTCCCGGGCAAGTCTCCGCACGCGGGCCCGTCCTCCCTCTACCCCCACCGCGCTGAGGAGCACGGCCCCACGCCAGCGCTCGCCGAACGCCTCCGACCCTGCCACCGGAACCCCTCCAATCTTTTCTCCCACCCGGCGCGGGTTCACCTCGAAGAATCCGTGCACCTCGACACCTTCCTCCTTCAGCAGACGCGCCAACCGCTTCCCGATGGGACCTGCCCCGCAGATCGCCACCCCACGGGAAGCCACTCCTGATTCGCGCGCCAGATGGTGGGCCTTCATCCGCCACACCTGTTCCTCGGCGTAGGCGGGGTGGGTCCGGGTCAATCGAACCGCGCTATCGCGCCACGACAGCACAATTCCCTCCACTTTGCCGATCCGCATCTCCCTTTCCAGCATGCGCAGAAACAAATCGTGATCCTCGGCCCATTCCACCTCCCGGTAGCCCTTGACCTCCTGGAAGGAAGATCTCCTCATCATCAGGGACGGCTGAATCACCGGACACTCCACGAATCTCTCCCGGGCGATGTCCTCCGCCGTCTCCAGTCCATTCACCCAGTCGACATAACGCTGCATCCCTTCCCCGAGGGGATTCAACAGATGCACCTGGCCGCTCACCGCGGAAAAAGCGGATGACTCCGAAAGGAAGTGATACTGCGAAGAAAGTCGTTCCGGATGTGAGATGTCATCCGCGTCCATGCGGGCAATGAAATCCGTCCTGGAGGCCAGGATCGCCTCCCTTGCCGCTGGCGCAACTCCCTGATGATCCATTTCGAAGACCCGGATCCGGGAATCCCTGTAACTCCGTACGATCTCCCCCGAACGATCCGTGCAGCCATCGAGAACCACGATCAACTCAAAGGAGTCCATGCTCTGCCGCAGGCAACTCTCAATCGCCTCGGCGACCGTATCCCCGGCGTTGCACACCGGCATTACGATGGAGACCCGGGGCCCGCTCATTTCACCGTTCCACCCGCAGGCGCACGGATTCACCGTGTGCATCCAGTCCTTCCATGCGGGCAAATTCCTGCACCACCGGAAGCGACTTCTTCACCGAGGCGACGTCCATCTTCACGATACTGGTCCGCCGTTGGAACTGGTCCGCCCGCAGACCCGAGAACGACTTCCCGGCCCCACCGGTGGGCAGGGTGTGACTGGGCCCTGCCAGGAAATCCCCCACCGCGATGGCAGATGCATTACCGAGATAAATCGCCCCCGCCGTCCTGATCTGCGCCAGGCGCCTGCGTTCGTCCTTCACCACCAGCGAAAGGTGCTCGGGAGCGAACTGGTTGCAGATCCTGACTGCCTCATCCATGGAGGGAACCAGCAGGGCAAATCCCCCCTTCTTCAACGATTCCTCGATGTAATTCGACCGCGAAAGGAGCTGTAGCTGCCGATCAATTTCCTTCTCAACCCGCTTGAGCAGACGCGATGAATTCGTCACAAAGCCTGCCACGCTGTCGCCGCCATGTTCGGCCTGCGCCAGCAGGTCGGCAGCAATGCAGACCGGATCGCCACTCGTGTCACTCACCACCAGGACCTCACTCGGTCCCGGGAGCAGATCGATCGAGACCGCTCCCACCAGTTGCCTCTTGGCCTCTACCACAAACGCGTTTCCGGGTCCGAAAATCTTGTCCACCCGTCCCACGCTTTTCGTTCCCAGCGCAAGGGCTGCCACCGCCTGCGCCCCGCCCACCTTGAGCACCTCGGTGGCTCCCGCCTGCCTGAGGGCATAGAGCAATTCCGCGTTGACCCTGCCAGTCGGTCCCACCGGAGTGGCCGCCACGATCTCAGGCACTCTGGCGGCCTGGGCAAAGGCTCCCGTCATGAGCGCGGTGGAGACCAGGGGAGCCTTGCCCCCTGGCACGTAGATCCCCACCCGGTCAAAGGGAACGAAGCGCTCCCCCACCACCGCTCCTTCCGCGTTCTCTCGCTTCCAGTCCTTGCGCATACTCTCCTTCGCAAAGGCATGAATATTGCGACGGGAAGCCCGGATCGCCCGCTTGGTGGAAGGTCGCACAGCGGCCTCCGCTTCTGCGAATTCCTCATCCGAGACAAAAAGGCTCCCGGCCGTCAGCTTCGCCCGGTCGAACTTCCTGGTCAGCTCAATCAGGGCCCGGTCTCCTCTTTGGCGTACCTCATCCACGATTCCCGCCACCGTCTCCTCCAGCTCCCGAGAAGGCTCCGCCCGGCGGTCGAGGGAGTCTACGAATTTCCGGTATCCCCGGTCTCGGTAAGAAAGGACGCGCATGGGAGGTGACTTACCTCGCTACCCGTCCTTTTCAAGCGTCAACCCCTGATTGCGTTCCGTTGCAGGGTTCAGGAGCCTCACAAATCACTCCATAATGAGGTCGCGCCGCACCGCACGCCCCCTTACCCTGAGCTGAGTCTCCGCCTGAGCATCCCGCCGACCACATGGAACCTTCCCCTACAGGCACAATGAGATCCGGCAACAGGTGCCGAGCAGGAAAATAGTGAAGGACATAAATGGATAACTCCAAGTCATCCCGAAGGAAGGCGAAGCATCTCCCTCCACCAGAGAAGAAAACGAGCACCAGCATCGAGTGGACAGGGCTTGCAACGGCCGGGGGCCTGGGAATCAGCCCCTGTCAACATTGTGGGGAACCCTACCTCTACGGCAGGCAAGTTCCAGCAAACCGGGCAAGACCCTCTGAAATCAAGCGGAGGCTGGTAGACTTCGCCAAAGAAAAACAAAATGAAGAGGGTTCCTGGTCAACCCTTCCAGATTCTGGTCTCCTGACGGACAAGATCTGTCCCGCTTGCGGAAAAAACCCCACCTCCCTGGAGGCCAAGTGGTGTCTCGTGTTCCTCCTTTATCTTATCTCGTCTGTGGTATTTCTCTGCATTCTCGTGGCCAGATATCCCGATTTCGCTGCCGAGTTCGGTTTTGCCCAGTATATGACATGGGCAGGAGGATTATTCCTGCTCTTCTTCCTGTGGTATCTGCACACCTTCTTCTGGTGGAAAACCGTAACACGGAAAATCAGGGAACAGATCGCCTCCGCGAAATCTGAGCGGGCCCGGGACCCGGACAACCTCGAACTCATCCGCAGAATTGCCACCTTTTACTGGTTCCTACGGGAGTGGAAATCGTGCCTCTCGCTTTATCGGCAGGCCCGTTGTCTCGATGGCAAAAACGAAAGCCTGAAGGCCCAGATTGAGGCGACTGAATTGAAGATCCGGGTCGAGCGTCTTTCCATCCGTCAAGCAATACGATGCCTCTTCGACCCGGAGTATCTCTCGGAGAAAATGGCCGAACCGATCGACATGACCGATGAGTAATCAACAACCCTCCGGCAGAAGAGCGAAGTATCTTCCGTCAGATCTGCAGCACGGCCCTGCTGTCTCGTTTGACCCGTCCAGCTCGTGGAGTTCCGACACCAGCATCTGTCCGCACTGCGGGGATGTGTTTCATGCCGCGCCGGGCGGCAGGCCCCTCCAACCAAACCGGTGCAACTCCTGCGGGAAAAACGCGACCAGCTCTGGTATGTGGATGATCCTCAGTATTCCCGCGTATTTCATAATCCTGCTCCTCTTTTACCCCTTCCATTCAGAAGCATTTGAGGACGGGCTGTTAGGACCGCTGGCAATTCTGGGATTCTTCGCGCTCCTCGGGATGTTGGGGAAGATCGGCGTGCTCTTTAAAGAAAGGATGAAACCGAAGGTCATGGCCAGGATCGCTGCCCTGAGGGTCGAGCGAGCGCAGAGACCTGAGGATGTGGAACTTCTCGGCAAGCTTTTCACCCTCTACCGCTGGATGGAGGAACATGAGCACGCCCTGACCCTTGCGGAACAGGCTCTCCTGCTGGATCCGGACAACGCCAATATCAAGGCCCACGTCCAGAAATACCGTTCGGTGCTCGAGGCGGCGGGCGTCTTACGGGTTGCAGGGAACACTCCCAATCCACCACCAATTGAGGCCCAGACCACGCAGTTCTTCTCCCCCGAGGACAAGATGATCATCGCAAAGATCGAGGCCTGCCAGGAAAAGGGTTTTGGTAAACAGCGTTGGGGTTTGGTTCTTATAAGTGTTGCTGCTGTCCTCGGATTTCTCTCGCATGTAGTCACCTTTATCATGGATATTCATTTCCTCCTGGGTTGGATCCCCAGCGTGGTTCTTGCTTCCGCAGGCCTCAAGATGGCAATAACGCCAATTAGTTTTCTGCCGCCCGGGGTTACCCCACCCGCCGGATACGTCGTTCCCAATAAGAAACACGCGCCAATTCTGCGTATCTTCATCTTCAAAGAATAGTGATGGAAATGGCGAGCCCAGTGGGTTGGAAAAGGCGGCGAGGTGGGAAAGCAGCGCACTCGTCAGGAATACGTCGAAGACCACAGCAGGCAGATTCGCGGTCGCCTCGCTCGCTTCAATAATACGGTCGCAGCATGAGGTAGACCACCGGACCGGTCACCGCCACATAGAGCCAGACCGGAAACACCCGCACCGCGAGGGCCCGGTGCCTGGCAAACTGATTGGTATAGCCGTAGACGAGGGTGAACAGAATGAAGGGGAAACTCAATCCTGCCAGGGAGATGTGGGACAGCAGGGTCACCAGGTAGAAAATGCGCATCTTCCCCACTGCCACCTTTTCCCCATCGCTGAGATTCCCATCACCATTGCTGTCCCCGTAAACGGTCTCGGGAGTGGTGAAATGGTAGGTGACGTAGGAGAGCAGGAACAGCAGGGAGCAACCCAGCGCCACGTAAACCCACCGCTGGTGCAGGGCCACCCGCCCCTTCCTGATGGCCAGAAAGGACAGGACCAGGGCCACCGCCGCGCTGGTGTTCAAGAGTGCGTGCAGGGGTGGAAGAAAGTGGAAACTCATCCCCTCCGGCAACTCGATCTTCACCTGCCGCATCAGCCCCACCAGCAGCAGGACCACCGCGGTGATGATCCACACCGCGATCTTCAGCTTCCCGGCCAGGGCCATCTTGGGCTCCCGGTTGCGATAGGATTCCAGTTGGCTCATGGACTTGTGGGCGTCGGGGAACTGCGGTTGGCGAGGCTTTTCATGATGATCTCCCTCACATTCTGGAAATAGCGGTCCCGCACCTGGGCGCCCTGCCTCCGTGCAAATTGAAGATCTCGTTTCTTCACGCACTTCCACCCATCGAAGACCAGCAGGGCGCGATCATGGGAAAACCGGTCCTTGGCCGGAGGCACCTTGTTCTTCACCACCTTCATGAAGCCCATTTCCCTTTCCAGATATTCGTGGACCGTTTTCTCCTCTCCACGCAGAAACCACCAGTTCCTGCTCTCGGCTCCCATCACCCGGGCGTAGTCCTTGAGCTGTTGCAGTTTGTCATTCTCAGGGTCAATCGAAATGGACACGACATGGAAATTCGAATCGGGAGAGAACTCCTGGTAGAGACCCTTGAGATCCTGCGAGGCTGTTTCCAGGCAATAGGGACAGGTCGCGAAGAAGTTGGACGCAACCCAGACCTTGTCCTTCAAATCCGAAAGTTTCACCTCCTCCCCGTCCTGGTTGGTGAGGGTGATGTCATTCTCCAGGCTGCCAAAGTCCTCCACCAGATCCCCCCCGATCCCGTCGGCGATCGGGCTGAACCTGCGCTTCCGTGATTCCCGGATCCAGAACGAGGTGGCCAGCACGCTCACGCTCAGGATGGCGACCACGGCGTATATTGTGATGATTTTTCCCCGGTCCGTCATAATGCCTGCTAGCCCTCCTTCAAATCTCCGTCGCGAATGTATTGCAGCACTCCATAGAAGCGCTCTACAGCCTTCTCCAGATCGTTGACGTGTTCCCGGGCCTTGTATTTCTCCGCTTCCTCGGGATCGTTCTCCAGCATTTGCCTTGCATCCTGCTCAACTTCCCGGGCGCGATTCAGATCAAATGCCGGATTCAGCACGTGGAGGTTCTCATCGATAAAGACCAGGGTGGAACGAAAGCGCTGCCTGGGACCGTCCGGGGATGGAATCGACTCCCTGAAGTCCACACGGATCTTATGGCGAATGTAACCCCGCGCAGCCTCTTCTTCGGCCTGCACAAAGAACCATCGTTCATCGTCGGCTACACCAAGCTTCTCAAGAACGGACTTCAGTTGCTCCGGGCCGTCGTTCCCGGGATCAACCGTGATTCCAAGGAAGCGAAGCCTGTCATCATCGGGAAATTTCTGCGCCATCTCCTTCATCATCTCGAGCGACTGATGCATCCGGTCCTCATCCCTGAGGGAAAGCGGTGTAAAAACAGTTAGCTTGCCCTTCAGTTGTTCGGTGGTGAAGGCCTTGTTGTTCTGGTCGCGCCCAAAAAAAACCTCTGTCAAACGCTGCACCACGTGGGGCCGGGGATCCCGCTCATCCGCCTGGCGCTTGATCCTGTATGCAGCCGTCACCAGGATGCCGCCAATCAGCATGATAACCGCAATGGCCAACCCCGTCTTCCGCAATTGCACAGGGTTCCGATCGGCAGGTTCCAAGTGACTGATGTCTCGCGCCACGGTGGAGAAAGCTAGGACCGTAAACGCGCAATTAACAGGCGAAATTCCCGGAACTTGCCCATTCCCGGATCTGGCAGGGAAGGTGATCAACCTGCTGCCAATTCAGTGCCAGTCGATTGCGAGGACCGTATAGACCACCGGCAGATAGAGCAGGGTCAGCAGGAAGAACTGCCGGAAGGCCCGCTTCTCACCGGAACGGGCGAACCTCACCGCCAGCCACGCCAGAAAGAAGCCGGCCGCCAGCCCCACCACTCCGAAAGCCCACCCCGTACATCCTGACAGGGGCCCCACCAGTGCCAGCACCCCCAGGACCGCCGAAAAGGCAGCGGCTAGAAATCCCGAGCGTCTGCCGCTCTCATCTCCGTTCGACCACATCCGGAAACCTGCCATCTCATACTCTTCGCGACAGAGCCAGTTGATCGAGACGAAGTGCGGAAGCTGCCACATGAAGAGAAGCGCAAAGAGAAACCAGCCCCGGGGATCCTCCATCCCACCCCCGCCCCCGACCCAGCCAATCATCGGCGGCAGGGCCCCGGGCAGAGCTCCCACCAGCGTGTTGCTCGAACTGCGCCGCTTGAGCGGCGTATATATGAACACGTATATCGCGATGGTTACCGCCGCCAGCCAGGCCGCCTCGCGGTCCACCATGGCGGCGAGATGAGAAATTCCGAACCCGCAGAGGAGGAACCCGAACAGGAAAGCCCATATCGGCAGGATGCGCTTCGCGGGCAGGGGCCGGTCCGCGGTGCGTCGCATCCGGGCGTCTTCCTTGATCTCCATGAGCTGATTGAAGACCGCCGAGCCAAAGGCCGCTGCTGCGGTTCCAACCAGGGTGTGCACCAACCGCCACAAGCTCCAGCCGTCTCCCCCGGACAACGTCGCGATCAAAAATCCGAAAAACGTCGTAATCAGGACAAAGACGTTGAGGCGCAGCTTGACGAGAGTGACAAGATCCTCCCGCAGGCTCGGGATGCCCTCCTCTTTGGATTCCTCGACATCCACTTGGTTCGTCACGCGTCCCGAGTGTGCCTCCAACACCTGCCCACCGCAATCCCCGCGAGGAGCAGACTGTCCAAAAAAAACTGCCAATTTCCTCTCCCTCCGGCTTACATCCCCCCATGAAGTTCGCGATCTGCAACGAGACTTTCCAGGACCGGAGCTTTTTCGAGCAATGCCAGGCTGCCGAGGCCACCGGATACACTGGAATCGAGATCGCTCCCTTCACCCTCTCCGATGACATCGCCCGGATCACGGAAGCGGAAATTTCCGACTACCGGAAGGCCGCCTCCGATCACGGGCTTGAGATCGTGGGACTCCACTGGCTCCTGGCCAAGACTGAAGGCTACCATCTCACCAGTCCCGACGATTCCGTCCGGGTCGCCACCATCGACTACGCCCGGCAACTCGCCGACCTCTGCGCCGCCCTCGGAGGTAAAATCATGGTCTGGGGCAGCCCGCAGCAACGCTCGCTTGAGGACGGGTGGGACTACGGGGAGTGCGTGGAGCGGGCGGTGGAGATCCTCCAACCGGCGGCCGAATACTGTGCCAGCCACGGAATCACCATCGCGATGGAGCCCCTCGCCCCCACCGAAACCAACTTTCTCAACACCGCCGAGGAAACGGTGGGGCTGCTCGACATCGTCGACCATCCCAATCTCCAGCTCCATCTCGACGTCAAGGCCATGAGCTCCGAAACAAAGGGGCTGGGTGAGCTCGTCCGCGACAATGCCTCTCGGATCGCCCATTACCACGCCAACGATCCCAACCTCCTCGGCCCGGGCATGGGTGAAGTCGACCACGCCCCCGCGGCCCTGGCCCTGCAGGAAATTGGCTACCAGGGCTGGATCTCGGTGGAAGTCTTCAAATACGAGCCTTCTCCCGATGAAATCGCCCGGCAAAGCATGGAATACCTGCAAAGGGTGTATCTCCCGGGCAGCTGACCTTCCGGAGGACCGCGAACGGCACTTCGTCCTGCCCGTGGGCTGAATTTCCTCTTTGCCGCCCCTGTCGCTTCCCGGTTAGGGTTCTCCCCAACACCATGAGCAGCAACGACGATCAACTCAACCGCGAGATCGAAATCCTCGAGTCGGTGGCCGACAAGGGCCCCCTCCAAAAGGCCAGGGTCTACACCAAGCTCTCCGGACCGGGTTGGCTGCAGGGTGCCATCACCCTCGGAGGCGGCTCTCTCGCCGGCGCTCTCTACCTGGGAACGATTTCCGGCTACAAGCTCATGTGGCTTCAGCCTCTGGCGATGGTCTGCGGGATCATCATGCTGAGCGCAATCGCCTACGTGACCCTCTCCACGGGGCAGCGACCCTTTGGCGCCATCAACAAGGGACTCTCGCCCCTGCTGGGGTGGTCGTGGCTCATCGCCGTCATTCTGGCCAATATCGTGTGGTGCCTGCCGCAATTCAATCTCGGCCGGGCTGCAGTCCAGCAAAACCTCCTGCCAAGCCTGGGAGAAGGTGCCTTTTCCACTGCTGGCATCTGCTGGGTCCTTTTCATCCTGGCCTTTGCTGTCAACGCTTCCTACGAGGGCGGAAAAAGGGGAATCAAATGGTTCGAACGAATCCTGAAGCTGATGGTGGCCGTCATTGTCGGCTCCTTCTTTCTTGTCGTTGTCACTCTCACCACGAAAGGGGCAATTCCCTGGGGAGACATTTTCAGCGGACTCATTCCCAACTTCTCGTATCTCTTTAATCCCGCACCTGCCTACGCCGAACTCATTGGCTCATCGAGCGCACCGGAGATCTGGAAAGACATCATTTCTGTAAAACAACGGGACATCATCATTGCGGCCTTCGGAACAGCGGTTGGCATTAACATGACCTTCCTCCTCCCCTACTCCATGCTCCGTAAGAAGTGGGGCCGGAAGCATCGCGGGCTCGCCATCTTCGACCTCTCCATCGGACTCTTCGTTCCCTTCGTCATCGCCACCGGCTGTGTTGTCATTGCCTCGGCCTCGCAGTTTCACTCCAAGACGGACGATATCTTTGACGAGAGCGGAGCCCCTGTTGCGAAGGTCGCGAAAGCTTATCAGGGGTCTCTTGACGGACTCGCCGGCAAGAAGGCCGGGATCGATATCATCAAGGACAAGTTCAAATCGAAAATCGAACCGCGCCGCAAATCCCTGAACGGCACCCTAGGTAAATCGTGGAAGGAATCGGAGATTCCCCTCGAGGCCGAGGGAAATTGGACCGCCGCGGCCAAGACCGCCCACGCCGATTGGTTGGAGCAGTACCTTGCCCGGAAGATGGAGATCGACGCTGCCATCGCCAGCGCCAAGGACTCCATTAACGAGAGCGACCGCAGCATCGCGGCCATGCTCGTCAAGCGAGACAATGCCACCTTCGCAACCAGCCTTGCCCCCCTGACCGGGGATACCGTTGCCCAGATTGTCTTCGGGATCGGTGTGCTTGGCATGGCCCTCTCGACCATCATCATCCTGATGC
>DLRK01000173.1 GCA_002501065.1 Akkermansiaceae bacterium UBA7890
GTGGTAGCCGTGGTCGCTGGTGAAGACGATGGCGGTCTTGTCGCGCAACTTGAGGCGATCGAGTTCGTCGAGGATGCGTCCCACCTGTTCGTCCATGAAGGTGACCGAGGCGTAGTAGGCCGACCACATGCGCTTCTGGTTGTCGGGATACTTCGCGATGCCGTTCAGTTCGGAGCGGCTCTTGGTCAGGGCGAGCTTGGGCATGTCGTCCAGGTCGTCGGGAACGGACCGGGGCAGCACCATGTTCTTCCAGGGATAGGGTTCGAAATACTGCCTGGGTTGCACCATGGGATAGTGCGGACGGACAAATCCAGCGGCGAGGAAGAAGGGTTTCTCCTGCTTCCCGTGCTTACGGAGGAGCTCGATCGTCTTGCGGGCGGTCTTGTGGTCGGGCTGGTCGGATCCATCTCCCTCATAGCTCACCGAAACGAACATGCGGTGTGGCATGCGGGTTGACTGGCGTCCCTCAAGCTTGGTGGTGAAGAGGTTGAGGTTCAGGCAGGCATAGTCCCCGGGGGTGTGGGCCTCCTGGCCCTGGGAATTGAATTTCTCGGTCCAGGAAGAGGGAATATCGAGTCCGTCCGTTCCCGCGATGATGTCGCCGGGTACGCGCATGTGATAAATCTTGCCCACCCGGGCGCTGTAGAAGCCGTTGTCCTTGAAGTGTTGACCGAGATTCACCCGCCCCTTGGCCCCGTGGTAGCGGCTGTGCATGAACGAAGTGCGGGAGGGGTTGCAGGCCGTGCCCTGGCAGTAGGCCCGCTCGAAGACCACCGACTGGGCGGCGAGCTTGTCGAGATTGGGGGTCCGGCAGACCGGGTCTCCATAACAGCCGAGCACGCTGGCCTTGAGGTCATCGGAGATGAGAAAGAGGACGTTCTCGATTTTCGGATCTGCCTGGGCCGTCAGGCCCAGAACGAGAAAGGCAAGGTAGCGAACGGAGGTCATGGTTGTTCTACGGGAGACTGGGGGCCTTGTTTTCCGGGGGAGGGCTGCAGCAATTCCGAGAATCCACAGAACCGCCTGGAGGTTTCCTGCGGGAGACCGGGCAGGGGATCCTGGTGCGAAAGGTAACGGCGGCAGATCCGGAAAAACGCATCCTCCTCCCCGGCGCGCAGGATCTCGTGGTCGAAACCCGGATCGAGCCCCTGGGTGATATAGGCCAGATAGCGCTTCATTTTCTGGACCTGCCTGTCACCACGGTAGGCCTTGCTCTGTTCGCGGGCCGTTTCCTCCCAGAGCTGTTCGATGTAGTCGAGGAGGTCCCGGCCGACGGGAAGGGGAATCGGTCCCCCGCCAAAGGCGGCGCGCAACTGGTCGAAGAGCCAGGGGTTGCGAATGGCGCCCCGTCCCAGCATGAGGCCCGCCGCCCCGGTCTGCTCCCGTAGCGCGCGCCCGGTTTCCACGTCCACGATACTGCCGTTGGCGATGACCGGGCAGGGCAGGGCCTCCACCGCCCGCCGGATGCAGTCGGGATGGACCGGGGACTGGTAGCGTTCCCTGACGGTGCGCCCGTGGATGGCGAGGCCGTCGATGCGGTGTCGTTGGAAGACCTCCAGCAGGTCCGCAAATTCCCCCGGATCATGGTAGCCCACGCGGGTCTTGACCGTGAAGCGTCCCTGCACGGTTTCGCGCAGGGCCCCCAGGATCCGGTCCACCCTGGTGGGATTGCGCAGGAGCCCACCCCCGGCGTCCTTGCGACAGACCACGGGAGCCGGGCAGCCCAGGTTGAGGTCGATCCCGCCCACCGCGTGTTCCTCCAGTTCCCGGGCACTGCGCACGAGGGCAGGGATGTCCTGCCCGATCATCTGGGCGAAGACCGGCTTGCCGGTGGGGTTCTCATCGATGCTGCGCAGGATGTAGGGTTTCAGGCGGGAGGTTTCGTAGACACGGAAATACTCCGTGATGTAGACGTCGGGTCCCCCGAACCGTTCCATGACCCGCATGAAGGGCAGGTCGGTCACGTCCTGCATGGGAGCGAGGGCAAGCAGGGGGCGATGTTCTGGAAGGAAGTCCCGCATGGAGCGCTTCGATTGAACAGGATGTCGGAGCGATTGAGGAGGGTAGAGTGCTGGATCTTTGCCCGGTGGCTTCGTAGGTTACCCCGTGCTGCGGAGAATTCTCATCCTCGCACTGGCCATTTTCAACCTGGCCCGGGCGGAGCTTCCGGACATTTCGACGGTGAAACCAGACCTCGTCGTGCCGGCCCTGAGCGGCAATAAGCCCGGGGCAGGCAGGCGGGTGAAGGGGGCTCTTCCCAGTTATGAGGGGACCGGGGTCTACCACGTGCTCTATCTCCCAAGGGACTGGCGCCCGGGTCAACGCTATCCGGTGCTGGTAGAGTATGCTGGCAATGGCCCCTATCGGAATCGAAACCGGGATGTGAGTAGTGGCCGGGTCGAGGGAAGCCGGATGGGCTACGGGATTTCCGGAGGAGACCGCTACCTCTGGTTATGCCTGCCTTACCTGGATGCAAAGGGCACTGCCAATGTCAGGCGGTGGTGGGGAGGTAAACCGGAGTATGACCCCCTGCCGACGGTCAACTACTGCCTCGAGGCCGTGAAGCAGATCTGTGCCGAGTTCGGTGGCGACCGGGAGCGTCTGGTGCTGTGTGGTTTTTCGCGGGGTGCGATCGCCTGCAACTTTATCGGCCTTCATGATGACCGGGTTGCCGGTCTCTGGAGAGCCTTCATTCCCTACAGCCACTACGATGGGGTCCGCAAATGGGGATATCCCGGTTCTGATCGGGCCGCAGCCCTGGGCCGGTTACGCCGGCTGGGGCCTCGGCCGCAGTTCGTGTGCTCGGAGGGGAGCCAATTCAAGGAGACGGCTCAATATCTGGCCGGGACGAAAATAAAGGGAAATTTCACCTTCCGCGGAACCGGTTTTCGAAACCACAGCGATGCCTGGCTCCTGCGGCCCTCGCCGGTGCGGAGCGAGTTGAGGAGCTGGCTAGTCAAGGTCCTGGAGTAGAGGGCCGGGCCTGGATCTTACTTCCGGGCGTAGTCCGGGTTTTCCCGGGGGAGCTTGGCCCCTGTTTCCTTCAGGCGTTTGAGAAGGAGAGTGTCGAGCTCGCTCACCCTCTTGGGCATGGCGGCAGCGAGGTTGTTTGCTTCTCCAAGGTCTTTCTTCAGGTCGTAGAGCTCAAAGGGGCCACCCCAGAACTTGATGAGCTTGTGGTCTCCCTGACGGATGATGCTGTAGGGCCCCGGGGCGTGCCGGTAGTGCGGAAAGTGCCAGAGGAGTTCATTGCGGGGGAGCTTTGCCGTTCCGCCCGACTTGAGGTGTGGCATCAGGGAGAGCCCATCGATCGCACGATTAGCGGGAAGTTTTGATCCGGTCGCTTCCAGGACAGTGGGAAAGATGTCGATGGAGCAGACCGGCACATCACTCACTTTTCCGGACGGGATGACCCCGGGCCAGCGGGCCAGGAAGGGGACGCGGATGCCTCCCTCGTAGGCGTAGCCCTTGCCGCTGCGTAGCGGGGCATTCTCGGTGGGCGAACCGTTGCGGTCCAGCCCACCGTTGTCACTGGTGAAGATAATGAGGGTGTTCCTGTCGATGCCGAGGTCCTTGAGAGTGGCGAGGATCTGCCGGGTGGAGTCGTCGACGGACTCCACCATGGCGGCGTACTTGGCGTTGTTCGGTTTCTTGTCCCGCTGGTATTTCGCGGCCACCTCGGCAAGGGCCTGGATGGGCGTGTGGACCGCATAGTGACCAACCATCAGGAAGAAGGGCTTCTTCTCCTGGTGCCAGCCTCGAATGAGCGCTTCCGCTTCGTCGGCCTCGCGGTGGGTGAGATACTCGCCCTTTTTGCGGCCGGGCAGGTTGTGGATTCCCTGCCGGAGGGTCTCGTGGCGGCCCTTGGGTTGATTGTAGGGATCAAAGTAGCTGGGCGGTTGGCCGTAATCGCAGCCTCCCTTGTTTTCGTCGTAGCCCTGTCCGGGGGGGAACCACGCCGGATCACCAAGGTGCCACTTGCCGATGTAGCCACTCTGGTAGCCCCGGCTCTTGAGAGCCTCCGCGATGGTGATTTCCTCGTGCTCCATCCAGTAGGGATTGGGAGGGCAGAGAAACGCGCGGTTTTTTCCCCCGACATACGCGGTGGGGTTTTTGTCCGGGGTGCCGATCCGGCCCCGCTGGAAGCGGGAACGGATCCAGTCGGTCACCCCCACCCGGTGCGGATAGCGGCCGCTTTGCAGGGCGGCGCGGGTAGGGGAACAGACGGCACAGGCGGCATAGCCGTTGGTGAAGCGGAGGCCCTCGGTGGCGAGGCGGTCGATGGCGGGCGTCCGGTAGTAATCGCTTCCCTGGCAGGAGAGATCCATCCAGCCCATGTCGTCAACCAGGATGACAATGATGTTGGGCTGGTCTGCCGCCCGGACGGGAGCGGTGAGGGAGAGAGTGACGAGAACAAGGGCGAGGAGCGGTTTCATGGGTTGTGGTTGTAAGTCTGGGAGGCTGGGAAAAGAAATCAACAATGCGGACCGCGGGCAATGCCCCTTCGGGATCCGGGTTACTGGTGCCGGAAGGCGACCGTCGGTTTCATCCGGGAGGCCCGGATGGCGGGATAGAGGCCGCTCAGGGTCCCCACCACGGTGGCGAAGAGAACGGTGAAGGCAATGGTTTCCAGCCCGATCTCGATCCGGATGGTCCCACTTATGGCAGGAAAGAGGTAGAGGAGTTCGCGGACCAGGAAACCAAGGAGGACGCCGAACACGCCGCCGGCAATGCCGAGCAGGGTGGCCTCCAGCAGGATCATATGCCGGATGCGGGCGGCCTTCCATCCAATCGCCCGCAGCACGCCGATTTCCACCGTTCGCTCAAAGACGCTCATCAGCATGGTGTTCATCACGCTGGCGAGACCGACCACCATGGAGAGAAGAGTCACCGCCAGGGTCATCCCCTTGACTGCCCGGCTGGTGGAGTTGCGCTGGGCTGCTTCACTGGCGAGGCTGGCGGAGAGCCCGCTGTGCAGCTGTTCGATCCGGTCGCAGATCTCCCGGCCACGGGCCTTGTCCACTTCGGAGCTGAAGCGCAGGTTGACGAAGTTGATCTTTCCGGCGTTGTCGCTGTGGCTCTGCATCACTCCGAGCGGAATCACGATGGCCCCGGACTCAATCATGGAAGTGCTCTCGTAGATGCCGCAGACCGGGAACTCGGATCCGAGCAGCTGGAGGGAATCGCCCACCTGCTTCCGGAGGATCTGGGAGGCGGACTTGCCCAGAAGAACGGCCTTCTCGTGGCCGTTCTTCTGCATGCGGCCCTCCACGATCTCGAGGTGATTCCAGATGTAGCTCTCCCACTCCCAGCTCGAGATCAGGATCATGGGGAGATTCTCGACAGGCATGAGGGCGCTCAGCACGCCGCCGCTGTCCTCGATGCCAGGAAGTGCAGAGATCTCGCGGGCAACTTCCTCTGAGAAGGGAGCGGGAATGGGGCCGCCGGAGGTGATGCGGTTGACCACCACATCCGTTTTGCGGGCATTCAGGGTCTGGTCCCAGTTATTTTCAAATCCACGGGCCAGGCCCATCAGAGTTACGATGGCCATCATGCCCACCGCGATTCCCAGCAGGGTCAGGGCGGTGCGCATGCGGCGCACCCGGAGGTTCCGCGAAACCATGGTCCACAGTCTCATGGTGTGCCAGGGGGAGGGTCGGGATCGTTCGGATCGATCAGGCCATCGCTCATCCTGATCTGTCGATGGGCGTAGGCGGCGGTGGATGGATCGTGGGTGACGAGAAGGAGGGTCATCCCGTTTTCCCGGTGGATGCGGGAGAGGAGTTCCATCACCATGGTGGTGGACTGCCGGTCGAGGTTGCCGGTGGGTTCATCGGCGAGGAGGAGATCCGGCTCGTTGGCCAGGCTGCGCGCAATGGCCACCCTCTGACGTTCCCCCCCGGACAGTTCGGCTGGTCGGTGGTGAATACGCTCCGCCAGTCCGACCTCTTCGAGGAGCTGGATGGCCCGCTTCTCTCTCTCCCTGGTGGGAAGGGGGCTTTCCACCATGGGCACCTGAACGTTTTCGCAGGCGGTGAGGGTGGACAGAAGGTGAAAGGACTGGAAGACAAAGCCGACCTTGCGGGCCCGGAAGGAGGAGAGATCCCGCATTTTGGAGAGCGTTTGTCCGCGAAACATCACCTCGCCCGAATCCGGAGTGTCGAGTCCGCCCAGCATCTGCAGGAGGGTGGTCTTACCGCTTCCGCTTGATCCTGTGATGGCCACGAAATCACCTTCCGCGATACGCAGGTCGACCCCACGCAGGGCACGGATCCGGCCGTTCTCGTAGGAGCGGGCGACCGCGATGGCTTCGGCGAGGCAGGGTTTGGAGAGCTCCTCCATAGGGGGCCGGTTAGGCGGGGATTGGCTTAGGGGAGTTGGCCGCTGGTCGCAATGGCAGAATGGAGGACAAAAAACGGGGAGGGTGAAAACACCTCCCCGTAAACGAAACTGATTCTGCTCGTTTTGAGAATAAATCCCGGCGGTCCTGCCACTGTGGAGCGGAGATCTGCTCTCAGCGTTTTTGTCTCGAACCCCGTGCCCTCTTGGCGGCCCTCTCCCGGGCTAGGGCCTTTACCTTTGCCTTGGCAGCATCGAGGGCCTTAGCGCGTGCACTTTGAGCCCGTTTCCACTCTGTCTCGTTGCGTTGGATTGCAGCCTCGACGTCGCGCAGTGCCTCAGCTGCGGCGCGGGCAGCCTGGCTCGCCTTATTGCGTTTCTCGGCGAGAGCTTTGCGCCCCGCGAGGTATTTGGCGTAGGCCGCTTTGTGAGCTTTATCACGATCGGCAGTGGGCCGGGGCTTGGACTTTGTGTTGCTGGCTGCAGCGCGTCGTCTGGGGGAGGCTTTTTGCGCCGCTTTCGGCGGACGAGCTTTTTTCCTGGCGGGGGCTTCGCGGGCAGCTTTGTCCGTGGCGGCTTTTTTCCTGGCGGCAGCCTCGCG
>DLRK01000062.1 GCA_002501065.1 Akkermansiaceae bacterium UBA7890
TTGCTGTTCCGGGGTGAGATGTTGCTTCAGTCGTTGGTGGAGGGCCTGGAATTCCCTGCGACCGGATTGCCGGGCGGTCCTGATTCGCTTGGCGGTCTCGGAGACCTCGCGCCGGATGGATTGCCGTTGTTCCGGGGTCAGTTCGCCAATGGCCTCCTCAATGGTCTGGACTGTAGAGCGTTCCCAGGACTCCCAATCGACGATGGGGGCCGGTTGGGAGGGGGGAGCGGGTGGGGGGGGCTGATTGTCTTGCCCCTTGCGTTCGCCCAACAGGAATCCGATCCCGTAGCCACAGAGGAAGATGGCGAGAAGGGCCAGGACAATGTTCAGGTAGTCTTTGAAGGTTGGCTTCATTGTGCGGGGTCGGGAGGTTGAGGAAGAGTTTGGGACGGCGCCGGGGTGGGAGCCCGGGCGGGTGGATTTGATTTCATGACAAAGTAGAAGATGAGGTAGAGCGCAATTGCAAGAAGGGCCGCCACCAGCGACCAGCGGCGCCAGAGCACGGTTGTTGCAAACTTCCATAGTCCTTCCCGCATTGTGATCACCCCGGAGACGAAGGAGGAGGGAGCCTTTTGCTCCCGGGCATCGTCTGTGGTGGCTCCTGCGTCCCTGGCGGCATCGACCAGGCGGTTCCAGTGGTTGTCTTCGTTAGGATCGGACATGGTTTGGAGTTAGTTGGAGTTCAGCGGTCGCCCTCCTCCCGCTCGTGACTGGTTTCCAGGCGTTGCAGTTGTTCGGCCAGTTTTCGGCGGGCCCGCATGGCGGTGACTTTCACCTTGCTGGCGCCCCACCCGGTGAGCTCAGAAATCTCCCGGACAGAGTGTTCCTCCAGATCGAGGAGGCGGATCACGATTTGTTCCCGGGGATTGAGGGTGGCGATCAGTTTGTCGAGGAGACCCGAAAAGAGCTCCCGGTGGGTGTCGGAAATCCCAGTGGTGGTGGCCGGGCGGCTCTTCTCGATGATCTCGACTTCGGCTTCAGTGAGATCCGAGTATGCCACCAGGGGCCGGGCACGGTGTTTGCGCAGCCAGTCGTAGCAGGTGGTCACTGCGATGCGGGAAACCCAGTGATCGAAGGGTTGCGGCCCTTTGTACTGGTCGATCTTGAGGAAGATCTTGAGGAAGACTTCCTGGGAGACGTCGTCGTGATCAGCCAGCCTTCGCAGGTGGTTGCGGACGTTGGCCCGCACGGTGGGATAGAGGATTTCCACCAGGGTCCGGTTGGCCGATTCGTCACCTGACCTGACGCGCTCGAGGAGCTCGTTGGTGATCGCTGGAGACGGCTCTTCCATGCGGTGGCGGGACAGGCTGCAAGGGGAACGGTCAGAACACAGTTCGGCAAGGGGCAAATGGGGAGGAGGGTTTTCGAGATCTTACGGTTGGGCTTGCAGGGCTGCGCCCGGGAAACCCGGTGCTCGGGGAAATCGAGACGACAGGGCCGCGGGACGGGCGCTTTTTTGTCCAACTTGTGGAAAGGCTAAAATGCCCACCTCTTTCACAAATGAGGAACTGGGGGAGATCTGGCGGCGGATTGAACTGGAACAGGAGCAGGAAATCTGAAGTCTGAGATTTGAATTCCCGATGAAGCGATTCCCTTCCGTCGCCCTATTGAGCGTGCTGACTCTGGCCCCTCTCCCGGCCCAGCGAACGGCTACCCCGGCAGAAAAGATCAAGGTGCCGGAGGGCTTCGCGGTCGAGCTCCTTTACTCGGTCCCGCGGGACCGCCAGGGATCATGGGTTGCCATGTGCCAGGATGACAAGGGGCGCTTTATTGTGAGTGATCAATACGGCAGCCTTTACCGCTTCCCCGCCCCTCCGGCCAACGAGGCTCTCGATCCGGCCACCATCGAGACTATCGATCTTCCCATTGGGCACGCCCAGGGGCTCTGCCATGCCTTTGGCAGTCTTTACGTGGTGGTCAACTCGCGCCACAGCAGGACCGGTTCGGGCGTCTTCCGCCTTCTCGATACAGACGGTGA
Source organism: Akkermansiaceae bacterium UBA7890 (assembly GCA_002501065.1). Classification (GTDB taxonomy): domain Bacteria; phylum Verrucomicrobiota; class Verrucomicrobiia; order Verrucomicrobiales; family Akkermansiaceae; genus Roseibacillus_B. Next base: position 1,979 of record DLRK01000062.1, read on the forward strand.
TGACGAGTTCGACAAGGTAGTGACCATCAGGGAGCTGGATGCCACCGGGGGTGAGCATGGGCCGCACGCCATTCTTCCCACCCCCGATGGCAGGAGCCTCATGGTGATGCTGGGAAACCAGACCCAGTTGCCCGGGAACTACACCCATTCCCGGGTGCCAGAACTCTGGGGTGAAGACCAGCTCCTGCCCCCCATGGAGCACTTCATGAAGGGGGCGAGGGCCCCGGGCGGTCACATTGCGCAGATTGATCCCGAAGGCGCGACCTGGGAGGTTATCGCGACCGGCTTCCGCAATCAGTATGATGCCGCCTTCAACCGCGAGGGAGAACTCTTCACCTATGACGCGGACATGGAAGGGGATCTGAATACCCCCTGGTACAGGCCCACCCGCATCAATCATGTCATCAGCGGGGCCGACTTCGGCTGGCGAACAGGATCCGCCAAGTTCCCCGAACACTACCGCGATACCTTTGGGACGGCAGTTGATATCGGGCCGGGATCACCCACGGGGGTGTGTTTCGGCTATGGAGCGAAGTTTCCGAAAAAGCATCAGGAGGCCCTCTTCGCCTGCGACTGGTCCTACGGAAAGCTCTATGCCGTGCACCTCAGTGAGAAGGGATCGACTTATGGCGGCCGCTTCGAGGAGTTTGCCAGTGCCGCCCCTCTTCCCCTCACTGACATCCTGATCAATCCCGGGGACGGGGCCATGTATTTCACCATCGGGGGACGACGGGTGCAGTCCGGACTCTATCGCGTCACCTATCGTGGGAAGGAAGACGTCAGTTTGCCCCGGCCGGCCCCTCTCCCGCGCCCCTCTCCCAGGGCGAGTCGCCAGGAAATGGAGTTGCTCCTGCGCAAGGGAGCCAGGCGTCAGACCCCGGAGGATCTCGCCAGGCTTTGGACCCGCCTTGCAGACGGAAGCGACCGTGGCTTGCGGCATGCCATGCGGGTGGTGCTTGAGAAGCATCCGGTGGAACGGTGGAAGGCTCTCGTCCTCGGGGAGGAGGACATCAGCCGGGCGGGGCTTGGCCTGATCGCCCTGGCCCGCGCCGACGGACCACGCTCGGCAGGAGAAGTGATGGGCAAGGTGCTCAAGTTCGATTACCTGGAAATCGAAGGGAAGCAGGACCGGCTCAACCTCCTGCGAGCCCTGACTCTGATCCTGGCACGCGGGGAAAAACCGCAGGGGGAGATCCGGGGCCGGCTCCTGGCGTGGCTCGACGGAATCTACCCGGCGGCCTCGGTCGAGGAGAATCGTGAGTTGACCGTCCTGCTGGCCTTTCTGGAGGCCCCCGCGGTTGTGCCCAGGGCCCTTGCGCTGCTTGAGAGCGCAACCGGCCAGGAGGAGCAGATCACCTATGCCATGAATCTCCGCTTCATGAAGGAGGGGTGGACCCCGGCTCTCCGGGTGAAGTATTTCCGCTGGTTTATCCGGGCTGGAAACTACCACGGGGGCCCCCGTTTCAGGGCCTACCTCGCAGACATCCGGAGAGATGCCGTGGCCTCCCTGCCCGCGGGGCAACGGACCCCGGAACTGGACAGGATCCTCAAGACCAGGGGAGAGGAAGGCCCGCCCCAGTTCAGCAGCGACCCCCGGACCTTCATCAGGGCCTGGAAGATGGAAGATCTGCAGGGACTTCTGGGAGCGGGATTGGAAGGGGGGCGCGATTTTGCCAACGGCCGGAAGATGTTCGGGGTGGGCAGTTGCCATGTCTGCCACCGCTTTCGCAACGAGGGAGGGGCGGTGGGGCCCGATCTCACCGCGGTCTCCGGCAAGTTCAGTCCACACGATCTCCTCGAATCCATCGTCGAACCCGGCAGGGAGATCAGTGACCAGTACGGTGCCAGCGTCTTCCGTCTCAGGAATGGCGGGAAAGTGGTGGGCCGGATCATGAACCTCAAAGGTGACGATTACCGGGTCACCACCGACATGATGCAAGCCAATGCCACCACGAGCATCAATGCCGGAGAGATCGTTTCCATCGAGCCGTCCGGGATTACGATGATGCCCTCCGGGCTCCTGTCCTCCATGACCGACAACGACATCCTGGACCTTCTGTCTTACCTCCTCTCCTCCGGTGATCCCAAACACCATTTATTTGAGAAGTAAGGCAATCCCGGGCCTTCCCGGCCGGAGGAGGCAATAAAATCAGAGATTTGAAAATCGTCTGCGACGGCCCCGGTTGAGACTGTAACAGGCAGTCAATCGAAGGAGTGAGATCCCAAGTCCTGCCAAAATAAATCAACTACTAGTCAACACGGCTTAGCGATCTCACTTCCTTTGTGAAACTGCCTTGTTTTTGTACCCGCAGGGAGATGCACGAAACAAATGTGCGCATGGCCACCGCACGCGGCAGCCTCCGGGAGGGCGGGAGCCCGGACATCCCACGGCCTTCGTGGTTCTCCCTGGCCCCGGCAAGATGGCGAGACGGCGTTCAGGGCGAAGTCGAGAGAGTCGCCCCGGTCTTTCGGCCGGCGGAAGCGGTCATCGGCTCGTGGAGCGGGGCGAAGCGGAAGTGGCCCACGATCTCGTAGTCAAAGAGCTTGTCTTCCCATTCAGGCCCGGAGCCGATGTTGTGAACAACCCATTTCTCGTTGCCGCGGGCGCCAGGACCGGGAACCACGATACCGATGTGGCTGCCGGCCTGCTCCGCCGCACCATAGGGGAGTTTCCAGGTCACCACGTCGCCAACTTCGTAGTCGTCGAGCGAGTGGGAATTTTCGAGAATCCTCCCGAACCGTGAAAAGTAACGCTGGAGATTAGGCACCCGGCGGTGATCGATGTTGCTGTCCGGGCCTTTGCGCTCCCAGAGCTGAGGATAGAGACGGAAATGGGCGGACATGTCTTCGTGCACAAGCTGCTGAAGATCGACTCCCAGGGTCCGGTAGCTTCGCACGACGAGGTCGGTACAGACACCCTTGTGCGGAGGGAGATCGCCCCCCGGATAGGCCAGATCATAGTAAGCGGGATCGTAGTCCACCGTTTCCTTGGTGCGCTCCAGAGCGGCAGCGGCAAGATTCTTGGAGAACTCTTCCGAGCTCCGGAGTTCAGCAATCGCCTTCTTCTTGTTTACCGCGGAGGCCTGGGCCCGCTGCGACTGCAGAAAGGGAATAATCGGCCGCAGGAAAAAGAAACCAATCGCGATCACCAGGACGAGAAGGACCCAGCCGCCGAAGAAACCGGATCCTCTCGGGCCTTTTTTCTTCCGTGGTTGGTGGCGGGCAGATTTGCCGACATATTCGATTGGTTGCAAATTCAACATGGATCGGGACTCCAAGACGGTTTCAGTGTAGTTCGTCCACCCAGTTTGATCGAGCTAAATTGTTCACAATTCTTAAATATCCACCTCTTTTAAACAGATCGTTTGAACACCAACGAAATGACCATCTATACGGTTTCCGGCAACGGGCCTCCTCCCCTCACCAGTCTCGCGCGGGACTGGTTTGGGAATGAGGTGAATCCGCCGGTCTTTTTCAGTTTTGCCCTTGAGGGGGACGCCTTTGTATTCCGTTGCGCACGTCAGGCTGCGGCTCTCTGCCACCCTGCGGCGCGCTCCGGACTCTTTCATGAGCACCTCTGGGAATATGATGTGGCCGAGTTCTTTCTCAGCGATCCCGTTACCGGAAATTACCTGGAGTTCAATCTCTCCCCCAATGGCGCGCATTGGGCATGCCTTTTCGATTCGCCACGAAGCCCGCTCGCGGAACTGAGGGAGACCGGAGCGACTTCCCTCGCTACCTGTGGACCGGAGGGGTGGCAGGCTCGCGCGGATCTGCCCCTGGCGTGGCTGAAGGAGCATCTCCACTTCGGGAGCGACACCAGGATGAACGCCACCTTTATTCTCAACTCTCCGGTCCAGCAGTTCCTGACCGCTGTCTGCCTGGGTGATGGTGAGCCCGACTTTCATCGCCCGGACCGCTACTCCGCACATTCTCTCTTGGCATGCTGATGAGTTTACGGGATCACCTCAGGGGAACGGAGTGGTCCTTCGACCGCGATTTCTCAAGGTTCCGGAGCCGCTCCGATCCCGCTGCCGCAGGCTCACCAGGCTCTCAATCGAGGACGTGCTCCAGCAGGACACTCTGCAAGGCGCAGTAGAACTGGCTGCGGATAAAGGCCGATCGCTTGGGCGGGGGAAAGGATTCCACTTCGTTCACTTCCTCGCCGGGACCGAACTGGTAGTGGGTTTCCAGCGCGAGCCGGGCCTGATTCAGGGCCCCGTACCATTGGGCGCCCTCGGCCTGCATGATGAGGAACATTCCCTCCGCCGGGTCAGTCGATTCCTGCTGGGCGGCGTGGATGGTGTCGCGAACCATGCGGAGCTGGCCGGTGAAGAAATCTTCCAGCTCGGGAACGACTAGCTCGTCCCACTCGGACTCTTCATCCATGAGCGCACTCAGGCGGGTAGGCAGGTTCTCGACCCCGCCCTCCAGGGCATCGGAGGCGATCTGTTCCAGCACCAGCCAGTCGGTGGCGGTTTCCACCTCGATTCGCAGGCCTCCCTCCAGTGTGGGGATCACTTTCATTCCTACTGCGCTTTCTCGAGGCTGGCGTGCAACTGGTAACTGTGCAGTTGCTGGACGTAGAGTTCCGCAGGCTCTCTCGCGCCGGTCCACACCAGCGCCTTGCCTGCGACGTGCACCGTCATCATGAGATCTTCCGCCCGCTCGCGGGGGTAACCGAAGACCTTCTGGAAAACCTTGGTCACGTATTCCATCAGGTTTACAGGATCATCGAAGACCAGCACGTTCCAGGTCCCCGCCAGTTCAGTGGAGGCCTTCTCTTTTTTTTCCGTGATCGTTCCGGCCCTGATCTTTGAAGTGCTGGTCACACTGAGTTCGCTCAGGTGGAGGCTACCAAGAGTCCGGGTTTTGCGCAACCGCCCGTCTTGGCGACAACGAGTCTAGACCCCGGTCGGCTTCCGGACAGGCGGATCGATCCACTTCCCGTGTTCGTTGATGAGATCGACGAGCCGTTCAACGGCTTCCTCCTCCGGGATGTTGAACTTCACGGCTTCCCTGCCCACGTAGAGGTTGATCTTGCCCGGGGCGCCTCCCACGTAACCGAAATCCGCATCAGCCATTTCGCCCGGTCCGTTCACGATACAGCCCATCACCGCAATGCGCAGGCCCTTGAGATGGCCGGTTGCTTCCCGGATTCTGCGGGTGGCAGCCTGTAGATTGAAGAGCGTGCGCCCGCAACTGGGGCAGGCCACGTAGTCGGTCTTGAAGATCCGTGCGCCGGCCGCCTGCAGGATGTTGTAGCTTACCCGCAGGCTCTGTTCCGGGGCCTCTTCCCCCTGGAGGAGGACGGCGTCACCGATTCCGTCACAAAGCAGGGATCCGATGTTGCGCGCGGCGGTCAGCAGGGTCTCGAGGAAGTTTCCGTCCGCTTCTCCAGACGGGGAGAGGACGTCCTTGAGAAGAATCGGGTGACGGGCCTGCACCCGCGAGGCGAGGAGGCGGAAGGCGGGAACGACTTCCAGGTCCAGTCCGTTGCCGACCGTCACCAGGGCGGGAGTGGACCGGGAGTCGAGGTGCTCGATCTCTGCATCATTCCGCGGATCGATCTCCACCACGCCACTCTCTTCCAGGACGATTTCGGGTTGGAAGTCACCGAGTTCTTCGAGCTGGTGAGCAAGGGCCTCCCACTTCTTCCGGGTGGTCACCACCCGAAATTCGTGGTTGCCGCCGAGTTCGTGGCCGCCGATCTTGATCACTTCACTCGGGCGGCGTTGGTAGGAAAAGGGATCCCAGCAGGGGTGCATGGTGAGCTTCGCCACCTGCCGCAGTTCGTCGGAACCGGAGGTCCCCTCGCGCTTTCGCACCATTGCCCGGGCCACCGGTATTTCGGAGACGGGATCCTCGGTCAGGGAAACGCGGATGGTGTCGCCGATCCCGTCGTCGAGGAGCGATCCGATCCCGATGGCGGACTTGATCCGGCCGTCCTCGCCATCTCCGGCTTCCGTCACGCCGAGGTGGATCGGGTAGTTCCAGTCCCCGCCCTCCTGCTCCAGTCGCACGATGAGGAGGCGGTAGGCCTCGATCATGACCTTGGGATTGGAGGCCTTCATCGAGAAGATGATCTCGTGGTAATCGAGATCGCGGGCGATGCGGACAAACTCGAGGGCGCTCTCCACCATGCCCAGGGGCGTGTCCCCGTAGCGGTTCATGATGCGGTCGGAGAGCGAACCGTGGTTTGTTCCGATACGCATGGCACGCCCCAGTTCCTGGCAGAGCTGCACGAGAGGAACGAACTTGAGGCGGATCCGTGTGAGTTCCTCGTCGTAGTCCGCGTCCGAGTAGTCACGGACTTCGAATTTCTTCCTGTCGGCGTAGTTCCCGGGATTGACCCGGACCTTCTCCACCCACCTGGCGGCCTCAAGGGCGGCGTCGGGCTTGAAGTGGATGTCGGCCACGAGGGGCACCTCGCATCCGGCCGCCCGCACCCCGTCCCGGATGTGCTCCAGGTTTCCGGCATACTTGCGGGTCTGGGCGGTGATGCGCACAATCTCGCATCCCGCCTCTGCCAGCTCGAGGACCTCCCTGACGCAGGCCCCGGTATCGCGGGTGTCGGCCGTGATCATGGATTGGATCCGGATCGGGTTTTCGCCGCCCACCCCGATCTTGCCGACCATCACTTCCCGTGAGCTTCTCCGCTGGTAACGGAAGAGATCGGAGCAGTAGCGAAGCGGCGATCGTGCGCTCATCTGCTGGATCTATAGCCCGGATTGGGATAGCTGGCCAGCAAGCGCACGAGGGGGTTTTCCGCTTTTATGGGTCTGGAAGGCACAAATTCCTGTCCTTGTCGCGCTGTGAGTGTAATCCCAGTATTTTCCCATGAAGCGAATCCGTCCGTTCCTCTGCCTCGCCTTTGTCGCCGCCTGGCTCCTTCCCCCCGCCGGGGCCCAGGAAGATCAGTCCGCCAGGGAGGAGGCGCCCGGGAAGAAGGAGGTGGTGGAAGCCACCGAGTTCATCCGGATCGCTGAAGACGACAAGGCCGCACGCCTGCAGACCTCGGTGACCCGTTACGAGAAGGACGGCGTGACAGTCGATCTCATCGGAGCGGTTCACATTGCGGACAAGAAGTACTACGCTGACCTCAACAAATCCTTTGAGAAATACGACGCCCTGCTCTTTGAGATGGTGGGTGGCGAAGACATGGTGGAGGGCAAGGTTCCCAACCGGGAAGAGGGAGGGGGCGATTTTCAGGCCAACTTCCTGCGGGGGATGGTTGATGGGATGTCACGCTTCCTCAAGCTCTCCAGCCAGATGCAGGAGATCGACTATTCACCCAGGAACTTTGTTCATGCCGATCTCACCATGAAACAATTTCAGCAGAAGCAGGAGGCGAATGGAGAATCGCTCTTCAACTTTGCACTGGCAGCGGCCCAGCAGGCGCAGAACCAGGGCGTGGAACAACCGAATCCCGCGCGGTTGATCGCAGCGCTCCTCTCGGGAAATTCAAACGGCCTCAAGCTTGAGATGATGAAGACCCTCGGCCAGGGGGATGATCAGATTGCCGCCTTTGCCGGCAACACCGTCATCATTGGCGACCGCAATGCCAAGTGCCTCAGGGTTCTCCGGAAGCAGGTCAACAAGAAGGGGCGCAGGAATCTCGGCATCTTCTACGGCGCGGCTCACAACCCGGATCTGGAGGCCCGCCTTCTCAAGAGGGGATACAGGAAAGGCAAGCAGGAGTGGATGACCGCCTGGGACGTTCCAAAGGCCGGGCCGAAACCTGAGGAAGACGGGAAGAAGGCGCAAGAGGGAGAGACGGAGAAAGCCGTTCCCCAGTCCAGGTAGATTCGAGCAGCCCTGCCGTCAGTGCTCCGGGGGCAGACTCCGGATAAATCGGGCGGGTTCTTCCGATCGGGGCGCGGGGATGCAGTGTGGGCTGCTCTTTGGTTCTCTTCGCGGCGGGGCGCCCGGATCCGGTCCGGACCACGAATGGGGGAAGAATTCCGGCTCCTGGGAGCAGATTTCCGGATGAGGCGAGGTGATGTTCGGCCGACGGGACAGGAAATCGTTTGCCACGATTGCCCCGAGTCTGAAATGGAGGCAACCTTTGGGCCGTAAAATACGCCCACTCATGAGTACAAGCGCAGAAGCCGCCTCCCAGGAATCCGCCCAACTGCAGGACGCCGTCCGGCGGGTCCGGGCGGAGATTTCGAAAGTCATCATCGGCCAGGATCAGGTCGTCAAGGAAGTGATGATCGCCATCCTTACGCGAAGTCATGCCCTCCTCGTCGGCGTTCCCGGGCTGGCCAAGACCCTCCTTATCTCAAGTCTGGCGGAAGCGCTCCGCCTTTCCTTCAAGCGTATTCAGTTCACGCCCGACCTGATGCCCTCGGATATCACGGGGACAGAAGTGATCTACTCGGACCCGGCCACCAACGAGCGCGAGTTCAAGTTTCTGCCGGGCCCGATCTTTGCCAACATCATCCTGGCCGATGAGATCAACCGGACCCCGCCCAAGACCCAGGCCGCGATGCTGGAATCCATGCAGGAGCGCAAGGTGACGGTGGGGGGAGAAGATCATCCGCTCCCGGAGCCTTTCTTCGTCCTGGCGACCCAGAACCCCATCGAGCAGGAAGGCACCTACCCGCTCCCGGAAGCGCAGCTCGACCGCTTCATGTTCATGGTCAGGGTGGATTATCCTGACGAGGAGGAGGAATTCCAGATCCTGAAAACCTACACCGGGAACGAAGGGCAGCGCCCCGATCCGGTGCTGGGTGCAGAGGAGATCCTTGAGATGCAGCGCGCCGTGCGCAACATGCCGGTGGCTGATCACATCCTGCGCTACGCGGAGAAACTGGTGCGTGTTACGCGACCGGATTCCGATGAGGCGCTTGAGTTCTGTTCCAAGTGGCTCACCTGGGGCGCGGGACCGCGCGCAGGGCTGAACCTCGTCCTCGCCGCCAAGGCCAACGCTCTTCTCAACGGTCAGAGCCATGTGAGCTGCGAAGATGTCGCGGCGGTTGCTCCGCCCATATTCCGGCACCGCATCATCCCGAACTTCAGCGCCCAGAGTGAAGGGCTGACTGCGGACGACATCACGGCGAAGATCCTCGAGTCCGTTCCAAAGGACAGGAAGCTGGATTAGTGGATCGTGGATGTGGTGCGTCCATGGCGCACCGGCGGATATTCCGTTAACAACCTCTCCAAGTGGACGCTGAAACCCGCAAGCTCCTGGATCCCCGCACCATTGCCCGGGCCGAAGCCCTCGGCATGAACGCGCGCTTCATCGTGGAGGGCTACATGGCGGGGGAACACAAATCACCCTACCGGGGGTTCGCGATCGAATTCGCCCAGCATCGCGAGTACTCGCCCGGGGATGATGTGCGGCACCTTGACTGGAAGGTCCAGGCCAAGACCGAGCGCTATTATATCAAGCAGTATGAGCAGGAGACCAATTTCGTGGCCCATCTCCTCCTGGATGGCAGCGAGAGCATGAAGTACGCTTCTGCTGAAATCAGCAAGCTGGAGTATGGCAAGATGATGGCGGCCTGCCTGGCCTACCTCATCCTCCACCAGCGGGACGCGGTGGCCCTGGGGATTTTCGACGAGGAGGTCCGGGAGTATCTTCCGCGCAGTGACAACCGGGACAACCTCTTCAAGATCATGGACCGGCTGGCGGGGTTCGATCCGGTGGGGGGAACGAGGATCGCCCCGGTCCTTCATGGAATTGCCAACCAGGTGCGCCGCAAGGGGATCGTGATCGTAATCAGCGACTTCTTCGATGACGAGGAGGAGGTTCTGGAGGGAATCCAGCATCTCCGTTTCAACGGACACGAAGTGATCGTGATGCAGGTCCTGGATCCCTGCGAAATCGACTTCCCCTTCAGCGGGATGGTGGAATTCGAGGGACTGGAGGATCTTCCTCTCATCCGGACGCGGCCCAGCCAGATCAGGAAGAGTTACCACCGTGCATTCGAAGCGTTCCAGGAGCACCTGCGCGCGGCCTGTGAGCGTCACAAATGCCATTTCGTGAGCCTGCGAACGGACCAATCTCTCGACGAAGCCCTCGCCAACTACCTCGCTTTCAGGAAGAGCACCTCCGGTTGACTACGATGAACTTCCTGAACCAGGCATTGTTGTGGGGGATCGCGGCGATCTCGGTGCCCATCATCATCCACTTTCTCAACCGGCGGCGCTTCCGGCGGGTGCCCTGGGCGGCCATGCGCTTTCTCAAGGTCAGCGTGGAGCAGAACCAGCGGCGCATGAAACTGGAGGACTGGATTCTGCTCGTCCTGCGTTGTGCCCTGGTCGCCCTCCTGGCTTTCCTGATGGCACGGCCGGTGGTGGAGGGTTTGTCCGGGATGCCCGGTTCCAAGGTCGCGGCCGCCATCGTGCTGGACAACTCGGCCAGCATGGGATCGCGCGAAGGAGAGGGCACCCGCCTCACCCTCGCACGTGAGGCGGCTCATGCCATCCTCGATCGTCTGCCGGGAGGATCCCCGGTGGTGATCTCGGGGGCTTTTCATCCCAACGAAGCCAGCAACGATCACGACCTGGTCTCGTCGCGCATCGACGAGATTGCGCAGACCGATCGCCATGCCGACCTTCTCCTTGCCCTTGAGGAGGCTGTGCGCTCGCTCGAGGGGCAGGCTGCCGCGGAAAAGGAACTCTACCTCATCACCGACGGGCATGCGGAGGAGTGGGGCGCCTTCGCCGTCCTGGAGGCCCGCCTGCGCGATATCTCCGCCGGAACCAGGATTCACCTCGTGATGGTGGGGACGCCGGCTCCCGCCAATCTGGGGATCAGCCGTCTCACGCCGGCGGCCGCACTTCCCGCCGTGAATGAACCCTTCCGGATCGACGTGGACATCACCAACTACGGCTCCTCTCCGGCGCGCAATGTTCCGGTGAAACTCCTGGTGGACGGACAACCAGCGGGGGAGCCGTGGATGATTGACGAACTGAAGCCCGGGAGCAGTGAGAGCGCAACGCTGTATGCCACCCTGCCCAGTGCCAGCTACCACCGGGTGACGGTGGCCCTGGAGGATGACGGCGTTCCCTTCGATGACCGGCGCACGATAGTGATGCAGGCCATGGATGATGTGCGCGTGTTGCTGGTCGATGGCGATCCCGGGGTGGAAGATCGTGAGTCGGAAACCTTCTTCCTTCGTCACGCACTGGCCCCGGTCCCGGAAGAGATGCGGGCTGCCTATCCGGTGAAGCCGTCTGTTGTTTCGGTGTCGGATCTGGCCGGGGAGACGCTGGATCGCTACCACGCAATCGTTCTCGCCAACGTGGCCGACGTGCCCCTGCCCTTTGCGGACCGCCTTGCGCGCTACGTGGAAGCAGGGGGCGGGTTGATGGTGTTTCCCGGCGGGAACCTCCGGCCGGAATCCTACAACACCCTGCTTCACGGCAAGCACCAGCTTCTCCCCGTTTCCTTTGTTGCCCGCGATGGGAACGCCGCCACCCGGCCCCGCGTCATGGTTCCGACCGAGACCAATCCCCTCGGCCTTGACGGGGACCTCCTCGCCCGCGTGAAGTTTCGCCAGGTGCTGGGCCTGGAACCCGGGGACCGGGACCATCGTCTGGCCCTGCGCTACGATGACGGTCAACCCGCCCTGGTGGAGAGCGAGCATGGGCTGGGCAAAGTCTTCGTCTTTACCAGCACGGCTGATCTGGACTGGAACGATTTCGCGATCCGTCCGGCCTTCGTGCCCTTCATCAACCGGCTCCTCGGGGGGATCGTGCAGAACCGTGAGAGCAACCTGAACGTCGAAGCCGGGGAGACCCTGCGGCATCGCCTCGAGGCGGACCTCGCGGGCAGGGAGGCCACGGTATACGAAGTCGGGGACCCGGAAGCACTCGGCCGCCTGACCACGTTGTCTGAGGCGGAGGGCAGTTCGGTCCTGGAGTTTGACCGGATACACCGGGGGGGAGCCTACCAGGCCACCATCGACGGACAGCCCGATCCGGTCCTGTTCGCGGTGCGTCCCAGCGTGCGCGAGTCGAGCCTCTCTCTCCTGGGGGCGGAACAGCTGGCCCGCCTGGGCGACTCCGCCACGGTAGTCGGGTGGGGAACGGGGAGCAGCGCGGCGGACTTTGGTGCTCATCGCAAGGGATCAGAACTCTGGTGGCCGCTTCTCCTTGTCGTGATCGCCCTTGCCGCGATCGAAATCATCCTTGCGCAATGGTTCAGCCGATCGAAATGATGGAAAGGGGGAGACAAGGAACACCATGACCGACTGGATTCTCACGGCCCTCGGCGTAGAGGTCGACGATGTGGACGGCCTTGCCGGGTGGTCCCTGCGCTGGGAGACAGCGCAGTGGGGCCTTCTGGCCGCCGTGCTCATGGGGGTCCTGGCGGTGTTGTGCTGGTGGCTCTACCGCAGGAGTCCCCAGGAGCTGCCGGGCGGTCGCCGGGTTCTTCTCACGGCCCTCCGGCTGACCTTCCTTGCCCTCGTTCTCGCCATCCTGCTGCAACCGGTCCTTGTCCTCACCCTGGCCCGGGAAGTCCCGCGGACCCTGCCGCTCCTTCTCGACCGGACCGGGAGCATGGCGTTCAAGGACGGGGATGGCATGAGCCGGTTCCAGCAGGTGGAGAAAGCCCTCTCCTCCCCGGACGGGGTGTCACTTCTCGATTCCCTGGAGAAGGACCTGCACGTCCCCCGCTTCAATTTTGATGCTGATTCGTTGCGGGAACGGGAAGAGCCATCCCTCCCGCTTGCGCCAGCCGGGGAAAAGACTGCGCTGGGAGAGACCTTTCGCAGAGCCATGGAGCGTTACCGCGGAACCTCCCTGGCCGGATTGTTGATGATCACCGACGGGGGCCAGAACAGCGGGGTTGCGCTTGGAGCAGTGGCGCAGGAATTGAAGGAAGCCGGAGTTCCGGTCTATGCCATCGGGGTGGGCGATCCTGAGGCTCGCGATGTCGCGATCGAAGGGGTGGAGGTGCGCGAGGTTCTACTGGCAGATGATGCCGCTCCGGTGACGGTGAAGTTGCGGACGCAGGGAATGAAGGGAGGGAGCGGGCGCGTGATCTTCTCGCTGGGCGGAGTGGACGTGGCGGAGGAGGAAGTGAGTATTGAGGAGGATGGTCCACGGGACATTACCACCCTCTTCGTGCCCAAGCGGGTGGGTGAATACGTCCTGGAAGCGAGATTCGAGGCTGACGGTACGGGCGAAGTGCTGGCGGAGAACAACACCGGGCGTGCGGCCCTGCGCGTGGTGGACCGCCGACTCAAGGTGCTTCTCCTCGATCAGGCCCCTCGCTGGGAGTTCAAGTACCTGGAAGCGATGTTGTTGCGGGAACAACGGGTGGAGCTTTCCTGTTTCCTCTTCGAGGGAGACCGCGAGATCGCCCGCGTGCCGGGCAGCCCATACCTCGGGGAGTTCCCGGTGCGCGCGGAAGACCTCTTCGATTTCGATCTCGTCCTGCTGGGTGACATAGATCCGCGCTTTCTCACCGAGGGACGGCTCTCCCTGCTGGGGGACTATGTCTCCAGCGCGGGCGGGGCTCTGGTCGTGATTGCCGGCAAGCGCTTCATGCCCTCGGCATTCGGACGGACGGAACTGGAGCAGTTGCTTCCGGTGGAGGTGGCGGGGACATCCATCCGTGCTTCCAGCGCTTTGTCCGTCCGGCCTCTCCGGCTCAGTCTCACCCCGGCGGGCCGGGAAAGTGTGATGTTGCGCCTCGGGGATGATGCCGGAGTGAGCGAAGCGCTCTGGGGACGCCTCCCGCCGATCTACTGGACGGCGCGCGTGGAGCGGGCCAAGCCGGCCGCGGAAGTCCTGCTCACCCGGCCCGATCCTGCCTCCGGGTCAGAAACCACACCGGTGGTGGCGCTGCATCGCTACGGGGCAGGAGAAGTCCTCTTCGTCGGCACCGACAATTTCTGGCGCTTCCGGCGCAATGTGGGGGACCGCTACCATACGATTCTCTGGGGGCAGATCATCCAGCGCATGGCGGGAGCCCGCCTTCTCACCGAAGCGCCCCGGGCGAATCTGAAAGCCAATGGCCGGCGTTTCCGGCAGGGCGACCGGGTCAGGATTTACGCACGGCTCTTTACCGCCAGCTGGGAGCCCCGGGAGGATGAAGTGGTTCAGGCCGTGCTGGCGGTGGGGGACAATCCGGACCGGCGCCAGGAGGTGATCCTGCGCGCCATCCCTGGTCAGCCTGGGATCTATCGGGCTGAGTTGGCTGCGGGCCCTCCCGGCAACTACCGGCTGGCCCTGCCTGGAGACAGGATCGCCACCCTCGATTACACGGTAATTGACGATAACCGGGAGTATGCCCGGGCGGCGTTGAACGAGCCGCTCCTTCGCGACCTGGCCAGGCAGACCGGGGGAGCCTACCTGCCGCTTGCCCAACTTGACGAGTTACCGGCGTCCCTCACCAGGCGCACGGCCCGCCTTACCAGTTTCAAGGAAGTCGACCTCTGGTCTTCGCCCCTGTTCTTTGGACTTCTCATCCTGTTCATTACGATCGAGTGGATCGTCCGCAAGGTTTCCGAATTGAAGTAAATGAGCGATCTGCCGCCATCATCATCGACTGCCCTCCCCGACGAGCTGGGGGCCAGGCTCCGCCGGAAGCTGGCGGCGGTGCGCTGGAAGCTGGTGCGGGTGGAATTCGTGCGGCGGATGGCGGTGGCGATCAGTGTGACCCTTCTGGGACTTGGCCTGTTCCTGGCCGTGGACTGGGTGGTGGATCTTCCTCTCGACACGCGGACGGGAGTGCTCATCGGCCTGGGAATTCTGGCGGCAGGGTTGCTCCTCCGGGCTCTGGCAGCACTGTCGACGCAACAGCGGGACGAGGAGACTCTGGCTCTCATGGTGGAGGAAAGCGAACCGGGTTTCCGGAGCCGCCTTATTGCCTCGGTCCAGTTTGCCCGGGGCAAGGCCACCGTGCCGGGGGAGGGAGCCCGGGACATGGTGGAGCGCATGGTGGAAGAGACCGAAGACTTCGCCAGGCCAATGAGACTCACCGAGGTGGTGAGCACGCGGTCGTTGAAACGCGCCCTTCTGGTCCTGCTGCTCCTGGTGGGTCTGGCGAGTGGAGGCTACTACGCCGGGGGAACGATCACCGAGGACCTGCTGAAGCGGGCCTTTCTTTCCGATCTGCCTGTTCCGCGCGCCACCCGGGTGGTCTGGACTTCGCAGGATCTCAAGATCGGGATTGGTGACAGCGTGAAGGTGGAAGCCCGGGTGGAGGGTTATGAACCGGAGGAGGGGTCGCTTCGCATCCGCTATGCATCTGGTCGCCGGCAGAAGGTTCGCATGGAGCGGGGCGGCGGGGATAACCGCTATGCGGCCACCCTGGAGAACGTGCAGGAATCTTTCACCTTCCAGGTCGTGATCAATGACGGGCGAAGCAGGCGGGAGTCAGTGCGCGCCCTTTCGCGACCATCCGTGGAGGAACTGGTGGGGAAACAGAGTTATCCCGCTTACATGAAACTACCGCCCAGCACTCATCGGCCCGGCGAGTTTCTTCTCTATCCCTCCAGTGAGCTCTCCCTCAGGATTACCGCCAATCAACCGCTCAAACGGGGAACGGTACGCCTGCTGGGAGCTGGAGAGAACAATGCGGTGGAGGCAACCGCGGATCGGCAGGATCCTCGCGTCCTCCATGCCGTGGTGGAGGTGGAAGCGGGGCTGAATGGCTTCACGGTTGAACTTCTGGATGCCGAGGACATGGCTTCACAGAACGCGACGGTCTACCGGGTTGATGTCCTCAGTGATGAACCTCCCAAGGTGCGGATTGTGAAGCCCTCGCGGCAGCGTGAACTTGTCACCGCCCGGGCCCGGGTCCTGGTGGGCTACGAAGCGGAAGACCGGTTTGGGATCGAGAAACTGGTCCTGACCTACAAAGTGGGCCCCGAGGGCGAGGGGGGAGTCCTGGACCTGCCCATTGCGGAGCGGGGTGCCAGGAAGGTGACCGAACTCTTCGATTGGGAGCTGAGTCAGATTGAACCGCCTCTTCAGGTGGGCGATGAACTCGAATTCTGGATCGAGGCGGATGATCAGAATGACACAACGGAGCAGGGAAAGAGTGCTGTCCGGATTCTCAGGGTTGTTACCCCTCGCGAAAAGCGCGATGATTTGTTAAGCCGGGTGGGAGATTCGCTCGGGCGGATCGATCGAGCCACCGATGACCAGGAACGCCTCAATACCGCCCTTGCCGAGTGGATTCGCGCCCAGCGCACCCCGGCGCAGCCAGATGCCTCCGGGGACAACAGGAAGGAATAGGGAGGGAGCCAGAAGAATGGATGCCAAGGTTTTCAAATGGAGCAGACGAGTGATCGCGGGATTCTGCGTTTTCCTTGTTCCCTGTACCGTCCTGGCGGAAACCTCCCTTCTCAAGCAGGAGCAGGGCCAGCAACGCATCGGCAACTCGACCGCGGATAGCGCAGCGCTGCTCGCGGAACTGGTGGACGAGTTCGGCCGCAACGGACTGGAAGGCGCCGATGTGGAGATCCTGCAGGGCATCCAGAAGGTCATGGGCAATGTCTCAGGAGAACTCATGCCCGAGATCGTGAACCAGCTTAATGCCGCTCGCACCGGGGAGAACAGGACGGGCAGGAGAGCGGAGGCTCTCAATGCCTACGCCGGCCAGAAATCGGCCTCCTATCAGATGCGCCAGGTCCTTCTGGAGTACCAGCGTCAGCTCGCGCTTTACCAACTGGCCGAGCGGGTGCAGGTCCTCGGGGACCGCCAATCGAGCAACCTGCATGAGACGGTGGCGTTGATCATGGCCTCGCGGAAGCCTTCGGCGGCCCGCCGGCAGAATGACTTTGCGATTTCACGGCGCCTGCAGGAAACTGAACAGGAAGCGCTGCAGAAAGAGATCGGACTTGTTCTTTCCGCCCTGACGAACATGCAGGAGTCCTTCGAGGGCTCGCTGGAGAACCGTCCCGGGGATGCTCTTTCCTTCGTGGCGGAGCACAAGCTGACGGCGGCCCTGCAATCGGCCTTTCTCGATCTCAAGAGCGACCGGTTGATGAGCGCGGCCGGCTACCAGAAGAGTGCGCGTGACACCCTGTGGCGCCTGGTCATGATCCTGCAACCGGATCGCGATCCGCTCGACAGGCTTCTCGACGGTCTGGAGAAACTTGACAAACTGATCCGGGGGGAGAAGGACGTCATCGAGAAGACCGGGGATCTGGATGACCGGGAGCGGGCCGAGGCAGAGGAACTGGTCCTCAAGAACGAACGGGTCCAGGACCTGGAGAAACAGATCACCGATCTGGAGCGGCGTCTTGAACACGCCCGTCCCGAGCAGCAGGTTGCCATCACAAACTTGATTGAGAATGTGCAGCGCCATCTGGAGAAGGAGATTGAAAGAGCGCGTGAACGGATGGGGCTGGATGGACCGGAGGTCAGCGATGAGCGTCGGGCGGAGCGGTTGCAACGGGATCAGGCGGAGTTGGTGGACCGTGCGGATTTCCTGCGCCAGGAGCTTTCCGGGCTTGTTCCCGAGGTGGCAGATGCCCTGTCCGGATCGATCGCGCCGATGCAGGAGGCCCGGGCCGCGCTGGGACAGAGCGCTCCGCCGGAGGCGCGCAAGGAAGCGGCCCTGCCGCCTGAAAAGACGGCCCTGGCGGCCCTGGAGAAAGCCCGGGAGAAATTGCTCGAGGAAATCGAGAAGGCAGAATTCGTGGAGGAAGTGCCTCTCGACAAGTTGGAGCACCTCAAGGAGCTTCTGGAAAAGGTCCAGGAGCTCAAGGAGGGAGAGAAGACGATCAAGGCGGAGAGCGCCCAGGCGGAGCAGGCAGGGGACACGGATCAATTGAAGGAGGAGCAGGCTGCTGCGCAGGAGGTCCTGCAGGAGCAGACCGGGAAGGTGGCGCGGGAGGCCCAGTCGCCCGCTCCGGAAGCGGCCCGGGCGATCGGGGAAGCGGCCGAGCAGATGGCGGCCTCGCAGCAGGCGCTGGCGGAGGGCCAGAACGATCCCCTGGCCCAGCAGGCTGCCCTTGATGCGCTGGAGCAGGCGGAGGAAAAGTTACAGGAGCAGATTGCGGAGCTGGAACAGGCCAGGGAAGACCTTGAAGCCCTGCAGGAGATCCGGGAGAAGCTCGACGAGGTCATCGCCGGGCAGCAGGAAGTCCAGAAGGACACCATTGACGAAGTGGCCGAGCCTGCGGAAACGACTTCCGACAAGTTGGCCGAGCGTCAGGATCAACTTGGAGAGCAGACCAGTCAGTTGCAGAACGAGGCGCAAAGTCCTGCTCCCGAGGCGGCCCAGGACCTTGGCCAGGCGGCGGAAGCAATGGAGGAGGCACAGGGGAACCTGGAACAGACCAATCCGTTGGCCGCCCAGCCCCAGCAGGGCGAAGCGCTGGAATCGTTGCAGGCGGCACGGGAGAAGCTCGACGAGAAGATCGCCGAGCTGCAGAAGCAGCTCGGGGAAGCCCCGGGATCGGACCAGGCTTCGCTGGAAGAGGCGCTGGCGGCAATAGAGGAAGCGCAGGAACAGGTTTCGGAGGCGCTGGCCCAACTGGAGCCGAACGCGGGAGCACTCCAGGAACTTCAGGACAGGCAGGAAGCACTTGCCGATGCGCTGCAGCAAGCGGCGCAGGAATCCGGCAGTCCTGCCACGGCGGAAGCGGCCGGCCAGGCGCAACCGGCTGCCGCCCAGGCCGCCCAGCAACTGGGAGAGGGAAACCTGGCGGATGCGATTGGCGAGATGCAGAAGGCCGGGGAGGCCCTTGGTGGAGAGCAAGGCACGGCTGCCCAGGCCCGGGAGCAGGGCGAAATTCAGGAACTGGCCGAAGCTCTGGGCGCCGCTACGCAGCCAGCCGCCAGTGCGTTGCAGGCTGCGAACAGTGAGGTCAGTCCACTGGCTTCCGGTTCGCAGGGGTCGTTGCCCCTGGGAGCCCAGTCCGCCCTGCAGTCCGCCCAGCAATCTCTGGCTGATGCGGCGGCGCAGGCCAATGCCGGCAATCCCTCCAATTCCCAGTCGGAATCACAGTCCGCGCAGGCATCCCTTTCACAAGCCGCGGCCGCTCTTTCGCTGGCCCAGGCCGGACTGAGTCCAGGTGAGGGCCAGGGAGAAGG
>DLRK01000085.1:0-15318 GCA_002501065.1 Akkermansiaceae bacterium UBA7890
GTTTCGCACCACCCACAGGTCGGGAGCCGACGGATGAGAAGAAATCGCTTCTCGGCATAGCGCATCCGCTTTTTCGTAGTTCGCGCGCATCTGTTCGAACGATGCGCGATAGCGGGCAGGCGGTGCGATGAAGCATGACTGGATGGCGCGAAGCTTGTTCTCGGGAACGGACTCGGCGCTACGGGAAAGCTTGTCTTGATTGGCCGAATCCCCCTTGGCGACAGCCTTCCACTCCGGCGGCGCGACTGGATCAAATACGCCCTGGGCATCCATCACCAAAAACTCGCCCGCAAATATGGACTGCAGTTGGCTGTTGTAGTCCGGTCGGGTCCATTGACGAGCAAGCCAGGATTGCAGGTTGCGCTCATACCCCCTGCTGCTACGACCACTGGTCATGAAGATCGCGGCATAGCCAGTCGGATTGACCGTTACCACTCGAGGATCATAACGGCAGTATGCCTTGTAGATCGGGCTTTCCCGTCCGCCTTGCAACCGCAGCACGGGCCAATCGAGCCCGTGTTCACGAAGGATGCTCTTACCCGCATCGGGAAGATTGTCCAGGTTGATACTGACGAAACGGAATCGGCCCGGAGCGTTTTTCTCGGGATCCGCGACCGCCTTCTTCCATGCCTCGGCCAATTCCCTGAGGTCTTCGAGACCGCCATCATCTTTCGTCCAGAAATACACTGCGGTGGTCGTGCCCAGAAAGTCCATCGGGAACCTCGCCGTCCTGCCATCCCCCCATTCGAAGGTCCCGATAAACGGAGCGCCAAAAACCTGCCCCGCCAGCTTGTCGCGCTGGAAATTGATCAGGTCCATGTCGCCGGGTAAGCGCTGGGCGATGACCTTCCGCAGGTCATTGACCAGTCTGTTATTGCCAAACTCCAGCGCCATGATCATGGCGATCCGGATCACTTTCGCCTCGACCTCGGTGTCCCGGTAGCGCTCGACCAATGGACGAAGTGCATCGGAGCGGGCGTGAGAGTCGCCACCCTGTCGTGCCGACTCGGCCTGCGTGAGCAAGAGGTCGGCGTCGAGGCGTAGCGCCGCATATTCGTTCGGCGCTGCCGCAAGTTTTCCGCAGGTCGCCAGAAAGGCTTTCCGGTTCGTCGTCGAGTTATCCAGACTGACCAGCATTTGCTGGCTATGGAAGAGGATGCTCAGGGCCTCGTAGCGGTTGGACGCGGACGGATGCTTTTTGATCAGCGACTCGGCTTCACGGATCACCCGTCGAATCGCGAGTTTCTTCCTGGCTGCGGACCCGGCCGCACCGGCCTCGATCCGCTTGGCGTCAAGTGCGGCGATCTCGTCTCCGGCGATCGAGCCCGCCTGATCCTGCCCCATCGCGGGCAACGGCCATACCCCTGCACTGGCCAGCACAAGCAGGGCCATAATAATCCGGGAAAATCTGTTCATGGGGGGAGGCGTTTTTAAAGTCACGTCGGGTGGCGGTTTATTTAACCAGCTTGAGCTGGAAATCCTTGATGCTCACGCCACGATTGGGCGCACGGAAGGTCAACTGGATCGTATTTCTCCCTTCCTTC
The DNA here is from genome assembly GCA_002501065.1 of Akkermansiaceae bacterium UBA7890. GTDB lineage: Bacteria > Verrucomicrobiota > Verrucomicrobiia > Verrucomicrobiales > Akkermansiaceae > Roseibacillus_B. Next base: position 1,545 of record DLRK01000085.1, read on the forward strand.
AGCTCGATGACATCAGGCTCGGTATGCTGCCAACTTCCCTTGGTGTAGGGGAGCATCAGGTTCACCATGGCGCGCCGGTTGATCCGGGCGATGACCTCATACTTTTCCGAGACCGTATTGACATTCAAAGCCAATTCGTATTTCCCATCCGCAGGAGCCTCGACCGTGTATTTCAGGAGTTCGGGACGCTCGCCCAGCCGCTGGTAGTGGATCTGCATGCCGCCGTCCCAGCTGTTCAAGAACGCGACCTTCTCGGTGTTGTTTCTCGGGCCGGTGCAGGCCACCGCGGGGACAGTGATCGTGCCGTCCTCGGCGACGACAATCTTCTTGTCCTCCTCAGGGATCTCGATCTCCTCGACCTCCGCCCCATCGCCAAGGATCTCGTCCGACTCGCCGAGCAGACGGGCTTCCTCCGCACTCAGTGCCGCCAGTTCTGCGTCCGCTGCCGCTTGCTCAAGGTTGGCGGCCTCAACGACGTCTCGCTTTTGATAGAACGCTAAACCGTCCCAGAAACCACCGCCCTGGCCGTAGTGTCGGATGCTGACATCTTCCTGCCCCAGTGCATTGCCGATCCATTGGGCCCGGAGGACCTGCATGTAGATCTCCTCGTGCTCGCGCGCCTGGGAATCGAGGTAGAAGTCGAGACCGCCATGCGGGCCGCAGTGGTTGTGCGACCACCAGGCGCCGAAGTTGTTCACCCAGCCGTCGGGCGTCCAACGGTTCATTGCGGCGTGGCCGGTCGAGGCCGACCGCCTTGAGGGGATCCCAAATGCGCGGGCGACGAAGCGGCCGAAGAACGCGCGGCGTCCGCAGACCCCGCCCAAGGCGATGGCCTGTTGCTGAGGCAAGCCCAGCGACTCGTCATTCCGCGTGCTGCAATACGGCACATCACTTTTCACAATACGGGTGTAGCGCCATTTCTGATCGGGGTTGGTGATGTGGTCCGGGCGGAACTGGCGAAGCATCGAACGCACCCAGGTGAGTTCTTCATTGGTGTACGGATCGTTCGTGATGAACCGACACTCCCACGCGTTGAAATCTTTGAACTGCGGGTCCAATTCTTTCGCGAGGCAGGCCTTTTCATAATGTATGTAGCGTGCGACCTGGCCGTCCGGGGTTTTGTGGTCGGCAAAGACAATCCCGTTCACGCTGCCTTTTTTGTCTTCGTCCAGCCACGGTTGATGGAGAGCGGTGCCCAGAGCCAGGCGTTGCAGGATGCCCGGCTTGCGGGCCAGTTCGCTCGCCTCGAGGATCGCGGAGTAGACCTGCATCGCCTCGCCATACTCGCCACCATTCGCACCGCCCGACTTAAGGATCTGCTTCATCAGCGCCTCGTCGGCGAAGAGCTTGTCGAGCAGGGCCTTGTGGGCGTCGCTCTCCTGGGCGAACTCTGCCAGGCCGGCCGGCGTGCCGTGCCGGAGAATCGCGGCCTTCATCAGCTTGGAGTCCAGCTTGTCGCTAGAGAGGAATGACTCGAGGTCGGCGAGCAGCGGTCGCGCGTTATCAAGCGCTTTCGCCTCGGCAAGCGGTTTGGCCGCCTGATATGCCCGATGCACTGCTTCGGGATCATCCTCGCGCGGAGCCTTGAGCGCTCCCAGCTCAGCCCGGGCGGTTTCAAAGGCCGCTTTCTTTTGCGCATCGACCGTAGGTAGCGCTGCTGAAATCTCTTTCTGTATAGCATCAAGTTGCTCGGAATACAGTTTCTCAAGTGCCTGACCTTGCCCGGTGAGCACGGGCACGGGCTCTTTGCCGCGAGCCGAAGAAGTTGCAGGTAAAGTCGTGAGAACTGCCAAGAGTCCAAACAACAGGCGAATGGAATAGTAGGGTGTTTTCATTTTGATTCCTCTTCTCTTCATTTACTTTCGTTCGTATTTCTTGCGGATTCCCTACGGACCAACACGATGGCCTTTTTCGCGAAGCGCTGGCCCAGCACGCGGTATCCTTCGGGGGTGTAGTGCAGATCCTGGAAAGTTTTTCCGTCTTGTGTCCGATCATTCAAATCATCCGTATTCACCCACGCTCCCCGCGGATGGGCTTCAGCGAATTCCTGTTGAATCCGGCGAATGTTCAAGCGGCCCTCCAGCCTTTTCTCCCGATCGAGTCCGCAGTCGCTGATTCGACCGATAACCAGATTGATGTCCCTGAAGGTCAGGTCTTCCTGCAACTGATCAAGCAGTTCCTTCAAGTAGGCGTCGTAGGCCGTGTTGTTCAGATCGGACTCACCCTGCATCCAGACGAAGGTGACGGTCTGCAGGGTTTGCCCCTCAATCTCCGCCTTCACCTTCTTCATAAGGGGACCATAATGTTCCCCCCTCACCTTAGGCACCCGACCGGTCGTCGGGGGAGGGACCTCATGGTTCGACTTGCACCAACTGCGGATCGATTGGCCGCTGTGGGCATCCTTCACCACGACCACCCGGTCCTTGCCAAGGGCCTTGGTGACAGCGGGGGCAAACGAGATATCCGGATTGAGCCCTGCCATATTCGATTGCCCTGACAGGATAAAAAGGTGTTTTCCTTTTTGGGTTTCCGGAACAGTTTTCGTCTCGTAGCCATTCGTACTGAAGGGAGCTACGGGTTGGCCTCCCTTGCTATATAGCAGGTTGCCGCTCGGGTGCTGGGTGTAGGCGTAGCGAACGGAAACCGGATCGTTTACGCTTTTTGAGGATACCAGTAGTTGCGAACCTTCAATCCGTCCTTCGGCCCAGTGCCAGATGCCGTCTTTGGACTGGACGGACAACCATTGAAGCTTGGCGTCAGGTGTGGCCTTGGGAGGAAGGAAGCCTTCTTTTCGAGATACCACCAACCCGTCTTCCGCGTGATCGAAACTAATACGGACGACAGACCCTTCGATATTGTGCTTCTTGTAGATGGGAGAAAGGGCGGTATCTTTGAATCCGTAATCATGTTTCAACGCAAGGCATGCAAGGCGAACACCGGTGTCATACTTGTTTGGCGGGTGTTCCCTTACGTCGCCAATGTCGATCGTGACCGCCATACCGGTGTTCGGTAGAGCGAGTGTTTCTGCGTAAGCCTGCCGAATTTCGGCCCTGCCGTCCCCACCCACCGGATTGTCGGTGGAAGATTTGCCAATGCCGGGCAATTGTACGAAGTAGACAGGAAAATCACCCTGTCCCCAGACCTTTCGCCAACCAGTGATGAGTGACTCCAGTTTGGGTTGGTACGCTCGTCCGTCCCGTTCGTTGCTTTCGCCCTGATACCAGAGCGCTCCACGCAACCCGAACCCTTCAAGAGGGGCGATCATCGCATCGTAGTGTTTGCCTCGCTCGTATGGCATGTCATTGAGCCAGCTTTCGATGTTTGATCCGCCCACAGCCGCATTAATGATGCCCACAGGGACCAGGATGTCGCTCTGCAATCGGCGACCGAAGAAGAAGCAAACCTTCTTGAACCAGACGGCGCTTTCCGGAGAACAAACCAACCACTCTTGCTTTGGTGAAATCATTTGGCGCAATGCCGGAAAATCAGCGGTGTCAATCGAGTCCGGGGGGAAATGCTTGGGACTGCCCGCTCGGCCCATCCTGCCGGCCATGTTCGATTGTCCGGCGCAGAGCCAAACTTCACCGACCAGCAGGTTGCGGATCATCTTGATCTCCTTTTCGCCATCCTTTTCGCAGGTAATGGTCATCGTTTTGCCTGCCGGGCTGTCATTGACCGATTTCAACTTGCCTGCATTCATGGGATCGAGCGTAACCCGCCAGACTCCGTCTTTGTCGGCAAGAGTAGATTTAGTCTGGCCATCAAAACGGATGGTGACCCGGGCTCCCGGTTGGCATTCCCCCCAGACCGGCAGCTTTATTTCCTGTTGCAAGACCGCGTTGTCTCGAAACGGGGCGCCACATTGTAGTTGCAGGATTCCTTCAGGCGTCGGAACAGTGTGTGTTGGCGCGGCATCAACACCGAAGCATGCCACCAATGCAATGCATGCGGCGGGAAAGGCACGCTTTTTAGTCGGGAAAATCATCATCAGGTCAAGTTCGTGTTCTCCTTGAAATTGTATTTCGGATCAATTTTCTCATGCGAAATCCTACACCGATCTGGCTCTGCGATTTCGCCGGCAGCTGTTTGTTGAAAATGCATGCCTGATCTCCTGGAATATTCTTAAGATGATTCATCAATCTCTTCCGCAACCCTGTGGGCCGAACGCGTTGCCGCTTCCTGGCCCCAGGTCAGGTTGTCTGCGTAAGCACCGGCAAAATGGATACGGCCATGCGGGCGAAGAATTTCGGGCCAGAATTTTTTCAGCCTGCCGAGCCCGAATCCTCGGCGCTCGCAGAAGGGCGCCCACGGGTCTTGAATCCAGTGATGCACCAGCGTACGTTCGATGTCGACGGATGTTCCGGGATATCGCCGGCGGTAAGCCGCCAGGGCCTGTTCGGCCGTCGTGCCGGCACTGGCCGCGCCGATGAGTATACTGCGATCGCCTTCCACTTCTTCTGCCATTTCCCAGACCAGATGAAGGTGATGGCTCCTGCAAGCCATATTCGGACTGTGCCCATCGCGCTTCCAGAACGGCGTACGGGCCTGAAACACAACCCGGGATTGAAAATCAAACATCGTGTTCTGGATAACCCATGCTTTCTCCGCCGACCACCTGGGTTCGACGGTGACGCGCAGGAGCGTGGTCAAGGGAATGGCATTCACCAGATAATCAGCTGATGTCGACTTCGCTTGACCGGACTCCTTGAAATGAATGTTCACGCCTGATTCGCCATGTTCGATTTTTGTGATCGGCGCGCCCAAACGAACCCGTTGTCCCAAACGCTTAGCAAAGGCATCCGTCATCCGCTGGTTTCCCCCTTTGATGCGAAAAAGCTGCGTCGGCATAACCGGCACCTTGCGATGTTTCAGGATCGCCGACTGCCAGAGCGCCTGCAGCGCCGACGTAAACGCGCTGCCGTATATCTGGACGGCTTTTTCAGATGCTTTTTCACGTTTCAGCAGGTCTTTGACGGCGATGTGATCCAGCTCATCGAGCCCAATGCCCAGAGGCTGGTATTCATCCTCAAACATGTCGAGATAGGGGGCATAATACAAGCCCGGCAGGCTGTTCATGCCATGCTCGGACATGTATGCCGCCTCTCGTTTGTTATAACCGAATCCCTGCAGGATTTTCCGGTCTCGCAGCATCTCTTCGGTGTAGGGCTTGTCTTTGATGTAGGTGATCTGGGTAGTTCGCCTTGGATAGGGGAGCAGCTCCAGGCCGAACTCTTTTGCGTAGGCTCGGTAGATTTCGTAACCTGGCTTGGTGCATTGCTCGGCCCCGATGTCGGCATAGAGACCGTCATCCAGAGGCTTGTGCATGGTTCGCACATGACCGCCTGCGCGCCGGGATGCTTCGAGAACGGTCACGTCATGACCGCGCTTCATCAGCTCGTAGGCCGTGGATAATCCGGCAATCCCTCCGCCCGCAACGATGACGCGCGCGCCCCCCGGTTTAACGCGGCAGGAATCCGATTTTCCGGGCTTGGAGACCGCCTGCCCTGTGCCTGACCCCGGGACGAATGCCGCAGAAGCAGCAACTGCAGAGTGCTTGGTGAAGTTTCGTCTATTCATGTTTCCGATCGTTAGCTGCCAGTTGATCGAAGTAATGGTGGTCGTAACGCTTCACTTTTTTATTTTCGTTTGCCGGATCAATTCAATGGCCTTTTCCGCGAAGCGCCGGCCAAGGATTGGGTAACTCTCTCTCGGGAAATGCACGCCGTGTTCAGGTTCACTGAGGTCGTCCGTGTCTACCCATTCTCCATGTTCGTTATCCTCAGCGAGCTTGACCTGTACGTCGCGCATAGCCTTCCAGGGGGGCTCGCTCATATAGGAGTCATTGATGCGGCCAATCACAAAGGCAACGTCCTTTCGACCCAGGTCTGTTTTCATTCGTCCCAACAACCTCAGAAAGCTCTTTTCGTAGGCGGCCCCCAAACCGCGCTTCCCATCCGACTCGCCCTGCATCCAGACGAAGGTGACGGAATCAAACGATCGGCCGTCGAAGGCTTCCCGAACTTTCCCGATCAAGGGCCCGTATTCCTGGCCATGCTGCTGCCTGGACCGTTCCGAGGGGACTCCCTTGCCGGGAAACCTGTAGTTGTCAGGAAACCTGTAATCCTTGTCCCAGAAGCGAATACCACGGCCGGACTTGCTATGATGGACAACGACGACGTTGTCTTCCCCGAAGGTGTCTTCGACCGTTTTGGCAAAGCCAGCCTTAAGCCCACCGGTCATATTCGATTGACCGGAGAGTATGAAGAGGTGCCTCTGACTGTTCTTCGCACTTACGGTCACGAAAGAAAAGATCGCCAAGGCAACATAGCAGATTAGACCTCTCATTGAATGAGATTGACTGTAGTGATTGGTCATCCGACGGGTCCGTTCACTAGCGTTGATAAACCGGAATATACCGGTTCGGGGTCCCTAGAATGATGATCGCCATGGGCGTCTTATGCGGATAATCCTGTTCCTTCTCCTGCCACGATCCGTTGGGTTGCTGCAGCGTGATGAGTGAGTCGCGAATCCTGGGATACCACTTGGCGTAGCGTTCTTCACCAGCCTGAACCATCGCCTGCATTGCGTAGTAATGCGAGTAGTAGAAGTGGCCGTTGTCTTTTCGTGAGAACATTTTGGGTTCGTTTTCAAGGGTGTTGAGCGCAGCCTGGACCCACTCGGTGTCCCGATTGCCGGCGAGTTGCGCGGCATAGACGCCCCCGGCCGTGCAGGCGATGGTGTACCCTTTGCCCTGGTAGCCGAAGCCGCCTCTGCGCTCATCGAAGGCCTGATCGCGGAGGTAGCCGGTCAGCCGCTCGATCGTTTCAGTCGGCACCAGGACGCCCGCCTCACGGGCCGATGCGAGCGAGACAAAAACCATCGCGGTGACCGAGGTGTCCTGCCCGGCGTCGGGCCGTGGCGCGTATCGCCAGCCGCCCAGCGGATTCTGCGATCGCAGGATGATCTCGACGACTCGTTCCAGTGCCACCTGGATCTCCTTGTTGTCCCTGGGGTCGCTGGTCATTCCCCAGAGTTCGGACATCGCGATGGTGAACAGGCCGATTTCATACATCTTCACACCCATGGCACCTGTTGGGGAGTCCTTGGATCTCTTGAGCAGATAGTCCTTCGCGCGTTCCAGCGCCTTGCCGTACGTACCGAAACCCGGAAAGTGGCCCTCGACCATGAATGCCATCAACCCGAGGCTGGTGCCGGCGATCGCGTAGCCCGCTCCGCGATCTTCAGGATCCTTGGAAGACCATGAGCCGTCCTTATTCTGGCTGGAGATAAGGAATTTCAGACCGCGCTCGATGGCCTTTTCGGCCTCCTCGGTCAACTCGGGCGCCTCGACTTCCGCAGCAGCGGGCGCTTCAACGGCTAAAGGTGTATCGGCGGGCTTTTCCTGCGCGGCAACCGACGCCGCAAGGAAACTGGTCGAGACAACGCACAGCGCCGTGGTGAGAAACCTCTGTTTCCTGTTGCTGGTGCCATTCATTTTGCAACCCTCTCGTAATAGTTTTTCAACAATCCGCGATATTCCAATGGCAGCTCGCGGGCGAAATTCTGATTCAACGCGGCACGGTTACGCTCGCCCCGCACTTTCCACTCCGTTCTCTGGTCCTTGGGCGCTTCACCGCTCACAAAGTCAGCGATGAAGCCGGCGGAAAAGTCCGCCTCGCTGTCACTGCCCGGGCCATCAGCGTCCGGGGACCCATCCTCGGCAGCCGCAGGCGGCACGGCGGTCTCCAGGATCAGGGCCTGCTCGATGATGAAATGTCGTAGCATTTGCATGGCAGCTTCCTGGTGGCGTTTGATCGCGTCCCGGTCGGATGACTGCATGGCTGCGGTGGCCGCCACGAGCTGGGTGGACGCGGTTTCGAGCATCGCGTGTGGCTCGCCCACCTTGGAGAGTTCCCGGCAACGAGCCGCCAGGCTACCTTGCTGCTCTGCAAGGGATTTCATCGCCTCGACCTCGGCCTTGTTCGTATCACGGAAGAGGATCTTGTGCGCAGTAGCTACAGCCAATACCTCAACCAATCGCTCAAGGTCAGGATCGGTCTGGGCCATGATCTCGATATCCGGCAGGCCGTGAAGCATGCTGATCACCGCAAACAGGGAGTCGGCATTCTCCATGAGCGCCGCTCCCACGAGCTCCATCTGCTCGGCCGCCGCAGGCGCTTTGATTCCTTCCAGCTGAGCAAGCACCTTACGCATCAGCTTGGCGGGCTCGGCATACGCAGTCATCCCCGTGACCGACACGAGGACTTGCCCATCTTTATCTGCCTTGGCAAGCAAGGTCCGCTGTTTTGCCAGCAGGTCTTGCAGTTGTTCCGGCGTGGCCGATCCGGCCTTGCGTGCCAACTCCTCTTGCTGGTATTCCAGCACAGCGATCTCAGCAACGGAGGCATGCAGGAATTCCACGATCTCAGCGACGTAACCTGCCTGCGATTTCACCGCCTGGACCAGCGCATGCACTTTCTCAAGTGATTCGGCCACGACGTCCTGGGCATCAAGTGCATCGAGCTTATCGCCGGTTTGCAGAGAAGCCACTGCATCCTCAAGGTCCGCGACGGCGAAGGCCAGAGGCGTACCAGTATCCAGTCGTAATGCGACAAGGTCCAGCAGCGGCGCGACGTCATCGACACACCTTCTCAGGTTGTTGAGCATCGGCAAGAGGTGTGAAGCGTCGTCTGACTCCAACGCCTTGGTTGCCACGATCATATCGCGCTGCTCCGCGACGATGTCGCCCATATAGCCAAGGGCAAATCCTACCGATCGCTGGAACATCAGCAGGCTCTGCAGCAGGTCGAGTCGCTCGTTCTGGGTAGTCACGATCGTATACGCCTCGGCCAGGATATCGGCCGCTTGCTCCTGGTGGCCGATCGCCTGGTCTGCGTCGTTCGCCTCCAGTGAAGCCAGCGCACTACGCATCGCCTGCTCCGCCCGCTCCATCCGGCTTAGCAGGGGGGGGATGTCCTGATCCAACTTTGCCTGGCCCTGCTTTACCAGATCGCTATTGAATGAGGCCAGTTCCTCGGTCAGGAGAAGCTGAGGCTCGGACAGACCATTGACTTTCTCCCCTTCTGTCGCAGCGATATCGGTTTTCTCAAGTAGCGCGACCACTTTCGCTTCGTATCCCTCGATGAAGGCAAGGCGCTCGCCTGTCACGGCGACCAGCATACTCAGGCCTAGTGTCTGGAGCCCCAATTCCACTGACCAATGGTCCACGAGCTCCGACAGTTTGGTCAGTGCCTCCTCTGCCTCGCGCTGCTGTGAAATGGCCGGGGCCTGTCGACCGGCAGCGAATTGATCAATCGCATCCGCCATCGCGCGGTCAGCATCCTTCAAAAGGGCCTGGACCGGAGGCGCCTCCGGCCAAGTTTCATCAAAGAGCTTGGTCCGCGGCGCAGGCACGGTCTGCAGGAGCAGGGTCAGCAAGCGTTTACGAAGATTTACCTGGGCTTGTCCGGCCTGGGTCCTGCCTGCCTCAAAACTTTGAGCTGACATATCGGCGCACTGTTCGCGGAGCATCGCCTGGGCCTTGACGATCAATCGCATCTGGTCCCGGGTTTTGATCAGGGTCGAGTAGGCCCCACTGAGACGCACACTGAACTCCGCATCGAGCAAGGTCCTGACCAACTCGGCCTGAAGACGCTCCGCCTGGTCGGCTTGTCCCTGCGTGACCAATACCGCAGCTTGACGCATCCGTTCTTCAGTCTGGGCACGCTGCAAATCCTTGACACTTTGGATCAGCCGGAGAACGGCCAACGGTCGCTTCTCGTAGCGCATCCCATTTTGAAGATCGGCGATCAGGCGATGGGTCCACTGCGCCAGTTCATCCTGTGCCTTGGGGAGAGATCCTCCCGACTCGGCCGATTTGGCCTGAACGGCACGCCATCGCAGGGAGGCCTGGACCTGTGCCAGCATTCGGGTTTCCCGTGCATAGACTTCCTGTGCCGAATCAATGGATCGGAGCAGGACCAGGCTGCCCAACTCGCGGGCGGCGGTATTGACTGCGCGTGCTGCGGATGAAGGATCAGGAGATTCCTGCGTATTACCCCCTGCGACGCCGGACTGGTGTCGCAGGCGGGACGCCGCGTTGGCCAGGTGAGTGTCCGCAATTCCAAGTAACGCCGAACGAACCTGCTCGAGGGACTCGCCCTCGGCCGCATCGGAGACATTGTTGGCGACCAGGTCCTCGAGCAAGTCCTTCAACTGTTTCGCAATCCCCTTGAGTTGATCCCGCAGCAGTTCCTGCCGGATCGCTTCGACCTGACAGGCCTGCATGTAACCGTCGGCGTTCGGTTCCAGGCTGCGCACGTTCTCAAACGCCGCGCGCTGTTGGCGGTAGGTCGTCTGAACGCGCGAGAGAAGGCGGTCTTTCTTCTTCTGGATCTGCTTGAGATAGTCCTCCCTGGAGAGAAATGTAATCCTCCGTGTCTCCGTGCGAACGACGTGCGGACCATCCGGATACTTGTCGGCCACTTCGACCAGAAAGGACACCGTGTCTCCGATCTTCAGGTCGGGAAGAACTTTGCGGTAATCCCAATCAATTGCTTGTTCTCCGCCTCCGTTTTTGAGTGGAGTCTCGAGGGAGACCGATTTCTCCTGACGCAGGTTCACGCGATAGGTGATCCTGGAGCTGCCGATGCCATGATCGTCGCTGGCACGCACGGCAAGATCCAGCTGCCGCCCGAGGAGGGCGTTGAGGTTCGCGTCCGGGGAAGAGAGCTCGACCCTTGGCGCCTGATCGGAGACCACCTGCAGGTAGTAGCGCGGGCTGGCAAAAGCGAATCCGAATTCCTCTTCCACCCACGCAAAGCTGTATCCCTGCGAGGCGTCCACCTTCTCATCGATGACGAGCTGCCGGCCATCATTAGTGACCTCCAACTTCATCGGTTCTTCTCCGTCACGGTTCAGAACCGCCTCCCGGATGGGACGATCGAGCGTCAGTTTCCAATGAGCCTGCGTATTCTCCGGCACTGCCAGGGTCAGGGCCTCCACCGTCTCTGTGGGGCGTTCGAGGTAAGCGGGAAAACTGAGTCCAACCTGCACCTTCTCAATCCGCGGTGCCGTGATCACGCGCACTTGATGCCAGTCGCTGCGCGCGTCTCCAGCCTTGATCCGGTAGCTGAAATCACGCGAGGCCGAGGCGATGGTGTAGTCACAGCGTCCCTCGTTGATCGCTAACTCCAATTCGCGCGGCCGTCCTTCACCGGTGCGCAGGAAGAGCTTCGCCTTCCCGGGAACCACTCCTGAGACACTGATCGCGATCTTTGCGCTCTCGCCTTCCTTCACCACCATGTCCCCCTCTCCGAGTTCGAGCTCGGTGTAGGTCGGATAGGTCGCCACCATCCACGGTGCAAAGATGCGCGTCAGCCCTGCGAGGAGAAACGGACCGTTGATCACACCGATCGCCACTATCACGCCCGCTAGAATCATGGCCGCCCCGGCTGGTCCCCGGAGAGAGCGATACGGCACAATCCTGCGGGGCTTCACCTCCCTGGCTGCTTCATCTGCCTTGCTCCGGGTCAGCTCCCAAAGGGCCTGCGAGGTGCCGGGAGTCGGCTTCGTCTTGCCGAACTGGATGGCGGAAACCAGGAGGCTCTTGAGTTCCCCGTGCTTCTTCTCGACTTGGAGGGCAGTCCGCTCCGCGTTGAAGAACCGAAGGTGCCTCCAACCGTGCTTCCACGCTTTGTAGAGAGACACCAGGGTGAGGAACGAAAGAACGGGATACCGGGCCTCTGCCGGTAGATACGTGAAGCGGTCGATTGCCATCCCGATTAAAAACAGCGGAATGCACCACCGGCATATCGCGAGCAGGCCGGCCCCGAGGTGCTTGCGCTGTGTCCGTCGCCACACGGCACGCAAGCGCAATCTCAGAACCCTGTTCTCCGTACCGCTACTCATGGGAGATCATACCTTCTACGCAAAATCCATTCCGTTCCCAGCAATCCCACAAGGAGGAGCGCAACAATAACATTGTCCCAGAGAGGGCGCTCGGAACGGACCTTGGTTGAAATGATCCGGTTGTTCACGAGCGAACTGAGCTCAGGCAACTCGCGTATCCCGAGACTGGCCCCGCCCGTCAGGTTGGCGATGCGTTGCAAGTGGGCAAGTCGCATGTCAGTGTCGATCAGCTCCTGCCGAACCTCGGTGACCTGAAACTCCGTTGTATTTGCCATCTTTTCCTCTTCGTCATTCGCCTCGACCCGGTAACGGCCTGTTTCCGGGGGTGAAAAGTATCCCTCGTAGAGCCCGGGTTGAGACTTGTCAGGTCGAAGGTTGACGAGTTGCTTTGCTTGCCCGTCATCAATACTCGACACGTAAACCTCAAACACGGGCTGAACGATCGGCTCAAAGCGGTCATCCAGAACATGAGCATACAGGCGGCACTGGCCGTCGACGGCATACACTGAACGGTCGGTTTCCAATCGGATGCGCTTGTGTTCACCCATCAAGCGCGAGAGCGTCATGAACTGGATGCACTGGGACCAGATGCGCCAGTGGTACTTGTCGCCGGTCCTGTAACGCAGTCGCCACAGCCGGTCCGAAGCAATCGACATGCATTTGCCAGTCCCGTAACGCTGCCATGCGACCAACGGATAGCTCTGGTCCCGCTCGGTACTATCGGAAAGCATCGCGAGCACTGTCGCACCAGGCTTGGCAGACAGAAGCGGAGGCAATTGATCCATCGGTGCCATTCGCGTCCAGATGTGATCGTTGAGCTCCACCTCGTTCTCCAGGGTCATCACCAGGCTGCTTCTGCCTTCGGGCGTCAGCACAGGGTAAACCGATTCCGCAATTTTTTCCCAACTTGCTTCGGCATCAAACCGAACGGGCAGCATGGTTTGCACTGGCGTCTCCGCATATGAGCCGGGCGCATACATCGGACCGCAAAGCATCAGCAACGATGCCCCGCGATCCCGGATGAGTTCTTCCAGCAGGCTAAGTTCCTCCTCGGTGAAAAAGGATGCATCGACGTCACCGAGAATCACCAGGTCGTATTGGAAAGCGCCTTCCCGGTCATCGGGGAACCGCTCGATGTGCTCCGGTGAGTTCCGTGCGACCTCGGGTCCGACATTGGACGCGATAAAGGTAGCGTTGATCCGCGGATCGCGTTTGAGGATCGCACGCAGATAGCGATATTCCCATCGGGCATTACCTTCGATGTAGAGCACGTTGACCTTTTCATTCACGACCCGGACGCTTCGCGAAATACGGTTGTTTACGGTAGAGACTTCGTTGTCAAACGGCTCGATGAGAACGTCGATCTGTGCTGCGCCTTTCTCATAAACATCAACGCGAAAATCGATCTCTTCAAATTGCAGTCCGCCAGCAAGGCGAATAATACGCGAAGAGACGCGTCGATCATTCAGAAGCACTGCCAGCCGCGCTGTCCGTCTTTCATAGCCTTTGGATTGGATCTGGACGCGGACAGGCACCTTGTCGCCGGAGTAGGCGACTTCCTGCATCACGATGTTGCGGATACTGACATCATCCGGATCAGCCAGGCCTATCGGTATTGTGTAGACGGGTATGCCGCGTGCGCCAAGGTCCTTGAGCACCGCCTCGGACCGTTGGGATGAAGCGTTGTCGATGCCGTCGGATAGCAGGACGATTCCCGCCGCCGGAATTCCACCTGAACTGGCTACCGCTTCGAGAGAAGTGGCGATCGAGGTTCCCGGCTCCCTGGCCTCCAGTCCGGCCAGTTCTTCGGTGGTCAGCACTTCGCCGTTGCTGATCAGGTGTGGGGATTGACCAAAAGCGTGGT
>DLRK01000085.1:15625-21573 GCA_002501065.1 Akkermansiaceae bacterium UBA7890
TGGGGATTGACCAAAAGCGTGGTAGCTGAGGTCGAGCGACTCACCGAGTGATTCCAGGATCTGCCGGCCCGAGTGGGTGAGAATGGCTTTGCCGAGGTCGAGGCGCGAAGCAGATACGATTGCCTGGCGTTGTTTCGTGTCCAGTTGCATCATCCTGCGGTCGGCCTCGGTGTCGTCCTCCAGGGAAATCATGCCCAGCGCCGTAGCGGCATCGATGAGGTCCTCCGGGCGCTTCCGCTGGTCCTCCATCGACATGCTTTCGGAGACGTCGAGCAGGATCGGCAGGCTGCGCACCTGCATGCGGGACTCAGTGACAACGGCCGTCGGTTCAAGCAAGGTGGCCACGACAAGGGCGAGTGCCAGTATCCGGGATGCTACGAGGAAAATCCGCAACCACATCGGCATCCCCCATGGTCGGCGATAGAGGAACAGGCTGAGCAAGACGATCCCGGCAAGGATTCCCACAAGGGTCCCGGTGGACACTGGGCGGGCCAGGAACACCTGCTCGATCTGGCTGAATATGGAAAACGCGTCAGGCATTCTGCACTCCAGTCGAGGTTTCCGGAATGGGATCCGCTTGTTTACTACGTCTCTTCTTGCGTCCGCGGAGACGGTCAGCAAGGAGGCACTCGATCAGCAGGATGACGAGGACCGCAATCATGAATAACCGCCATGATGAACGACTTGTTCGTGATGCATCAATCGCCGCGGCGAGCTCAGTCTCCGTGGCGGCTATCGTGGCATCTGTTCCTTCCAGGTTCCTACCCAACTCATCGGCCGTAAGGGACGTGACATCCGACTCGCGCGAGTTGACATTGACCGCAACCGGCAACCCGGGAGCTTGCACGCTGACTCGAGTCTCGTAGAAACCGGCCTCCTTCGCGCGCTCCAACAGAGCCACGAACTGGTTTCCATGCTCGCGAACCGGGACGGTGATGGTTTCCTTCGAAGGGGTGTCGAAGACCGCATCGCTGGCGTCGGGTTGCTCTACGTAAGACAGCGAGAGAGAATCACCAACCATGCGCGGCTGCTCGAACTCCCGTCCCGCAAGATAGGTAACGATTTGCTGCATGAGCATGGGAAAAACCGGCGTCTGCGCCATGTTGTTCCAGCTGGTGCCTGCCGAGGTCGTGAACATGAACACATGCCCGCGGCCAAGCGAATGCTCCAGAAGAACCGGGGCGCCACTTCCGGCCAGGCTCAGGATCGGAAAGCTGGAGGAGGATGGATCCACTTCAAATCGCGTGAGAAAACGCGTTTCGCTGAAAAGGTCCTCCGGGAGGGATCGCAGGGGAAGGCAGATGCTGTGGCTCGGCATGGCGGGATCAAGCGGTCTGCCTGCGCCAAGCGTGGTGCTTGTGTCCACCAGTTGACCGAGCCTGGCAGGTAGCAGCGGATTCGGCCCGCTTGCCGAGCGCTCGTTCCATACGGCGGGTTTTACGTTTTCCCCGGCAAACCAGACGAGCCCGTTACCCTGTCTGACATGACGCGAAAATTGATTGACCTGCTCCGTGGTGATCTCCGGGACATCGGCGAGGATTATCACATCGAGATCGTCCAGTTGTTGCGACGGCAGCGAAATCCACGGCACTGAGCGGACCACGTAGTCCTCATCCTGAATCCCGTCACCCCGGGCCAACAAGGCCGATACCACCAAACGGCCCGCATCACCGTCCGACCCATCCACACAAAGCACCGACACCCGGTCACGCACCACCGCAACCACCCGACGCACGTTGTCGGTTGCGAGAAGATCACCTGTGATCTCCGCGGTGATCCGGGTGGGACCCGCATTGTGAAAGGGAACAAAGAGCGAAACGGTCTCGGACGCTCCGGCGGCGATCGCGGGAATCGTCTTGGTGTCAATCTGCACGCCCTCGACGCGGCACTGAACCTCGACATTGGACACCGGCTCCGTCCCGCAGTTCCTGACCGTGGCCTGGTAACGGGCAGTGGTCCCTTTGCGCAAAACACCGGCAACAAGATCAAGATCCGTCACGGCGAGGTTGGCGGGTGTGCCAGTCACCGGAACAAGAAAGAGCTCCGCCTGATTGCTTACCTCGGCGAGGGCCTCCTGAAACTTCGCGGAGGACTCCCTCCAATCCCGCGCCTGTGCGTCAGTGATGAAATAGACTTCCTTCTGGGGCGCTTCCATGTCCGCTGCCAGCTCTGCGAGCCGCTTCGGAACGCGATCGAGATCGAGCTCTGCCGGCGCCGCATTCAGGTCCTGCAAGGCTTCGCGAAACCGTTCGCGATTGAAGGCCATGTTGCGGACCACCACTTCATCTTCGCCACCAAGCAAAATGAGGGAGACTGGATCGCCTGGTTGCATGTGCCCGCCGATCACTTCCACCTGGTCCAACGCGCGATCGAAGCGGGTAGCACCCTCTCCGCCGTGCTCCATGCTGAAAGACGCATCGAGCGCAATAATCACCCCGGCCCTCGACTCGCCGGGAATCCAGCTGGCCGTCCCGCCTTGCCATGTCGGCCGCGCGAGCGCGAATACGAGAAGGAGAAGCGCCAGGCAGCGCAGGCAGAGGAGCAGCACATCGCGCAGTTTAATTTGCCTCGACCGGACGCGCACGGCCCGGTTGAGAAACTGCATTGCCGCCCAGTCCGTGCGCTTGACCTTATGGCTATTGAGAAGGTGCGCGAGGATGGGAAGGGCCACCCCCGCCGCTGCAAACAGAATGAGCGGATGAAGAAAACTCATGGCCGGGCAGCAGAGGGAGCGTGGAGGGTTGTCGCACGCTGGTGAAGAAACTCGCTCAGCAGGGCATCGAGCGGACGGGAAGTATCGACCATGGCATAATCTACATGACTGGCCACGCACCCGGCCTTCAGGTCTTTCAAATACTTCCCGAAGCTGGCGAGATAATCGTCCCGGATCCGCTCGGGCTGGGTCGTCAGCGACTCCTCGCCTTCCAGCCCCTCGAAGAGCCAGGTTCCGTTGAACGGGAACTCGATCTCGTAGGGATCGAGGGTGTGCAGGACCACCACGTTGTGGCCGTCATACCTGAGGTGGTCGAGTCCGGCGCGGATGTCGTCCACGTCGGAAAACAGGTCCGAGATCAGGATCACAA
Organism: Akkermansiaceae bacterium UBA7890; assembly: GCA_002501065.1. GTDB lineage: Bacteria > Verrucomicrobiota > Verrucomicrobiia > Verrucomicrobiales > Akkermansiaceae > Roseibacillus_B. Next base: position 18,709 of record DLRK01000085.1, read on the forward strand.
AGGAACGCCGCTTCATCATGAGCGCGATGTCGTGCAGCTGTTTCGCGATGGTCGTCCGCGGCACCGATTTCACTTCACGGAGCAAGCGGTCAATCTCGAGGATGATCCCCATCGCGGAGCGCGGCGGCAGGTAGGCGCGCACTTCCGAGTCGAAAACCGACAAACCCACCGAGTCGCGCTGCTTGAGCACCAGGTAGGCAAGAGAAGCCGCGAGAAACTTGGCATATTCCAGCTTGCTCACCTTCCCCGACGCATAATTCATCGAGGCGCTGGCATCGATCAGGATCGTGCAGTCAAAGCTTGTCTCCGCCTCGTAGAGCTTCGTGTAGTAGCGGTCGGTGCGACCAAAGACCCGCCAGTCGAGATCGCGGAGAGCGTCGCCAGGCGCATACTGCCGGTGGTGCGCGAACTCCGTGCTGAACCCGCGCAGTGAACTACGGTGACTCCCCACCCGCAACCCCTCCACCACCTCGCGCGCGACCAGTTCGAGGTCGCCCAGCTTTTGCAGCACCTCGGGATCGAGGTAGTTGGTCTCTGGCAAATGCTCGGACATTGATGAGGGCTAGCTGGCCATCTTCTTGAGCAGCTTCTCGTCCGACGGAACTTCTTCCACGAGCTTCTCGATCAGGGTGTCGGAAGTCATCCCCTCCGAGCGCGCCGCGAAGTTGGGAATGATGCGATGCCGCAGCACCGGCAGGCAAAGTTCGCGAATGTCATCGACGGCAACGTGGCAACGACCCCGCAGGGCGGCCCGTGCCTTGCCGGCAAGAACGAGGTTCAGCGATGCGCGCGGACCCGCTCCCCAGGCCATGAATTTCCTGACAAACTCCGGCGCATCCGACTCGTCGGGCCGGGTCGCCCGGGCCAGGGTTACCGCGTAGTTGAAGACGTGCTCGGAGACCGGGATGCGCCTCACGACGTGCTGGAACTCAAGGATGGCTGACGCGTCGATGACCTCCTTCGGTTCCGGCTCGTCATCCCCGGTCACACTGCGCACGATATCGAGTTCCTCGGAGTAGCTCGGATACTTGACCAGGATGTTGAAGAGGAAGCGGTCGAGCTGCGCCTCCGGCAACGGGTAGGTCCCCTCCTGCTCGATCGGGTTCTGGGTCGCCAGGACAAAGAACGGTTCATCGAGCTTGTGATCAATTCCTCCCGACGAAACTCGCTTCTCCTGCATCGCCTCCAACAACGCAGCCTGCGTCTTGGGCGGGGTCCGGTTGATTTCGTCAGCAAGCAGCAGGTTCGTGAACACCGGACCTTTCTGGAACTTGAAGTGTCGCTGGTGGGTCTCGGGATCCTCCTGCAACAGCTCCGTTCCCGTAATGTCCGACGGCATCAGGTCCGGCGTGAACTGGATCCGTTTGAAAGAGAGCGACATGGCCTCTGCCAGCGAGCTCACCAGCAGCGTCTTCGCCAGGCCCGGCACCCCCACCAGCAGGCAATGCCCACGGGCAAAAATCGAAATCATCATCTCGTCAATGACCTCGTCCATGCCAACGATTGTCTTGCGCAACTCGGTGACGATCGCGTCTCTCGCTTCGCCGAGTCTCTCCACGGCCTGAATGTCTTCGGATTCTTTTGTCATGGTGAAATTGGGGGGGGAATCGTGGGTTTGTTTCTGTTTCTTAAACGAATAAACTGAACGAACCTATCGTAATTTTTCTGGCCGACCTGTCACTAAAAGAGCAGGTTTTCCCATGGCATCATCCGACTTTTCGTCGATCACGGACCAAGTCACCAGCCACCTGCGTCAGGAACTGGCCAAGGGCCGATGGCTCACGACCGTGCCCGGACGCAACAACCTGGCTGCAGAGTTCGGAGTCGGCCACAAAACGGTGGAATCCGCCCTGCGGAATCTCGAAGCGGAAGGACTCCTCATCGGACAGGGGGCAGGGCGTCGTCGTCTCATCACGTCCTCCACAAAACCGGCCTCCGCCCGGCCCATGAGAGTTGCCCTTCTTCTCTCAGAGGCAATCGACCGGAATACTAATTACATGGTCCAGCTCGACCGCGAACTAAGCGAGGCGGGGCACACGGTGGTTTATCCCGTTCGATCCTTACTGGCCCTGGGCATGGATGTCAGTCGAATCGCTCCATTTGTCGAGTCAACCGAAGCCGATGTATGGGTGATCGGTGCAGCCTCGCAATCGGTCCTCCAGTGGTTCGCGGCGAACCCGACCCCGGCCTTCGCCCTCTTCGGGCGCCGGGAAGGATTGCCCATCGCCGGCGCCGGACCTGACAAGGCGCCCGCCTTCATCATGGTAACCCGCGAATTGATTAACCTTGGACATCGCCGCATCACCCTGCTGGCACGTCCGAGACGTCGACTTCCTGCACCGGGCCCTACCGAGCAGGCCTTCCTCGACGAACTTAAAGAACAGGGGCTCTCCGCAGGTAATTTCAATCTCCCGGAATGGGACGATTGCAAGGAAGGCCTGCAAGCTTGCCTTTCCTCATTGTTCCAAGTCACCCCCCCCACGGCCCTCATTTGCGAAGAGCCTGTCATCTTCAATGCGGTCCTGCAATTTGCTGCCGCCAGGGGACTCCGCGTGCCGGGCGGCATCTCCATCATATGCAGTGATGCCGATCCGACTTTCGCCTGGTCCGAACCGTCCGTAGCCCACATTCGCTGGGATCCCCAACCCGTCGTCCGCCGCATCGTCGCTTGGGCGGCCAACGTCAGTCGCGGCAAAACCGACCGCCGCCAATCCCTTACCAAGGCCGAATTTATCGAGGGCGGGACAATGGGGCCGGCCCCGAGGAGTCTGATGGCTCAGTAACTGCTTGATTTCTCTGGCATCTTCCTTGGACTATCGGCCCGATAGGGCAGGCCTGTTCCGTTCCGGTTCGTTCCGGTTCGTT
>DLRK01000085.1:21913-38237 GCA_002501065.1 Akkermansiaceae bacterium UBA7890
CCGGTTCGTTCCGGTTCGTTCCGGCGCCTTGACGAAAACCCAATTTCCTATCAGCAAAAAACCCGCCGGAAATGCACGATGTGCACGGTCCTGCACGAACCTTTGAGGGTTCGGCGGCCGGTGTTACCCCCACCCCGCACCCTTCTTCCTGCACTTTACAGCCTGTAGCGTAGCACCGCACCTTTGCGGGCTGTAGCCGTGCACCGCACCCTGCTTCCTGCACCGTGATGTCGAGTGCGCTATTCGGCTGATTCTTCCACCGTCTCAACTTCTTCGCCTTTGCTGCTTCCGCCAGCACTGATCCTGAAAGATCAGGATCCATTTTCAGCATCGTGCTCCCTGCTTTGCATACTACAGCACCGCCTCCACGCCGCCGAGGGCCTGTCCGGGCCAAGCGTAATCTAAATGAACATCTCGGAACTCGACCCTGTCGAGTGGACAGGTTTCATGGGAGAGTTTCCCCCCGCCCCATGGGGCAGCAAAAACCCATCGGCCTGCTCGGACCGATGGGCTTGAAATCAAGTGGCAGGACCGTCTAGCGGCGGCGGCGCAGGAAAAGGCCGATCGCGGCCAGGCCAAACAGGGCTGACGTGCTCGGCTCGGGAACGATCGATCCGGCGAGGCGAACCTCGGCGATCGTGAAGTTCCCGTTGTTACCTTGGATACGAATGGTGTCGAAGGACTGGCCAGCCACGAGTCCCGCACCCAGGTCGGTACGAAGGTAGTTGGCCGGATTCCCTCCGTCAGGGGCGTTGTTTCCCAATATCTCTTGGATGGCCGTTCCGCCGGGTCCGCCTGTCAGGAGGGCAATGTCATAGTTGTTGTCCCTGTCCGGGCAACAGCCGGTGCGTCCGTAGAAGTCGAACTGCAGTTCGGAGCCCGCCCCCCAGGTGATCTCCTCCAAGCCCCAGTAGACCGTGGGATTGCCTCCGGCCCCATGGAAGTGGGTTGCTCCGCTCCAGTTCGTGGCGGGCATGGGCGCGGTAGGATTGTCCGGATCGTAGGCGAAGGGGTCGCTGGTTGTATTAACCAGATTCCCTCCATGCGCGCTTGCCTGGGAATTCGCCACGTCCGGTGTCAGCGGAATGTTGGTCAGGGCAGCGTGGCCGAGGGCGGCGGACGCCAGGAGGGCAGCAAAGGTGGTCAAAGACTTCATGTTTGTCGCAAGATAGGGCTTTCTGACGCTGTTTTCGCAGCCATAACGTTTCATGGAAAGCTCTATTCTGCTTTTTTTTAACGGCACCGGCAGGAGACGAACCGCCGCTTTAAAAACTTGCGCCGGGAGGACCAAAAACTTCTCCTGTCCATGAATCTTCCCTAGCCCTTGCCCTTAAAAAATCAAGATGAGTATACCAGTCTCCATACCACGAATGACTCTGCTTACGCCCAGCATGCTTGCCTGCGCACTAATGCTCTCCCTCGCCCCGGGCTCGGACGCGCAACTCGTCGACATTCCGCTGACACCGGACGTGGCGAATTCCTCTCCAAGCGCGCATGGAGGGAATCTGGCCCATACAACCAGCGACCTCTTCGCCTACGATCCGGACAATCCTACCGCGGCCATGCCAGCCACGAACTGGAGCGGAGCAACCCACTACCATGGGAGCGGAGGCAATCCCACGCTCTACTGGACATTCGATGAAATCCTCTGGAGCGATGGATCCGACCTGCAGTTCGACTTCTACGGGCGCACCGGCTGTTGCCCGGACAGGGACAACAACTATGACATTGCCCTCCTGACAGGCGGACCCGCCGGGACGGTTGTTCAAGAAGTGTCCGGTAACAACGCCCCCGACGGGGGAAATCCGGCCAACTACCTTCGTAGCGACCTGGGTGCGGGACTTGCCACCGGCCAACGCTTCGACACCATTCGTATCCAAGGTAACAACGGGAACTTCACGATCGCCGAGGTTCGCCTGGCGGCGAGCTTCGCTCCCACTTCCATCATAAGTTTCAGCGCAACTCCCGCTACCGTCCCCTCGGACGCACCGGTCACCTTCACCTGGGAGTTCGAGGCAGCCGCGACCGCCGCCCGTATCGTGCCGATCTCTGGCGATCTCGACTCCTTGATCGGGGACCTCCTGCCACAAACCGCCGCAGGCAGCGGCTCGACCCTCCTCAACCCCGGCCCCGATGAGACCACCACCTACCAACTCACCGTCACCGTGGATGGAGAGGATTCGTCCGCCATCATCACCGTCACGGTCGACAACAACCCGATCATCAGCTCCTTTGAGGTCGACCAGGACACCATCACCGCCGGCACCGACATTACCCTGACCTGGGATGCGAGCAACTTCGACGACCTGAGGCTCAACGACTCTCCCGTCGATCCGGACATCACCTCGATGGTGGTCTCTCCCCTGGTTTCCACGACCTACACGCTGGAAGCAACGAATGCCCGCGGCAACACCAGCGCCTCAGTCTCCATCAGCGTTCAAGACGTCCCGGACCCAAACGCGCAGCTCGTTGCCATCCCCCTGACGCCCGACCTCAACGCATCCTCGGCAAGCGGGCATGGAGGTAATCTGGCCCATACAATCAGCGACCCCTTCGCCTATGATCCGAACAATCCTACCGCCAGCCTGCCAGCCACCAACTGGAGCGGAGCGACCCACTACCATGGGAACGGCGGCAATCCCACGCTCTACTGGACATTCGAGGAGATCACCTGGGGGTCGGGCTCCGATCTGCGCTTTGATTTTTACGGACGCACCGGTTGCTGTCCCGACAGGGACAACAACTTCGAGGTCGCCCTGCTGACAGGTGGCCCCGACGGAGCGGTCGTCGCCGAGGTCCTCGGAAACAACGCTCCCGACGGGGGGAATCCGGCCAACTACCTTCGCATCAACCTGGGTGCAGTGCTCACTCCCGGGGACAGGTTCGACACCATCCGCATTGTCGGCAACAACGGGAACTTTACCATCGCCGAAGTGCGACTGGCCGGCCTCCTCCGCACCGAAACCCTGGTCAAGATCACCGATATCAGCTTTAACAGCGCCACCAGCGGACTCAGTATCAGCTGGGAGAGCACCCAGGGTAAACTCTATGATATCCTGGTCAGTCCCGACCTCTCTTCACCGAGAACGTCGTGGGCTGAACTGGGTGGCGCGCAGGACATCGCGGCCGATCCCTCCGGGAGCAATACCCTGGTCATCGCCCTGCCCTTCCCGGGGGAGGGCTTTGTGGCGGTTCGCGAGAAGAATCCTCCGCCCCTTTTCTCGGATGACCTGGAAACCGGCGCAGCGGGTTGGACCACCCTCGTCAATGACGCCTCCGGGAACACGGAGTGGGAGCTGGGTTCCCCCAATGGCTCCACCGGCCCAATCTCCGGGGCTGACGACTCGGCCAACGCCTGGTGCACCAGCCTGGGCAACTATGGAGCCAATTCCGACATCTCCCTGCGCACGCCGGTCATTGATCTCACCGGGGCCGCCGCCGCCCTGCTCACCTTCGACGCCTACCGCGATGCAGATGGGTTTGGCGACACCGCCTCCGTGCGCTTTCTGCACTCCGGCAACCAAACCCAGCTTGGCGCGGACGTGCCTATCGACATGACGGTTTTCGATCTCGATTACATTGCAATCGAGGTGCCCGTTCCCGCGGCCGCGATCGGGGAGGCTGTCCTCATCGAATTCAATTTTGTCAGTGAGGGCAGTCTGGATGCCTTCAGCGGACTCTGCCTCGACAACGTGAAGGTGCAGATTCCCTAGATGGCAGAGCATCCGGAATGTTCGGTCGCCGGGTGGTGGCGACTACCTGTATTTCAGGCAGATACACGCAGCCCGGGGTGCTGCCGACGATTCAGGGAGCAAACCGATCTCAGTTCTTCTCAACGGCCAACCGGAGAACAGGGCCCTGGCGCAAGGATCAGGGTGAGGGATACACGTCTCGTCATACGGGATTCATAGGTGAGGGGGCGAGCCATTCCCCCCACCCTGCTTCCTGCACCTTGCACCCTTAACCCGTGCACCGCACCATGCTTCCTGCACCGTGACGGGGTGGATGGTGACACCCGTGAAATGGTCAGCTTCAAAAAGGTTGGTGGCGGCTGGTTGATACATTTTGGCACGAAGGAAGACCTGATTCCTGCACCCTGGGGAGCGGTGCCTGCTTCCCCTGCCTCCCGACGTGTGGTAGGGCTGGAGACGGGGAAAGCATAGCTGGTAAGGCCGTAAACAAAAATGAAGTCAGCAGATCGATATTTTTGGCAGCCCCATATGGTTACAATCCTAGGATTCACATTAGCCGCCGCATCGGTCGTCGCCGAGGTTCCGATTACGGTCGTCGAATCCGGAAATGGTCTTGAGCATAACATTCAAATAGAAGCGGCCGGACGCTTTCGTTTGTTTTTCGAAGCGGAAAAAAACTACGGGATAACGCGCTGGTACGATTTGGCGGGGGATCCGGCAGCATCGACCGATCTGCTTCACAACCCGACCGACTACATCCCGGCCCATGCCCAAGGCGCAATCTTTAACCAATGCCTGAATCCGCATGATCTCATCGCGCATGTTGCCTCTGGCGGTCATCAACACAAAGCAATCCCGCGATCCATACGCATTATCGAAAAAGGCGGCGACCGCGCAGTCCTGGAAAACGAATATTCGCCAATGCTGGGGCGAGTGAACACCGATTTGGTCTTCAACACACGCTACGAAATTTATCCGGACGGTCAGATCCTCGTACAAAACACGATGAAAGCACGAAAGACGCAAAAGGTGACAATGTGGCGAAACGCCATTGTCACCTTAGGCGATCCAACCTACGGCGTTCGAGATCAAAAAGACCTGTCGGCGAAGTTGATCGCCCCCAACCAACTACGCATCAAGGATGCAAATTGGAAACCCAACGAATGGCAAGGCCTTCAAGTAACGCAATCGGATTGGCGCACCTACGACGTGCTCTCAAACACACCCAACACACTCACGGTTAAACCACGCAACGCCAACAAGCGCCCGAGCTCAGGCGCAACGGGAATCAGCTCAAGCCAAGTGAAGCATGGCTGGCTTCGCTGCGACACTCTTACCCAGCCCATTGACTGGCATAAGGGGACCGCCGCCTATGTTTCCGCTCATTGGGACCCTGAAACGCCGGCACCATATTCCAACTGGACAAAGGCCAGCATTCTACTCGTGCCAGATACCTCAAATCCACGAAAAGGGAAGGGAGGCCGCCTACATGGCTGGCGCGGCTGTAAACGCGTCTATTTCGAAACAGACGGATTCGAAATCAAAACCGGCGAGTCCATTACCCAAAAGTTTCTGATCCAACTTGGCAGTAAGGGCTCCCCTGCCCTCATGGACCTAAGTGACTCCGCCATCTGCTCCAAAATCGCCAACGCCTATCTTGTCTCGCAATTACAGGGCAAGAAGGACCGGAAAATCATTGCCGGTGAGGCCGTCGCCAAGCCTTCCAGATAGAATAGCAGTATCACCCTTCACCGTGAACCATGATTCGGTATCGGTGGTCGATGGTAGCATCTCTTTCGAGTTCGTGCCTACCGACGATGCCGCTTTCTTCAGGTTCAGAGTGCAGTAGCCCCGCACCTTGCACCCTCAACCCGTGCACCGCACCCTGCTTCCTGCACCGTGATCGGTGAGTCAGCAAAGTAATGGCTGCTTGCTCTCTCGCGCACCACTTGCCCCTTAAGAGTTACAGGGTATTACTTCAGAAGGTCTGACCGGGACCCGTAGCGGCATTAATTGAGGGTCTGTATGTAGGCGAGAATGTCAGCAACATCCTGAGGGCTCAGGCCAAGTTGATCAGCGGAGAGCATCAGGGATCGCCCAAGGGGTTCGACTTCCTCGATCCTGTCGGAAGGAATAACCTGCACGACACCTCCTTGACTCTGGACGATGAGTGGGTTCCTGGCACTCAGGGCTAGGCCATGAATCTCTTTTCCACCCTTCAATTTGACGCGGCTGCCTGGATAACCGAGCGCAATCCCGGCAGAGGGGTTAAGCACGGCGTGCACAAACCTTTCGTCTCCCTGATTGCTGATCCATCCCATCAAGGTTGGACCGTAGTCGACGCCTTGACCCTCTAGACGATGACACATCACGCAACGCAGCGCAGTCGTCTTCCCCTTGCTGGCGTCTCCCTTGAGGGCAAGAATGGCGGCCACGGAAGGAAGCTTGGACTCACCCTCTGCGACCGGAACGAGGGCCTCGGTGATCTCGATTTTATCAGAATCATAGATTCCCTTCTCTTTCAGGAAGTCGAAGACCTTCAGCTTCCGCCAACGGGTATTGCCCAGGTGAATCAGCCAGCGGGTGGCCTCGCCTCCCACCGTCCCTTGGATCTTCGCGGCCTTTAGAAGCGCGGTGAGCGCGCGGGGATCCTCGTAGAACGCAAGGGTCTCAATGGCAAAGAGACGAGCCTTCAGGGGCAGGGCCGCTTCCCCGGCGCGAACTAACAGGTCACTGATCGCCTCAAGGGGACGAAGGCGCCAGGTGATCTGGGCAAAGACTTCAGGCCATGCCTTGGGATCCTGAATCGAGGTGTGCTGCTTGATGGTGCGCCATAGCAGGTTGGCATCGGCCCCCCGGGCTCCGAGTCCACAGGCCTCGAGATAGGTGCGATCGCCTGCTTCGCATTGTTGGAGGAGCCGGGAGAGATAGAGGTGCTTGTGCTTGGCGGGAACGTCGCGCAGGGCGAGGGCTGCTTCCCGGCGGACGGCGGCGCTTGGTTCCTTCTGATAGAGTTTTGAGACGAGAACGGTGACGTCCTCTCCGGCGTTACGGAGGGCACGAAACGCGACAAGTCGCGTCTGGGCGTCGGGACTACCCTCGAGCATAGAGCTGACGATCTCCATTCCCCCGGGGCCGAGCAGGGCAAGAAGCCAGATGGCCCGTGCCCGGACGTAGCTATTGCCATGGCTGAGGAGTTCACGCACTGCCGGAACGGCCCGGGACCCGGCAGACTTGAGGATCTGGAAGCCGGCGAGGCGAACGTTCTGGGCAGGATTGCAAAGAAGACTGATCGCACCCTCGATGGTCCCCGGATCGCCCTGGGCGATGCGAGGTTGAAAGCCCTTGGGGGCAATGCGGTAGATCGTTCCCGACCAGGATTTGTCGTGATCGGCGTGACCGCCAACGCCGGAATCAAACCAGTCGGCAACGTAGAGAACTCCATCAGCACCCACCATCACGTCGGAAGGGCGGAAAAAATTGCTTCCCTTGCTTTTGGAGAAGTCAAACCGGTCGAGCGCATAGGCAGAGCCCTTCAACTCTGGATGGTAGCCGAAGACGACCTTGCGACCGGCGTCACAACTCAGGAGCAGTCCGCTATACCTGGAGGGCAGGGCGCCGTTTTCGTAAAAGCAGATCCCGGTGGGCGAACCACCGCCATAGACGTCACCGGCAGGCAGGGTTCCCGGATCCCACTGGCGCCACTGGGCGTCCTGGATGGATTGTCCGGGGCGTTGATCGGCCCGCCAGCCACGCTTGCCGTCCGGGGAGAAGAACCCGAGGAAGCCTCCCTCCATGAGCCAGGTGGTCCGACAGGCGGGCGGGTCATCGTTGTCATTTTGAAAAACATCTCCAAAGGAAGTGACGGTATGTTCGTAGCTGTTGCGGAAGCCGTGTCCGATAATGCGGACTTCGCTGCCATCGGGGTTCATTCTGGCCGCGAAGCCGCCCACCCACACATTCCCATCGGAGCTCTTTCTGCCTCCAATGGCCTGGGAGTCGACCACCGGTTCTTCGCCCCCGCGGTAGGGACCGCCGACAAAATACTCATCGCCATCCCGGGTCTTCAGGTGAGCCCCACAGTTGCCCTGGTTGAAATACCACTTCCCATCCGGTCCTCCCACGACAGCGTGCAGACTGTGATCGTGATTCCTGCCGTTGAATCCGCTGAGGACGTTCTTCCGTTTGTCTACCTCCGGGTTGAACTTCAGGTCACCATCGACATCAGTATAAACAATAAGGTGGGGCGGTTGCGCCACCACGACCTGATTGCCGAACACGCTGATCCCAAGGGGAGCAACCAGTTCGGGATCCTGCACAAAAACGTGTGAGCTATCGGCCTTTCCATCCTTGTCCTTATCCTCGAGAACGACGATACGATCTCCTTCCGGGCGCCGATCCCTGTTCTTGCGATAATTTACTCCCTCCGCGACCCAGACGCGTCCCTGGGCATCGGTGTCCATGTTGGTTGGATTGTAGAGCATCGGGCTGGTGGCCCAGACGGTGACTTCCAGGTCATCTGGCACCGCAAGCTGGTCAGCCGGCAGGCTCTGGGGATCACGCGAATTGGGGTTGAACTTGTCGGGCGTCCTTGCGAAGCCAATCGGTTCACGGTCAAAGACGAGGAAACGAACGGACGCGGGCGTGAGTTCAGCACCACGGATGGCCCCCCCGTCATCAAGGGCGACCTTTGTGCGGAAGGCCGCCGCGCCGGCGGGAACCTCGAACCATATGAACGAGTCGGCATGCGTCCCCAGGCCTCTCGTGTATTCTTTCCCGGCAACTTTCATGGGTCCCCCACGATACGTTTTCCCATGCCGGACCGCGCCGACTGTGCTGAAGGCCGCCCGCCACTTAATGGTGGTGAGATCGAGGATGGCACCGTCCTCCATCACAAGTTCGGGCTCGATCCAGTTGGACCAATCGTGGCTCCCGTTGCCTTCACTGGAGACCACCAGATAGAGATTGCCACCCTTGAGCGCGACTTCGATGGGAATCAGGCGCTCCGTGTCGCCGCTTTTGAGGATTCGGCTTTTGTAGAGAGGTTCGGGTCCAACGCTCTGGGCCAGTAATGGTTGCGCCAGAAGGACAACAACCAGAAGAGAGAGGGATAGGAACTTCATGAAGCGGCTGGGACTGATACAACAGCACCATCCCTGCCTTCCAGAAAGAAACGGGAGTTGAAGCCGGGGGCTGAAGGGTTGGTCCGCGATGATGTCCAACTGCGCCCCTCGCACAGGGTTACTTCTTTGCCGGTTTCGGGTAATCCTGGTTCTCTTCCAGATCGGCTTCCGTTGGCTTGTCGGAGGGAACGCCACCCCCGGGCACCTCTGCCCTGGCACACCAGGTAATCGCGTTGAGAACGAGCGTGCGAAAATCGTCGTGGCCCCAGTTCCGGTGGAAGTGTCCCCCGGTAAATCCAAAGCCCCGTCCACCATTCGGCCGTTCGTAGGCCCATGCCACGTGTTGGATCTCGCCCCGATCCATCGACGCACGGACATGGGGATTTCCCGAATGACGGCCATCACGACGATCCATGGTCTTCTTGGGCGGGTGAGCAGAAAGAATTGGCGTGACCCCTTTCATGTCCTCAGCGAAGCGCATATGGAAATACCACTCATCATAAATCTTGAAAGGCTCCACGCCGCGTGTGATCGGATGCTCAGGAAGCTTCTTGAAATCTGCAGTCCAGTGCGGATTGACCGAATAGTGGGTCTCGAAATAGCCGCCCAGCCAGTCAAGGAAGAGCTTGCGCCCCTTGTCGTCATCCCCGGGCTCCACCGCGTAGTGCAGGCAGGCTACTCCGGCCCCATCCTTCAGCTTCACGTCGAGCCCTTCGAGATGCTGATAGGCCAGGTGTTGACCACTGCCACCATTGCAATAGAAGACGATCGCATCGGCATCCTTCAGAACCTCCGCATTACCGGGCCAGTCCTTCTGGAGGTGAACAGAGGCCTCTACGACCTCTCCCATGTGCTCGTTGAGTTGTTTCGCGAGGAGGAGACAGCCAGCGCGATGCTCGTGCGCCCCATAACCGTGGCTGCGTTTGCCCGCCATGAATACGATCTTCTTCTTGCCCTCCGGGCTCGACCCGGCCGAGTCCGATTTGTCCCCAAGCAGCGCGGGACCGGTGAGCGCGAAGAGAAGGACAGCGAGAAGGGCACTAAGGGCAGTTTTCATCAGTTTGGCAGATCGTGATACAGACGCGGTCTTGCCTCCGGCTGCCACGATCGTCAAGACTGGAACCCACGTGTTCAATCCTGCCCCTCCTTGAAACGGAGAAGGCCCCGAAGTCCTTTAACTTCAGGTTCTCTGTGGAGCAGCCCCCCTGGTTCCTGCACCGTGATGGGGTGAACTGCAACCCGAGGTCAACTGGCCGGGCCGTTACTCGCTGGCCAGCCTCATGTATTCATTGGGCATAATCTCTTCACCACTTCTGCCCCAACACTTGACCGACAATATGCCACCAGATCCATCCTCAGCAAAAATCGCTTCCTGAGGTTTCTGACCATTTTCCCTCCAATTGGTGGTCGTCACCTTGCCCACCCCCCACGATGCAGGTCGCTTGCTGTTTGGCGGTCGGTTGCTAGCATGTGCGCTGTATCTGACTTGTTATGAAGTTACTAATCCAACGGCTCGCTCTTGTCCTTGTGGTCGCGTGCTTAACGCTCCTAGTGACAACTGTTGTTGCGGAAGAGGGCCTTGTGAACCATTGGAAGTTCGATGGAAACTACAGGGATTCTGTGGGCAAGAACCACGCGTGGGCTGTCTACACAGACGTCAAAGGTCCCCCAACCTGGGAGGCCGGCCGGATCGGACAGGCCGTGACCTTGGGCGACCCCATACTTATACCGTATCCCAGGATCAGTGGGCCTGGCCTCCAAACCAACGCGGAATGCCCGAACACGAATGCTTTTACGGTATCATGGTGGTGGCGACCTGATGTTCTGGCTGGTAACGTTGGTGGTGTCAACGGAGCCAGGTGGTCGGGAAGGATGGGAACTCACCACGACGACGTACGGTGGAACGGATGGTATTTCCACAGCTCTGAAGCAGGAGCGGTATACTGTGGCATGACTGTGGCAAAGCGCTTCACGCCCAAGGATCTCCCCGCCGGCACAGTGGTTAAAGGCGTGTGGCAGATGCTGACCTTTACCTTTGATAAAGGCACAGGCAGGTTCTACAAGAACGGGGCGTTAATCGCGACCAAGGCGGGCATGCCAGCCCCCATTCGTTGGCGCGGGTTTCATATGACGCATTGGTTCAACGGCGGCCTGGATGATGTCCGTCTGTACGATCGCTCTTTGGGCGATGCAGAGGTCGCCACGCTCTACAAGTCGGCGGGCGGCAGGACTCCAACCAACCGCAGTGAGCGCAAGGCAAACTAAAACCACCCCACCCTGTTTCCTGTCCCTGATGCGGGTGGGCTGCGGGGGCGAATCCCGATAAAGCGGCCTACCAGTATGCAGAACTTTGATAAGTGAGTCCGGTCTTCGTGTCGTGATAGTAATTATGGGTGCCTCCGTTACTCGCCGCGTAGCTATAAAAGACCGTATCCACTGTGACTTTCCAGCCAAGCGGGCCGACTATATTTCCAATCGTCGCGGAGGTCGCGGGACGCCTCTCACTAAACGAGTTAAGCACTGCCCCAGGCCGCGCGAACCGTTTATCAAGGAATTTATTAAGGTCCTTCTCTGACACCCTGTAGATTGCGTAATGATCGAGGAGGTCTTGCCGGAGGATGATATCAATAGCAGAGGGAGGGATAAGACCCCGTCCTCTCCCAGTCCACCAAATGCTGCTTCTGCTTTTATGACGAGTGTCGGTTCCATAGATGATGAACAAAACCAGAGCGATCACTGTCGGCACTCCGAGGATTGGAATACCAACCTTGAGAAAAAGTCCGCGGCGCGGAGCCTTTGGAGGAGGCGGCGGGTGAGCGATTGAGGTCATCCTGTAATTCGCCTGCTAAGCATCTTGGATTTTGTATAATAGGGATCAGGTGCAGTGTCGAAGGTGCACCCCACCCTGGTTCCTGCACCCTGACATCATGATACCAAGAACCGGATCAGATATTTTCGATCCGGGCGGCCCAAAGATGCGACCCAAGCCAGGATTGCAGGCTTTGACAGTTACTCGCTATCGGTTGATACGGATTGGCGCCTAACGGATTTGCCCACAACGACACCAGTCCTGATCTTCGCCCGACCGGATTTGCAAATCGATTCTGTGCAAACCTGCCAACTCACATCCGCCGTCAGCCTGAGTTTCGAGTCAGGTTCGGCATCCCTGGAAACGAGAATCGTTGCCATCGCCATCGCTGTTCCTTCATAGGTCGGCTGAATGTCCTCCCCGTTCTCAACAGACAGAGGCTTTGACCATTGAACATTCTTGAGCGATGTGCCAGCAGGTAGTGTCCATTCGATCCTGGTGGGCAGGTAGGAGTCGCCCTTTTCCGCCCCATAGATGTGCCAGCCGTCGGCCACCTGAAAACTGACAGCCACCCGGAACTCCTCCTCGGGCGCGACGGACGTGTGACTGGCCAACGCCCGCAGCGTCACCTCCGGCGTTCGACTTGATGGTTCGACGGATAGAACGGCCTCCTCAAGACCTCTTTCGCTCTTCGGCAATTGGCGATAGAACCACACCCAACCATGAGCCTTGGAACCGGTTGTCCTGAACGGCCTGAGTTTCCTGTAGAGCTCATCGAGTGGGCGTCGCTGTTCCGCCTGCATCGCCTTGATCTTTTTGACTTCCCCGGGATTCCCGGCCTTTTTTGCTGCCCAATACAGTTTGTTGAGCCGATTCACTTCTGCGTAATACGTCTTATCCCCCGTCTTCTTGAGCTCTTTTTCCAGGACCGCTTTTTCCTCTATTTCTTCGTCCGTCAGCGGTGGCCGCGTGTTGTAAGTGCAGGATGTGAAATCGCCCAGCAGGATGTCGAGCATGCCATCGCTGTCGTAATCGACAATATGGACTTTGGTTCGGTCTCCGTGCCTAGCGGGGACATCGCCCTCCCTGATCTCCGGGAAGCCCGAATCGTTCAGCAACTTCCGCCCCGACGAGAACTTCGGTTTGTCATCTGCTCCAACATTGCGGTGCCAGATGACGTGACCTCGTTCAGATCCGACAACCAGATCCCTTCGGCCATCACCGTCCCAGTCGGCGTAGGTTGCGTTGGAGCCTTTAATCGATGCAGCGCCTTTCTCCATGGGAAGCGACTGAGCCTCCGGGTCAAATTTCGGTGAACTTCGCGTGCCGACATTCTCGCGCCACGTTACTTTGCCGATGCGTGTGGCGCATACCAGATCCAGGTCCCCGTCGGAGTCCATATCATGCAACTCGGTCGTGCAGCAGTAGCCTCCCTCAAGAGGTTTGTCATTCTTGTCCTTGAGGAGTTCCGCTTTGGCAAATCGTCCATCACCAAGTCCTCGAAAGAGATAAACGTCTTCATAGATCGAACCGGTGATGACATCATCGATCCCGTCGGCGTCGTAGTCCACAAACTGTGGACAGAAAGTGCTGCATCATGTGCTGGGAACTGATGCGTTAACTCCACCGCCTTGCAGATACTTGAAGCCACCATACCGGGGTAAGGCGTTGGTGCCCTTGTTCAGGTAGATCCGCAACCGGGCATTGACAACTGAATTGTCGGTGGTCGTTTCGCCTCGAAAGACACCGGAACCAAACTCCCCGACAAGCAAGTCTCTCTTGCCGTCGCCGTCAAAGTCGTAAACATAAGGCGAAGCGTGCCCAGTTGTGACGTCGATTGGCTCATCCCCGGCAACCAACCTCTGACCCTGCGCGAACCGGTAGTTGGCATCCGCGGCAATCTCGGCCCCATGCTGGGCAAATACCGGGCACGACACCGCAATACAAATCACGGTAAAACTAACGGCGCTCAAGCAAGACAGTCGTTTCATGAATCTAAGTCTCAGGTAAAACAAGAATGTGGATTAACTCGCTCCTGCTAGCGGAGTTATTATCCCGTGTCGATGATCAACCACACGGGCTCGACATCGCTTAAGGGAATAGCTAACGGTTCACCCGCCTGCTTCAGTCCCTCACTAGATTTTCTCTCACAAAATACGCGCCAAACAGTGCGACAAAGAACAGGGCAATCTTCTCCGTTGCCGCCCACCTGACGCAGGGGTCATAGCCAAACCACCCCGCACCCTGCTTGCTGCACCGCTCCAGCTACACACCCTGCTTGCTGCACCGTGATGGGTTGGCCGTCCTCCTACAAAGCTGACATCTTATTGAAATTGGCTGCCAACCAGTTGTGACCCTGGTCGAGTTACCCAAACTGGGTCAGAGCTAGTGTTCGTCTGGGCGTATTGATGGTATGTTTAAGGTTGCAGAGAAAGTCAATGCCGGGGCGTAAGGAGGCCTGACCTGGAGGATCCCATCAAGTCACCCCCAACCTCAAGCGGGAAGAGGCTGCCGCCTGGAATCACTTCCGGTCGTGGGCAAGCTTGAAGGGCTTGCCGCGCAGCTTGGCGTGGCGAGTGGACTCGATGACGGACTCCGCGAACTCGCTGCGGATGTCGATCAGGGAGTGGCGGGGAAAGAGGGCAATCTTGCCGATCGCGCCGTCCGGAAGTCCGGCTTCCCGATAGAGCATGCCCGCGATTTCACCAGGCTGGGCACCCTGCGATTTTCCCAGCGAAAGGAAGAGACGGGTCATGCCTTGTTCGGGAGTGGGAGACATCCGCTCCCTCTTCCTCTTCTTTTTGCCGTCCTCCCGGTCAGAAGACCTAGATCGATCTTCGCGATCGAAGCTCTTCCTATGTTCGTGTTTTGGGCGGTCCTCTGCGATTTCTTCTCCTTCGCGGCCGGTAGCACCACGAACGAGCGTGAAGAGGGCGCCGGCGATGTCGGTAGCGGCGTGCCCTTGATCGAGAAGGCGCTCGATCTGGGATCCGTGGGGATCGTAGGCACCGGATTCGAGAAGATCCTTGAGGGTTTCGAAAATGACGTCGGCGCGCTTTCCTTCGACTTCTTCCTGGGAGGGGATCCGGGTGTGGGCAATCGGTTGCCGGATGTAGCGCTCCACGTTTTGGAGACGGTAGATGTCACGGCCGAAGACGAAGGAAATCGCGCGCCCGGTCCGCCCCGCCCGTCCGGTGCGCCCGATGCGGTGGACGTAGTCCTCGGGGTCCTGGGGGAGGTCGTAGTTGAAGACGATATCGATGTCGTCAATGTCGAGACCGCGGGCCGCGACATCCGTGGCGACAAGAAGCTCCACTTTTCCCTCGCGGAATCGTCGCAAGGTGCGCTCGCGAAGCTGCTGCGTAATGTCACCATGCAACCGGTCGGCGGAGTAGCCGCGTGCGAGGAGTGCTTCGGTACACTCGTCGACACTGCGCTTGGTGTTACAGAAGACGAGCGCAAGACGGGGCTCCTCGGTGTCGATGATGCGGGAGAGAACCTCGAGCTTGGAGCGGTGCCGGACCTCGTAGTAGCGCTGCTCGATCGAGGCAACGGTCAGCGACTTCCGCTTGACGCTGATCGTTTCGGGATCGTTTCCGAAGGCGCGGATCAGGTGCTCCACTCCACGGTTCATGGTGGCGGAATAGAATAGCGTCTGGTGATCGTCGTGGATCGCACCGAGGATCAACTCCATGTCCTCGCGGAATCCCATGTCGAGCATGCGATCTGCTTCGTCGAGGATTGCGATCTTGATGTGGGCGGGGTCGAACGACTTGCGGCGGAGGTGGTCAAGAAGTCGGCCCGGAGTGCCCACGATCAGATGGACTCCGTTCTTCAGGGCCCGGAGTTGGCGGTCGATGGGCGCTCCTCCGTAAACCGGGATGGCATGGAGACCGGGAAGATTGGTGCCGAGGCGGTGCACTTCCTCGCAGACCTGGACTGCGAGTTCCCGGGTGGGAGAGAGAATGAGGACCTGCGGGACATGGTGGTCGAGATTGATCTTGGTGAGCGCCGGGAGCACAAAGGCCGCGGTCTTGCCGGAGCCGGTTTCGGAGAGTCCGACGAGATCTTTCCCGGCGAGGGCCGGTGGAATCGCAAGGGCCTGGATCGGGGAGGGTTTCTCGAAGTCGAGGGATTCCACCGCTTTGAGAAGGGGAGCGGGGAGGCCGAGTTTGCTGAAGGGAGGAATATCCATCGAGGCGGGACCCGCGCGGGCTCTCGCAGGGGGCGGGAGGATGGGCGGGAATTCCCCAGACACAAGACACAAGACACAAGTGATGTGACCTGATGTGCCCCCCAAAAACCTAACAGTCTAAATGGCCCAGTTTTCGGGGGGCACATCATTCGTGTAATTCGCGGCCCGCTTGCCTAAAAAGGAGCCGTGAGCCGCAAGAAGAAACGCAAATCGACAGGCGGGGGCGAGGAGTTGAAACACAGTCTGTTCGGGAGGCTTTCGGGTTTGGATAAATTGCCGTCCGGCCCCGAGAACTCTCCTGAATCCGGATCCTTGGAGAACTCGCAAAACCAGCCCACGAAGACATCCAAGCGGGGACAGAAGAACACCAATCGCGGACGCGTGGACATCATCCGTCAGACTGCGCATCGCGGCGGCAAGGCGGTTACCGTGGTGAAGAACTTCACGGGAATCGGACAGCCCGAAAAAGAGGCCCTCGCCAAAAAGATGCAAAAGGCCTGCGGTG
>DLRK01000060.1:0-4240 GCA_002501065.1 Akkermansiaceae bacterium UBA7890
TTTTTGTCCTCTTTGTCGGGTTGGCCAATGACTGGAACCGGGTGATGGCAGCCCATCCGAATCTGCAGCAAGGGCCCAGGCTGAACAGCGGGCTGGCCCTCGCCTTTTGCATAGGAAGTTTCTTCGGGATTGGCGCCTTCCTGATTTTCCCCCTCATGGCGGACATCTGCAAGGGGGTCACCTGGATGGGCCGCCTGCACCTGATGCCCAAGGACGGCGGACCCGGGGGAACCGCGGCCCAGGCCGGGGGCGCCCTCCGGTTGTACTAGGGATGTTTCAGACGGAGTCGGAGCCCTATTGCACCCTGTAATGTCCCGTGAGTGGGTAGGTGAAAAGCAGGTTCTCCTCCCGTGTTCCACGTCCGATGTTGTGGATCACCAGGGGAATCCCCCGGGAACTCCGGCGGTCACTCACAATCATGATGTGGGGCAGATTCGGCGGTACGGTGCAGGTCACCAGGTCGCCGGGGTGATAATCTCCGGCCTTCTTCGTCACCGGCACCGCGCAGCCCTTCCGCGTTAAATAAGTTCTCAGGTTGGGAACGCGACGGTGATCAATGTTCCGGTCGGTTCTGCGAAGACCCCAGATCTTCGGATACTTTGCAAAGTTGGATTTCATGTCCTCGTGTACCAGCTTTTGCAGGTCCATCTTCTTCCCTTCGCGCAGCGCACGGATCACCACGTCACTGCACACGCCCTTCGCCCTGGGGAGATCTCCGCCCGGATAAGACAGGGCCACGTAGGCCGGGTCATAGGTGACCGTGACCCCAACCTGGTTCCGCGCCGCCTCCACAATTGAATTGATGGGCCCGCTTGTGCCATCCGGTCCATCGGCCCGGCTCTCTCCACAGGAAAGCATCCCCGGGAGCAGGAGCATGAGGACGATCCCGGCGAGTTTTCCGGGACTTAAGGGTGTGCCTTGCACCAGCATGAGCATTGTCGTGACCCAACGTTGTCGCACCTCAAGGTGGGTTGCAACTCCGGAGGCAGCACCCTAGAAATGGTGAATAGCACCAATCGTTAATCCCTTTTCCAGCTCGCTGTTGCCATTCAGGGGGAAACGGTATCCCAGTCGCAGGTCCATGCCCTCAATGACCCCCAAAGACAATCCGACCAAACCCTCGAGCTCATAAACTCCTTCCTCGGCGGGATCTCCCTCAACCACTGCGGTGCCGCTCAATTCGGCCATCATGGTCAGAATCCCTCCGTGGCGTTCATGCCCGTGGCCATGGTCATCTCCCCCGTGTGCCTCATCCCAGACCCGCAGGGACTTGGCAACTCCGAGCGCAAAGAAAAACTCTTTCTCCCCCGAGTCAGGCGCGAATTCCAACCCGGCTTGACTGGAGAAGGTCCACCAGTTGCCAAGATCGCACCAGGTGTTGATGAAAGGTGCAAAGTGCCAGTGCTCCCCCGCCCCGACACTGCTGCTTCCAGTTGGCGCCACCACTTCTAGGTTCGCAGCTACCACCCAGGGGCCCCCGTCTGCGACAACAACCCGGGGCACAACGGCAAGGTCTCCAAGCCCGCTTGACTTGCTTCCCGTATCGGGATCACTGATGACGTAGGGCTGTTCAATGATAAAGCCGACCCGGTTGTTGAGGGCCCATTCCAGTTCCAGTTCAAATTCATGCTCCGACTCCTCCGCAAAAGTGAGATCGGAATAATCCACGATGAGATCCCGGCAGAGAAATGCGGGCTCGAGGCCGAAGTGGTGCTCCAACGGTGTCCCATTGCGGAAGTGAGCGTGCTCCCAGGGCTCACCCCAGTGGCCCGACGGCCCGGCCGAATCAGAGGTCAGGTGCGTGTGATCCTGCTCCTCCCCGGCAAAGGAGATGGCGGCAAGTGCTGCGATAACGATGGGGAGCTGGGACAGGTGAATGCTCATAATGAAAAACCGTTTGCCAGCCCTCCCCGCTTAATGCAAGTAATTTGCATTAATAGCGCTAATTCTTTGTTTTTGCTCACCTGCCCTGAGGACTTGGAGCTCTTCCCTATCCCGGATTTCCCTCTTGCAGGAACGGTTCCAGCAGATTGCGCACATGTTTCATGGCGGGAATCTCAAGATAGGTCCTGGCGAGCCGTGAAGTTTCCTCCGCTCCTAATTCATGGAGCGCACGCAGCATGACGTATACGTGATAAGCGTCCCCTTCTTCCACCGCCTTGGGCTCGGGCAGGGCCTTGGCAATGAGTGGAACGGAGTCCTGATAGGAAAAACGCGCCATGGCCCCGGCCACTTCCGCACGAACCCGCAGTTCGCGATCAAGATAGGGAATAATCTGCTGAGCCACGGTGGCATCCCCGATCCGCCCCAGCGCCTCGATCAAACGCACCGGGTGGACGTAGCCGGGCTGCTGGAGCAATGCCACGAGGTGTGGGACGGCTGGTTTGGCGGCGGAGCCGAGGTCGTAAAGAATGAGCACCGCATCATCGAGACGATCCCCCGGGATCGCGTTTTCCAGGAGCGCCACCAGTTCCGCCACCGCCTGCTCCCCGAGCTTGGGCAACACCCGCCGCACGCGGCTCCGGTAGGTCCCGTGTGCCCCCTCGGGCGAGGTGCGTTCCAGAAGATAAGAACAGAACACGATCGCCTTCTCCTGGGGATGCGGAATCTTCTGGGCCCGCTCCCACACCTCGCGATCAGCGAGGCCATTGCCAACCGCCAGACGCAACGCCTCCTCGGTCTGGTGTTTCCGGGAGGGCAGGAGAATATGAGGGCCTGGATTCTTCCTTTGCTCGTAGCGGTAGCACTTACCTTGCTCGATCCAGATCAGTCCCGAGCTTCCCACCCCTGCGGCAGCGATCGCGCGCCACCCATCACTTTTTTCCTCCAGAAAGCACAGCAGGCGCTGCGACTTGAGCCTCCTCCCCTGCTCCCGGTCCGAACCATCCGCCCGGGTCCCTATCATCCTGTCGTGTTTGTCCAGGCCGGCGATGGTGATAACGCTCCCGACCTTTCGCCCGTCGGAGGGCGAGAGGATCCATTCCCGGACCGCGACCCGGTTGGCTCCCACCCGCTCCCCCACCACGATGGCACCGGCCTCTGCACACATCTGGTGTGGGGACCATGTGGGCAGGAATTCGGCCCACACGGAAATCACGCTCAGGGCAAGGCAGGACAGGATGCGGATCATGAGGCCAGTTTGATTGAAGGGGTGATTTCCTCGTACTCATCCCGTGGTTCCAAGGAAAAATGAGGATACGCCAGCAGCCACAGTCCGGGATTGGCTCCGGCCAAATTTCTGCATCTCTCCGCAAGAGAACAGGGCCCTGTTTCCCGCTCAGACCAGCATGAGAGCGGGCTTCTCGATGAATTTCCTTACCTGGGCCAGGAACTCGGCTCCAACCGCTCCGTCCACCACCCGGTGGTCGCATGAGAGCCCGAGATCGAGACGCAGCCCGGGAACGATTTCGCTCCCATCCACCACAGGTTTCTCCACGATGCTGCCCACTGAGATAATAGCCGCCTGCGGCGGATTGATGATGGCGTCAAATGCCTCGATCCCATAAGGCCCCAGATTGGAAACGGTGATTGTCCCGCCATCGAATTCGTTGGGCAGAAGCTTCCCCTCCCGGGCCCGGGCCGCCAGATCCTTCACTTCGCGCGAAATCTGCAGAAGGGACTTGGCTGCAGCATTCCTTACCACGGGAGTAACCAGGCCATCCTCCACTGCCACCGCCACGGCGACCCCGATCTCGCCGAACTGCAAAATGTGGTCGCCCTGGAAGGTGGCATTCACACTGGGCACGGCCTGCAGCGCACCAATGACGGCCTTGAGGATAAGATCATTCACGGTGTACTTGTTTCCGTGCGTGGCCTCCGCCTGAAGGTTGACCTGCCGCCGGATCTCCATCAGGGGCGCGGCATCTGCCTCAGTGTGCAGGTAGAAGTGTGGGATGGTGGTCTTGGACGCAAGAAGCCGTTCCGCGGTGATGCGGCGAAGGCTGGAGAGCTCAATTCGTTGATCCCCGGCGCCCAGAGAATGGGCGGGTTCCGGGGTTGGCGCAGGAACTGGTGGAGCGGCCCCGGCGGACTTCGCCGTGGATCCCGCAGAGTCCGCTTTGCCCATGGCTCCTACCACGTCCTTCCTGACGATCCGGCCCCCGGGGCCTGAACCCCTCAGGCCAGCTAGATCGACTCCGTTGGTTTCCGCCATCTTGCGGGCAAGTGGGGAGGCCTTGATACGTCCGAAGGTGGCCGGTCGTGTGACCGGCGACGAAGCGGGTTCCGGGGTGGGCTCGGG
>DLRK01000060.1:4565-16419 GCA_002501065.1 Akkermansiaceae bacterium UBA7890
GGGGTGGGCTCGGGAACCTGCACTTCGATCGCCACCGGCTCAAGATTGGCATCCGTGGCAATCTGAGGAGTCGACGCAGGCGCCTCAGCCGGGGTCTCTTCTTCAGGTGCGCTAACGGGGGCCGGAGCCGCTTCCCCCTCATCCCGCAGGATGGCAAGGGTGGCACCGACTGCAGCCTTGCCCCCCTCCTCAATCAGAATTTCGGAGAGAATCCCCTCGTCGAACGCTTCCATCGCCATGGTGGCCTTGTCCGTTTCGATCTCTGCTATCTCATCACCGATCTCCACCTCATCCCCGAGGTTCTTGAGCCAGCGCACCACCGTGCCTTCGGTCATGGTGTCCGAGAGCTTGGGCATTTCGATATACGTTGCCATGGGTCGAAGGGTGCGCAGAGAGTTGGGGCCAAAGGCCAGTTCCGGTCAATACCGTGGCATCAGAGTTCTTCAAGATCAACGCGAGAAAGCCGGCCGCTGCTCCAGCAAAAGCAACGGGCTCTCCAGTGAAGGAGAGCCCGCGGAAAATCAGTTCCGATTGAGCGCTTAGTTCTCTTCGGGAGCAAGCTCCTTCATCGTCGGGATGAGCCCGATGTGAGGCTCCCCGCTGGCTCCCTGCGCGGTCGCGCGGCGCAACACCTGGCTGCTCACGATGCCGCAACACTCCGAATCAGCACAATACCATGACCCGCAGGAACTGCATCTGACCGCCTTGCGCACGGTTTTTACAACAGGGCGGCGCACCTTGACAGTGCCTCCTTTTCCGCCCTTGGGACCGGGATCGGCAAACACTTCTTCTTCAATCCACTCGACCTCCTCTATTTCGACATACTTTTTCGAGCAACCGTTACAGCTGCAGGAGGAGAAGATCAGGGGCAAAAACAGAATCGCCGGGATGAAAGCCAGTTTTTTCATAGACCGAGGAATGCTAGATTTGCACGACCACGATGCAACTAGATTTTCCGATCCCTTGCCCGGCTCTCAGGCTGGACGTTGATTATTGGGAAAATTAAAGGGCCCCCCCTGTGAATAGGGCCTGTGGGCAAGTTTGAGGCCCGATCAGGCGATTGTGAGCACCTGTTCGACCACTCGGCGGGCATTCGGGAGCTGCTCGTCTTCGATATGCGGTGAGTAAATGGAGGGGGCGTCCATGCTACACACCCGTTTCACAGGAGCATCGAGATGATCAAAGGCGTGCTCCTGGATGAGGGCCGCGATCTGGGAGGACACGCCATTAAAGGGTTTCGACTCATCTACCAGAACCGCGCGGTTGGTCTTGACCACGGAGTTGATGATGGCGTCCTGATCGAGTGGACGAATGGAGCGCAGGTCGAGGACTTCCGCCGAGATGCCGTGATCGCGGGCGAGAGTACCGGCCGCCTCCAGAGCGTGCAATACCGAGCGACCATGGGCGATGAGAGTGATATCGGAGCCCTCTCGTTTGATGTCGGCCCGGCCCAGGGGGACGAGATGCTCCCCCTCCGCAGGGTCGGGAACGGGACCCGGGTTGCCATAGAGTTTCGTATTCTCCATCACGAAGACCGGATCGTTGTCGCGAATGGCTGCCTTCATCAGGCCCTTGGCATCGGCCGGGGTGGCTGGGGCACAGACCTTGAGCCCTGGAAAGGCTGCAAAAAGGCCCTCGGGACAATGGGAGTGGGTGGCACCCACGTTGGTGCCACCGTTCGCCGGACCGCGGACAACGATGGGAACATTTATCAATCCTCCCGCCATGTAGCGCATGCAGCCCGCGTTGTTCACGAGTTGATCAAAGGCCACCGAATGAAAGGACCAGAACATGAGCTCCATTACAGGGCGCACACCCAGCATGGAGGCGCCCACGCCCATTCCGATGAAGCCCGCCTCCGAAATCGGCGTATCGACCACCCGCTTGTTTCCCCATTTGTCCCACAGTCCTTCGGTCACCTTGTAAGCACCATTATACTGGGCCACTTCCTCACCCATGATCACGACGTTTTCGTCGCGGGCAAGCTCTTCATCGAGAGCTTCGCACAGAGCATGGCGATAAAGTAATTCTCTCATTGTTGGCGAGCCCCTTTAATCGTTGAAGAAGTGGCGCCCGGTATTGCCGGCTTCCGAATCCTCGTCCACCTCACAGTATACGTCCTGCAGGATTTCCTCCACGGTCGGCGCCGGTGAGTTTTCAGCAAACTTGATGGCCGCCACGGTTTCCCCGGTGGCCTCCTTCTCATGGACCCTGGCCTCCTCCGCGGTCATGAGGCCTTCTTCGATCAGTCGGCGCTCCCAGAGGCGAATAGGATCATGATAAGTCTTATAGCGTTCGATCTCTTCGGGGGTGCGGTACTTGTTAGCATTGGCATCTGCTACTGAGTGACCATAATAACGATACGTCTGGATTTCCAGAAGGCTTGGCCGGTGTTCCTTGCGAGCCCGTTCCATCGCGATGTGAGTCTTGGCACGAACCTCGTAGAGATCCTCCCCGTTAATGAGGTCCCAAGCCATGTTGTAGGCCTCCGCCCGTTGGGCCAGACAGTCCCGGTAGGCGCTTGAGCGCATCTGGGAGGTCCCCATCGAATACCCGTTGTTCTCGATAATGTAGACCACTGGAATCTCGAAGAGGGAGGCCAGGTTGAGTGCCTCGTGGAAGGCTCCCTGGTTGATGGCGCCATCGCCCAGGAAGCAGAGGGCACATCCTGGAAGATCCTTGTATTTCAACCCATAACCCAGCCCGAGGCCGAGTGGGGTCTGCCCCCCCACAATGCCGTGGCCACCCCAGAAATTCTTGTCGGGAGCAAAGAAGTGCATCGATCCCCCCTTTCCCTTTGAACACCCGGTGGCCTTGCCAAAAAGCTCCGCCATGCACTCTTCCATGCTCATCCCAACAGCAAGGGCGTGCCCGTGATCGCGATAAGCGGTGATTATGTGATCGTGGTCCCCCATCAGGGAAACAGTTCCTACCGCCACCGATTCCTGGCCGATATACAGGTGGAGAAACCCCCCCATCCTGTTCTTCTGGTATTGCCCGAGGGCAAGGTGCTCAAAGCGACGAATCCGCACCATGGAGCGGTAATAATCGATCTTGTCCTGTGCGCTCAGGTCACGGTTAACAGGCGAGCTGGAGAAATCCATCACCGCATAGGGGTGCTCACCGGAGGGGTCCTGCATGATGGAGACTTCTGGGCGTGCATACCCGGCGGACTCACAACGGGCAAGAGTTAAGGTCTGATGATGAGGCTTTCCCCGTCTCAGCGTCGCACACGAACCGTAGCAAGAGCGGTGGCTTCAGCCGGGGCACTCCCCCACTTCCGCTGGCCAAGAAGGAAGAGCCCGCTGAACAGTATGTTGGCGGCGAGCGAGCCCCTCAGGAAAACCCAGGCCGGAGGAAGGCCCGGCACTCCCACGGTCTGCGCCTGCACGAAGCCGGCCCACGTCTTGGAGTATTGGGGGAGAAGAAGCCAGGATCCGGTGTTGGTCACCGCGTAAAAGAGGATTGCTGCTCCAATTGAGCCGCCCATCATCGCCAGCCAGTTTTTCCTGCGGAGGGAGTATCCCGCTCCGGCCGCTATTGCAAAACCACCGAGTGCGATCGCGATATGGAGATCCCAGCCGTATCCCTGAATGAGATTGGTCAGAGGATAGGAAAGCATCCAAGCGGCAAGGGGCACCCAGAGCCAGCGAACTCCCATACACGCGGCCACGCAGAAAAACACTGCCGGTAATGGACTGAACCCGGGTAGGACTTCCTGCCATTTAGCCCCTACAAGGCTGAAGAGGACAAGGAGAGCAACCAGAACAACGGGTGGTAGCGCGCGCTTCACGGATCCCTGCTACACCCGAAAAAGTATTAGTGCACGGAAAAACCCGCCAATATTATGAGGAAGATCAAATATTGCCATGATTCAGGATCCGGAGGTAAACCCCAAAGGTCCTGTCAGAGACGAGATTCGGTCGGGGAATCCGGACCTTGATTGACACCGAATCTGGCACATGGGGGCACGGACTTATTGGCAGAGGTTATGAAGTGGGTCTCTTAAAATCAGTCCTTAATTCTTCTTCTTATAGTCGAGAACAAGTCGGCAGTTTGTGCGTTTCCCGCTTTTTTTTACGGTGTTCCACGGTGCGAAAAGGAGGCGAACAAAGGTGTGCCGCAAGCTCATCTTGATCAGAGATTGTTATTTGTTCCGGGAATGATCAGCCCATTCGCATCCTTCCCGCAGGTTTTTGGCATGTTTTCCACGATCCTTGCGAGGAGAAGGCGTGGGCGCTAGAGCTTGTTTGTGAACGACAGCGAATACATGCGCCGGGCACTGGAGTTGGCAGAGTCTGGGGTGGGACTAACCAGTCCGAATCCGCCGGTTGGAGCGGTGATTGTCAAAGGCGGGGAGGAATTGGGTGTTGGCTGGCATCGAGCGGCGGGGCAGCCGCATGCCGAGGTAGAAGCTCTTAAGGATGCGGTGGCCCGGCACGGGATGGATGCCGCCCGGGGCGCAACCGTCTATGTCACCCTTGAGCCGTGTTGCACCCAGGGCCGGACCGGCCCCTGTACTACGGCGCTGGTCCAGGCGGGAGTCAGGCGGGTTGTCATTGGCGCGAGTGATCCCAATCCGGCTCACGGGGGAAAAGCGGCAGGGATTTTGTCCAAGGGGGGAATCGAGGTGGTGGAAGGCATAGAAGAGGCGGGTTCCGAAGAACTGATTCGGGCATTTGCCAAGGTCCAGCGGACTGGCTTGCCGTGGGTCATCATCAAAAGCGCATTGAGCCTGGACGGAAGAATAACAAGAACCAAGGGCGAGGGGCAGTGGCTAAGCGGACCTGGTTCACGCGCGGAAGTGCAGGATCTCAGAGGAGAAGTGGACGCCATCCTGAGCAGTGGAGAAACCGTTCGGGCCGACAATCCGCGGTTTACGCTACGGGGTGATCAGAAGAAGGAGGGCAAAAGGCAACCCTGGCGGGTTATCTTGACATCAAGCGAACTGGGATTGCCTCGCGAGGCCGAGATCTTTACCGATGCCTTTGCGGATCGAACCCTTGTTTACAAGGGGCAACGCATCGAGTGCGTCCTCCGTGAACTCGTGTCCGATCATGGCGTTGTGAGCGTCCTGGTCGAGGCGGGTGGTCGCTTGGTGGGCCGCTTGCTTGATGAAGGTTGGGCCGACGAAGTCGTTTTTTATCTCGCACCCCTTCTGACGGGAGGACCCATTCCGGCGAGTGGCGGGGAAGGCGTGGCCGAGTTAAGGCAACGGGTTCATCTTGACCACCTGCGGTTCCGGCAGATTGAGAATGATGTGCGACTTCGTGCCATCCTTGCGGGAACCAGTGGTGAATTAGAGCGCTAGGATACGGCAGGCACTCGCTCTGGTGATCTTCTGGCCGTCCCTCCTGCCCCTCCTTGCTACTATAAACCTAGTATTAACAGGAGGCGGGCGGGGACGGCAGGATCGACAGCCAGATTGCGCGGGACCAAGAATGAGATGTCGCCGTGCAGGGTCTGGGGGAAGGGGGCCTGAATCCTGGAAAGAGCACGGCGGGGAGCCGCGGACAAAATGATATGGCTCGCTAGGAGGCGGCGGTGCGGTCGCCCTTCTCAAGCCAAATCGAAAGGACCGCGATGTCGGCCGGAGTGATGCCGCTGATGCGCGTGGCCTGACCGAGGGTCTGCGGACGAATTTCGCTGAGGCGCTGTTGCGCTTCTCGCTTCAGGCCTGCAAGAGACCGGTAGTCAGTATCATGGGGCAGAGGACGGGCTTCCTGGCGGGCCATGCGGTCGATCTGCTGGCGCTGGCGCAGGATGTGTCCTTCGTATTTGAAGTCGGTTTCAATGAGGGGCCAGAGTTCCACGGGGAACCGTTGCTGGAGCGAGGCGGGGAGATCCTGCCAGCGATTGTCCTCACGGCGGAACCAGTGATCGAGCTTGAGACCGTCGTGGGTGGTCTCGCGCACGAAACGCGTGGCCTCGTCCAGGACTTGGAGCTTTGCCCCGGTCTGCTCATTGCGCCGGGCACAGGACAACCCGAAGGACTGGGCAAGGGGGCTGAGGCGCTGATCGGCGTTGTCCTGCCGGAGGAGAAGACGGTATTCGGCGCGACTGGTGAACATGCGGTAGGGCTCCGTGCAGCCTTTGGTGACGAGATCATCGATCATGACGCCGAGGTAGGCCTGGTCACGGGAGAGGACGAGGGGTTGGTTGCCGAGAACCTTGAGGGCGGCGTTGGCGCCGGCGAGGAGGCCCTGGCCGGCGGCCTCTTCATAACCCGAGGTGCCATTGACCTGGCCGGCAAAGTAGAGACCCTCAACCCGCTTTGTTTCGAGGGTGGGGGTGAGTTGAGTGGGTGGGCAATAGTCGTATTCCACCGCGTAGCCCGGGCGGAGGATTTCGGCGTGCTTTAACCCATCGATGGTGCGGATAAAAGAGAGCTGGGTCTGGTAAGGGAGAGAGGTCGATACGCCGTTGACATAGTATTCCCGGGTGTGGCGACCCTCAGGTTCAAGAAAGATCTGATGTCTGTCCTTGTCAGGGAACTTGACAACCTTGTCCTCAATGGAAGGGCAGTAACGGGGGCCAATTCCTTCGATGACTCCCGAGTAGAGGGGACTTTGATCGAGGTTTTCGTGGATCTGAAGGTGGGTGTCCGGGTTGGTCCAGGTGATCCAGCAGGGAAGCTGTTCCACGTGGAACCCTTCACCGTTCCAAGAATTCAAGGTGAAAAGATCGTCCGGGGACTTCGAGATGGTATGAGCCAGGAAACTGAAAAGGGGAGGGGGAGAATCACCGTCCTGTCGCTCACACCGGGTCAGATCAAGGGAGCGGCCATTAATCCGGCAGGGTGTTCCTGTCTTGAAGCGTTCTACCTCGAAGCCCAGCTCCCGGAGGGAGTCGCTGATGGTGGTGATGGGATCGCCCATGCGACCACCCTGCTCATGCTGTTGACCGATGTGCATCAGTCCCCGCATGAAGGTCCCGGCACTTAAAACGACGGCACGGCTGCTGAGCTCAAGATCCAGGTTGGTTTGAACGCCCTTGGCCCTAGAGCCAGAAACGAGGAGGCGAACCGCGTTGCCTTGGTGGATGTCAATGCCGGAGGCAGACTCGAGGAGGTGCTTCATGCGCAGTTGATAGGCCTTCTTGTCGCACTGGGCGCGAGGGGCTCGCACGCTGGGACCTTTCCGGGCATTGAGAAGGCGCCATTGAACAGCGGTGGCGTCGGTGTTGAGACCCATGGCCCCGCCCAGGGCATCGATTTCACGAACCATGTGCCCCTTCCCAAGACCCCCGATTGCAGGGTTACAACTCATCTGGCCGATCGTATCGAGGTTCTGGGTCAGAACCGCGACCTGGCACCCCAGACGAGCGGCGGCGAAGGCGGCTTCCAGGCCAGCGTGTCCTGCGCCAATGACCAGGACATCGTATTCTTTGGGATAGCGGAACATGGAGTCCTCGGAGAGTTTCAGAGGCTAACATTTGGAGGTCGAAACTCAAGGGCCGGGGCAGAGAGGAAATTCTTCGTGCAGCCTGATCACTTCCCCTCAAGGAAACTGTTCCACGTGGAACGGCATCCGTGAATGGGAGATGCGGAGAGGGGGTTTCGGGACCACGATCCCGCCTCGCAGCCCTTTTCGGGGAAAGGAAACTGTTGATTAAGGCCCCAGGAAGAGCGAGAGGTTGAGGCAATGACGTCGCGAAAGGGGACCTCCCCAAGGGAGGGACGGGAGTAGGCAGGGCAAGGGAAACGCGGGGAGCGGAATTCGAACTCGAGTTGACGGGATGGGAACCTGGCGCGGCCGCCCCCTGGAGGCCATAACATGTTGAGACTAGGGAGGTTATGGCGCCCCCAGGAAAAGTGGCAGGTCTTGCGGGAGGACCGGCAGGGACGGCTCTGGAAGGCGACAGCAGCGATCCGGAGAGTCTTCCGGCCGGCACGCCAGGGAAACACTCCGGGATCTAACAGTTTCTTCTAACAGCGACTAACAGCAGGATCCGGGTCTCGTCATTTTCAGGGACGGTTAGCAATTGCCCGGAACGATTGTGGAGGGACGAGAAAGAGGGGGAAGATCTCGGGCCGCAGGTTCAGGCCCGGGAAGGAGAGGACGGTTTTTCTCTGGTGGTTACTCGCGGGAATCCATTGGGTGGGGGCAACTCCGAAATGAAAACGAATCGCAGGGGTGCGGGAATGGAAGATGGCCCGAAGTCGCGAAGAAAGGAACAGGCGATTAGTCAGGCGGCCCGGGAGCCCCAACTATTCAGGTGCTACTCTGGAGTCGAGATAGAAAACATGAGCTCCCTCTGGCGGCGGTTAAATCGACAGTGGGTGTAACGGCGGGACTTACTCTCGACGAAGCAATCTCGGGGGAAATCCTAATAATAGTGGATTGCCTTTCTCGCGGCTCCAATTAACCGCAGGTTTCGGCAGAGACGCGGGAGCTAAAAAATTAGGACTGAGTAATTCTCTGCCCTCGGGAAAGCCGCAGAAGCCGAGAAGGGACTGCCTTTGAATTGCGGTTATTCAGGGGAAGCAGGGTCATGCCAATGCCCAATTAAAATTTGGGAGACATCGGTATGTTGGCTCAGACCATGTTACCGCAGACGCTTGGTTCAACATTGTCGCTGCTGATGGGCAGAAGAGCGCCAAGCCGAAGATGTCTCATTGGGCCAAGGACTCCCTGCCCCCCGTCCCGCCCAGGACCCTCTAACAAATCGCCGAAACTCAAGCACTCTCCAGAGACATGATCAAAAAGAACCTCGAGTTATTAAAGTGATTCCCTCGGCGTTAATTGAGGCGCATTGCCGATCCAAATGGCTGCTTGTAGAAGGGCTTCTCCATGCCTTGGGTGCATCAGGCGTGATTGGTCTGTCACTTCCCCCGGCGTTGTCCCCGTCCGGTGGGGCGAGCGGACCCAGGCGACAACGGCATACCCACGGCGCTGGAGGCAGAGCACCCTGTTGCGCCAGGAAGAAAAAATATTAATGGATCCTTCAAGACGACTGTCCCCGCGATTGCCACGTCCGCAAATTCCAATCCTGCGAATAGGAAAAGAACATGGTGTTACGCCTCGACAGGTTTCGCGAAGGTGCAGGAGAGGAAGCCGGATCAGCTCCCCAGGAGATCGGTGCGGGTGAAAAGAGAGAGCACTTCAATGCCCCGTTCCTCCAGCGCCTGACGACCGCCCTCCTCGCGATCGACCAGGACGAAGGCAAAGAGCACCTTGCCGCCCTCGGCCTCAATAGCGTCAACCGCCTTGAGGGTGGAGCCGCCCGTGGTGATCACGTCATCGACCACCACGATGGAATCACCCGGGGAGAAGTTGCCTTCAATCCGGCGGCCCACGCCGTAGCCCTTCGCTTCCTTGCGGACAGTGAAGACTTGGAGAAAATCATCGGGCTGCCGTCGGGCGGACTCCATGCCGATGGCAAGAGAAATGGGATCCGCCCCCAGGGTCATGCCGCCGATGGCCGCAGCGCTCAGGCCGTTGGCGGACAATTTTTCCCGGACGGCCCGCCACCCTTCCGCCCCGATAAGGCGAGCACCCCGTGAATCAAAGCTGGTCACCCGGCAATCGACATAAAGATCACTCTTCCTGCCGGAGGCCAGGGTGAACTCCCCCGTCCGGACGGACTTGTCCAAGAGCAGCAGTTTCAATTCCTCGCGCGTGTTTTCAGACATCTCTTCCTTGCCCCTGTGGAAAGCAGAAAGAGCGGGAAGAGGCGAGAGGGAAGTCGTTGGCAGGAGGAAGAAATGATCAATCCATGGCCCAATTCCATCTGAACGGCGTGGCCGGCAATTCCGCCCGGATGGCTTTTTGGGTAGAGACCTCTTTATCTGTTGCCGATCGTGAGAGGAACAGGCTCGCTGTTCCCGAGCCAGGTGTCTTGACATCAAGCTTAATGGCGTTGGCAGAGTGGGGTGAGTGAGTATCAAGAGGTTAGCCTCGATCTCTTGTTGCTGTGGAGCCCTGCAAGAAGCGGGGTTGATGACCAGGGGCCTGAAGGCCGGGCCCCGCTCCTTAAGGGGAATTAATAATAAACCAACCTGTTGGTATGGACATGCCGGCTTCCCGTTAAACTTGGCCTGACCCGTGGAGATTTAGGCCGGATGAGCGAACGGAAACGGATGTCTCTGGCCCAGGATGGGAGGCAAAGTTCCGACTTAAACTTCTAGCAGGCACCACGTCTTCCCATCTATTTCTTTTCGATCATGAGAATGGGACCGCCGATTGGGATGGCAATTCTGGCATTGAATATTCCGATGTCCGCTCAAGTTGAGTATGGCGTTGTCGGCGAAGGAGGCACTCATAAGGACTACACGGATGGTGGCGCCACTGCCGGGATCGGTTCGGCCTCCTACGATTACTGGATTTCCCATGGCCCATGGCGTGCCCCGCCCGTCTCCGGTTTTGGCGATCAGAGCTGGGACAATGAGGGGGCCGTTCTGCTGGCCTTCGATCCTTATACCGGGGAGGTGTTCACCGAAATTACCCGGACCCACCAATACTTTAATCCGAACGGGACATACAATGGGGGAGGACATGGCAGCCTGGGTACGGCCGTCTCCTTTGGAGCGAATGGGGGCCTGTACCCGACTGCGGAGGACAACCCCATGCCGGCTGATGCTATTTCCGAAAACACGATCGCCTTCACTACCGAGCTGCGGCCCAATGGCGGGGGCAACTGGGTGGTGGGCATGTATGCCCAGGCAGCCGCCAATGGTGCGATCTTGGGCAATTTTGATCCGGGGCATGCCGGGATCAGCACCTACAATCCTCACTTCCTTTCAAATGGCGAGGAGGTTGGTTCTTCGGGAAGCTTTGACGGGGAGGATATCCGGGTTTACTGCGGCTATATCGGTTGGGGGGGAGCGGCCTGGATGGGGCAGTTTGGCGGTGCCGGGGAAAGGGGGATAGGGTTTGAAATGGATGGGCACAGGGGCTGGGCGAGAATTGCTGTTTCCGGGGACCGTTCAGGTCTCATTCTCAGGGAATATTACTTTGAGGGAGCTGCTATCGGGCTGCACCCGGGCACCTACCAGTTCAAGGTCTCCAGCGACGACGGCGGGGATAACCTCGACTTCGAGTGGAACAGCTCCGCCTCCGAGGCCTACTCCGTGGTGAGCACCGATGACCCGGTGACAAGTCCGGATCCAAACACCTGGGCCGTCGTCCCCGGTCTGGAAAATCTGGCGGCCACACCCCCGCTGAACCAGCATCGCGTCGCCAGGCCCACGGAACCTCTCCGGTTCTACGCTTTGGTCGCGGGACCCGTTCCGCCGCTTTTCTCGGATGATTTTGAGGCGGGTCCCGGAAACTGGACCACCACGGTCAATGACCCCGACGGCAACACCCGGTGGGAACTGGGCACTCCCGCCGGCAGCACCGGACCGCTTGCAGGGGCGGAAGATTCCGCCAATGCCTGGAGCACTAACATCGGCGATTACGGGCCTGATTCCGATATCTCCCTCCGTTCGCCCGCGATCGACCTGAGCGGGGTGGGCGGAGCCGAACTGACCTTTGAGGCCTTCCGGGATGCGGATGGTTTCGGGGACACCGCGGTGGTTCGCTTCCTGCGCGCCGCCGATCAGGTGCAACTAGGACCCGCGACGTCCCTCGGCATGAACACCCTGGATGACGATTACGTGACGCAGAGGATCGCGGTAGTGCCCGAGGCCCTCGGCGAAAGGGTCCTTCTTGAGTTCAATTTCGGGAGTGATGGGAGCGCGGATGCCTTCAGTGGGCTTTCCATTGATAACGTCAGGGTGGAAGGAACCAATTAAGGACAAGCACCTGCCTGATTCCGGTAATGGACCGGGGGAAGGGTCCCCGCCATATGGCCCTCGGGCCTCCGCCCCGTCGCCCTTCTACCGGAATGACGGTTCGGGCGCCTCCCTGGG
>DLRK01000060.1:16763-20621 GCA_002501065.1 Akkermansiaceae bacterium UBA7890
TCCCTGGGGTGATCCATCCCAGACGGTTTCCTCTAACGGCAACGAGAGGGTTCTGAGCCAGGAAGGGCCCAATCACTTGATATCAAGTGATTGGTTTGGGGAGAGGCCCTGGCTCCGTTCCTGATAAGATCATTTCGCTCCCTTGCGGCATTCAGCAAGAACGCACAGCGCATAGCCGGTCCCGTAGGCGTAGTGATACTTGTAAAGAGGATAATCCCACCAGCAACCGTTCTTCTCTTGCTTAGAAAGCATGATCTTCGCGTAATGCTGATAATAAACAGACCTGTCGGTTTGTGGCAGAAGGGCGATGCAGTCCATGGCATAATAGTGCCCATAGAAGTAAAAGTAGCCGGAATTGGCGAAGTGCGTTGAGTGGGGACGGGGTCGTTTGCGGGCAATGTCGACCCAGCCATTGCGCAGGATGAGGCGGTCGAGCCAGACCTTGACGATTTCGTCAGTGGGACCGGGATCGCCCCAGACCCGACGGGCCACATTGCAGGCAGGGGACCGGCACAGGGAGCCTCCGGGCCTGTTGATGCTGTAGCGGGGACGGTAGCGATGATTGTTGGAATATACGTAGGCGAAGTCGGGTGTTTGCTGGCGTTGCAGAAAAGCAAGGCCCCGCTCCACTTCTCTGGGGGGAAGTTCGAGATCCATCACCTCCCGGCCCTTGTAGAGGGCCATCATGACGGTGGCCGTGGTGAAACTGGTGGGAATTCCGGTTGGTTTCTGGGTGGCCTCGTCAAAATCGTAGTAGCCCCAGCCTCCGTTAACATCCTCATAGCGCTGCAGGCGCTGCACCTGGGTCTGAGCGAGGTTCTTGAGAGCGGACCGCTTGGCCTCATCGCCCTCCCGGTAGCGATAGAGCTCCACCAGGGCCTTTATTCCGTAGGAATGGCCCCAGATATTATACATGGTATCGACCGTGCCCCGCCGGAGCCGGGGTAGTTCCTTGAGAAACCAGGCCTCAGCCTTCTCGATCGCGGCTACCGATTCCGGCCGGCGGTCACCCGAGCGAAGAAGCCCCTCCAGGGCAAGCCCCGTTGAACCGGCCCGGAAGGCATGATGCGCCCCTGGAATCGGGGCCGTGATGTTCAGCCCCTTGGTCATGGTGGCAGAACCCCAGGAACCGTTCTTATTTTGACTTGATATCAAGAAATCTGCTCCGCGCCGGATGGAAGCATCAATCTGGGCACCGGTGATGGGCTCGATTTCAGGAAGGGGAGGGAG
The DNA here is from genome assembly GCA_002501065.1 of Akkermansiaceae bacterium UBA7890. Classification (GTDB taxonomy): domain Bacteria; phylum Verrucomicrobiota; class Verrucomicrobiia; order Verrucomicrobiales; family Akkermansiaceae; genus Roseibacillus_B. The sequence continues at coordinate 17,994 of DLRK01000060.1, forward strand.
CTCGGAAAGCCACGGCTTTTCCGCGGCGGTCCCGGACTTCGGTTCCGGCTCTTGTCCGAGTGCAAAGGCTGGGACCAGAGCCCCCAGAAGAATCACAAAGGCGCGCATGGTCTTGCTACTTCTGAGGTGCAGACTTGGGGGCCGGGGCGTCAGGAGTGATGAGGACCTGCCCTTCCTCGAGGCCGGAGAGAACGACGATTTTCCCGTTGGATTCAGTTCCCACCGCAACCGCCACCTTGTTTTCCTTTCCCTCCTCTCCCTTTACTTTGACCGAGTAGGATCCATCCGCCTCCTCGTGCAGGGCGTTGGCGGGAATGGCCAGGCGATCGCCTTCATCACCGGTTGTGATCTTGACCTTGCCCTTCATTCCAGGAACCAGGTGAAGACCATCGGGGCCCGCGCTAACCTTAAGCACGACATGGTATTTCCCGTCCACGGCTGGGTGATCGGCCACCTCCGCCAGCTCCACGGAGAGGCGGGAGCGAGGAGAAGAAACCGGGGCCACATAGCCCTTCTGCCCTTTCTTAAGCTTCGCGATGGCGGTCTCATCCACGAATGCGTCGAGCTGCATGGCGGCGTCGGCCGGAATGAGAGAGGCAAAGATAATGCGTGGCGGGATCTTGCCGCCCACCTTCATGAACTTTGCCGCGGTGGCAGAGCTCCAGCGACCATTGCTAATTTCGCCATGGTAGATGCGTCCGTCCGCGGAGGCCTGAAGGTCCATTTGAGCCCGGTCAGCCTTCAGTTCGGTTGATTTCTCGCTTGCCCGCTTGTCTTCCAGCTGAAGTTTCTTGATCTCAAGACGTTTTTGCTGGAGGGCAGTGGGAAGATTCTCACGGGCGGTTTTCCACAGAACCTCCGCGTCTTTAAGAGCCTGCTCCTGGTCGATGGCCGAGCGGGGAATGGCCACCTCAAGGCTCCGCTTGGTGGAAAGCTTGACCGATTTGAGGCGGAACTCGGCGGATTCAACCGCATAACGCTGGCGCTTGAGAATGATCTCCTCGGTTTCCTCGGTGAGATCATCCTCCTTGTACATCTTGAGGAGTTGATTGAGTTCCTCGGTGGCGGACTCGAGATAGCGCTCGGCACTCTGAAGGCTGCGCTCGGTGGACTCCTCCTGCAGGGGACGAGCGACCTCTACGAAATATTCGTGGTCGTCCTTGGCGCGCTCGTAGGCCCGCCCGGCAGCCTCCAATTGCCAGGGAGTGGTTTTTTCAAGGTTGGCGAGGTCCAGTTCGCCCACGCCCAGAGTCATCTTTCGCAAGCTGGTGGTGTCGGTGTCATCGGCCAGCTGGCGATCGATGGCCTTGGTGTCCAGGACCACCACCGGGGCTCCCTTTTTGACAGGGCTTCCCTGCCCCACGAGCTCCTTGATGGTGAAGTCGGCCCAGACCTTGGGATCGATCTTCAGGGGATGGACCTTGTCGGGAAGGAACACGCCGTCGAGGGAGACGGTTGCTTTAAAAGGCTTTTTCTCCACCTTGAATTCCCCCGCAAATGCAGCGGGGAGAGCAAGGAAGGCCGTGAGGAATAGTGATGACGGTTTCATGAGTCGGACGTTTTCTTTGGGGCTCCAGTAGAGGAGCGGCGTTTTTGGTAGGCGCCCTTGCGGGCCAGCCAGATGGTAGAACGTTGCTTTTGCTTCCCTTTTTGCGAAGTAGGCACCAATTCGTGAGCTACATCGAAACCGGCCTGCCGCAGCTTCCGCTCAAAAGAGTGCGGGTTGGCTTGGCAGGAGATGGCCAGAAGGCCCCCCTCCCTTAGCGAAGAATGCGCACGGTGCAAGAAGGAGGAGTGGGGAACTCCCTTGCGATCGGTCACTCCCGCTTGCGGCAAGGAGCCCTCGGCATCAATAATCATGACCTGAAACCCTTCTCCCGCCTTGCGCAAAGCGCCTGGAAGGCCCTCCCTGTGGACGATCAGGCGGGGATCCTCGAGTTGTCCGGGATGGATCGTGGTGAGGTGCTGGCGGTGCCAGCCGGGAAGGTCCGGAATCGGTTCTGCTACCTGAAATACCGCCCGTTTCTGCGGCAGGGCCTCGCGCAGGGCGGCCAGGGTGTAACCCAACCCCAGCCCGGCCAGAAGGAGACGAGGCTGGCGAGCACCGCGGAAAGGCTGAGCGGCAAGGCGGCCCAATTCCGCGGCCCCGTTGTGGGCAAAGGTGCTTTGCAGCGGGACCCCGGCCGACTGGAGATAGAATTCACCGTCATGCTCCACCAGGGCGAGGGGAGCGCCCTCAGGCGTGCTTGTTTCGGCAAGGATATGGGTGGGCTTCACGGCGAAGGGCCGCAGTGTCGCGATGGATGCGCGGAATTCGATCCAAAAGTCGAAGGAGGTTGCCCACAGTAGTTTGCGCGCGGTGACTTCCTGCAAACATGGCAGGTTCATCTTGATAGACCATCATGTCGCGATTTTTTGCTCCTCTGAGCTTGTCAGGGTTTCGAGCCTGAAGATATCTTGGGCCCCCATGTCAGAAGAAACTCCATCCCCACAAGACGCTCCGCCCGAGGACGCCCCATCCGAGGATACTCCGCCCCCCCCGCCAGAGGCGCCCCCGGCCGTGGCCGCCGCGCCCGCCAGCGGACAACTCCCGGGCGCCGACAAGAAAGTATTGGCAGGAATTCTTGG
>DLRK01000146.1 GCA_002501065.1 Akkermansiaceae bacterium UBA7890
CGGGAGCAGGTTCCGGGGTGGGAGTGTTGGTGGAATCGGGAGCACCCTCGGGCAGGAGCGGAGCCCTCACGGGAGGGGTGACCGGTGCCGGGTTGATAGGCGCGGGAGGTGCTTCTGCGGCAGGATCGGGCTTGGTGGGATCCTCCTGGTAGGCGGATTTGAATTTGCCCTCGAGGATCACAGCGACGGGATAGCGCTTCGTTTTGAAGCTCGCGGACTGGAAGTTGGAAGTGATCTGTTCCTGGCGGGCGCCCTGACCAAGAAGGATGTGAGCCGCGTCGCCCGGTACGGACTTGGCACGGTCTGAGGTGCTTACAAGGGTGCGCATCTTGAGACCGGTCACGGGTTTGCCCACGATGGGGGAGGGATCCACCATCTGGATCGCGGAGAGATCACGGGTGACGGGATGATCGGCGGTCAGGGCCTCGTTCTCGAACTTGGCCATGAGGCCGTTTCCGCGGAAGAGCGGCTGGGTGATCATTTGCTGGTCCTGGCGGCTCGGGATCTGCCCAAGGAGGCGGTTGAGACGGAATTCGCGCTGCAGCATCTGATTCAGCGGGCGCTCAAACATGACCGGTCGGGAGTACTTCGGGTCATAGAGCATGGGTTGGTCCGTGCCTCCCAAGGTGACGCCCCAGGACGAGGTCAGGTCATCGAGTCCGGAGCGGTAGTGCGCCCATCCGTTGGTCTCAAAGAGAGTGTAGAGCTCCTTGTACCACTGCGGGTGACGATCCTGCGGAGTGAAGGGCAGCTTGGCGGAATAGATGTCAAAGAACCGTGAGACGAAATGCTGGTTATCAAGGAAGGCGATGGCCTTCCCTCCATTCACCAGATACTGGTCGATCGCATACTGCGTTTCCTTGGAGAGGAGCTCCAGGGTGGTATTGCCTATGGGCGGCATTCCCGGTTGAGGCGACTGGGGTCGGTTGATCTTGACGGGGTGGACGATGAGGAGGAGGTCGAGGCCTGCGAAGGGGTGATCCGTGTCACCGGGTTTCATGGGGCCCACGTCGAAGGGGACGTTGACGATCTCGAAATCCCGGGCGAGGTGACGGTAGATCACCGAGGGGGGACGCCCGGGTGCGCCCATCATTCCCGGGGAACCTCCCAGAGCCATCTCGGTGCCTTCCAGCAGGCCGACCCTGCGCTTCGAGGTGCGGGTGACCGAACTGATGGCCCGGGAGAGCTGGTATTCCAGTTTCTTCTCCAGTTCCGGGTTGAGGAAGGAAATGGTCTCGATCTTTTCAAGACTGCTCACTGACAGGCCGAAGTAATAAGGCTGACTGGCCCGCTGGTTGTAGTCGTAGTCGTCGAGGTTGGAGCTTTGCGGCATGTCCATGCGGGGATCACGCTGCTGGATGCCGTCGAGTTCGGCCGCGTCCTGCGCCTCGGAGTTGGGCTTCGGTTCGAAGGTCTGCACCACGATAGCCTTGCCGGAGGCCTTGGAGTATTCCTCAAGGAGGTCCTTCACGCGCTTGGAGTAGTCGACATACTTCTTGGGCAGTTGGACATCTTCGGGGTCGCTCATGTAAAACCGGATCGTTACCGGTCGACCGGAGTCCTTGGACTTCTGGAGGATGGAACGGGTTCCCTCCGTGAGGGTGTAGACATTGCCTTCGGTGGTGTCCCACCGGACGGTGGCCACCCGCTTGGCGATTACGTTCAGGGAGGCCACCAACAGGCAGAGGAGGAGGATAACGCCCAAGGTCTTCCATCTATCTAATGCTTTCATGACGACAGAGATATCGTTCGGTGTTCAGGCTCTCTTGTTCTGGAGAACCGTGGTGGTGATAAAGAGGCAGAGTGCGATGATGCTTACGAAGTAAAAGAGGTAGCGGAGCTCGATCAGGCCCTTGGAAAAATCCACGAAGGCGGGCATCACGCTGATGGAAGCGAGGAGTTCGCCAATGAAGGCGAGGAAGCGGACGCCACTGTCCGCGAAAAAGTCCTGCACCGGATCGAAGCCGATAATGCAGAGCATCAGGCAGATGGGAATGGAGACTGCCACGCAGATGACCTGGCTGCGGGTGAGGGCAGAAACCGCGATGGCGACCGCGATGAAGGTGCCGCCCACGAAGAGGCTGCCAAGGTAACCCGAGATGACGGGGCCGTGATCCGGATCACCCAGGATGGAAACGCTGATCCAGACCGAAGCCGTGAAGAAGAGGGATGCAAAGAGAAGCACAAAGCTGCCCAGGAATTTCCCGAACACCAGTTCGATGGTTCGTACCGGCATGGTGGAGATGAGTTCGATGGTTCCCTGCCGGTGTTCGTCGGAGAGCGTGCGCATGGCGAGGAGGGGGGCATAGAAGGCCAGGACCCAGGGATGGTAGTAGAAGAAGAAGTCCTTCAGGGCAGCCTGTTCACTCTCAATCAGTTCCCGGCCGGGCCAGAGGAAGGTGAGGGCGTTGATGGCAACCAGGAAGATGAAGATCAGCACGTAAGCCAGCGGTGAGGTGAAGAAGGACGTCACCTCCCGGCAGAAGATGGCCCGGATGTTACTGACGAGAAGAGGGCCCCCGATCAGGACGGCTGCGAGAACGAGGATGGCGAGGATTCCGATTACAGACATAACAGCGGAAAGAGAAGTGGTTCGTTCAGGCGACCACGTCCGAGGTGGTCAGTTTGCGGAAGAGTTCCGTCAGGGAGCCGTCTCCATCCGTCCGGAGACTCTCCGGACTGCCTTCGGCTACGATCTTGCCCTGGTCAATGATCATGGCGCGGGTGCAGGAGGCATCGACTTCCTCGAGGATGTGAGTGGAGAAGACGATGGTCTTTTCCTTTCCAAGTTCGCGGATCAGCTTCCGGACTTCGTGTTTCTGGTTGGGGTCGAGGCCATCGGTGGGTTCATCGAGGACGAGAACCTCGGGGTCATGAAGGAGTGATTGTGCCAGGCAGGTGCGATGCCGGTATCCCTTGGAGAGAGTGTCGATGGACTGGTGCACCACGGTCTGCAGGAAGCAGGTTTCGATCACGCGATCGACAGCCTCTTTCCGGGCCGGTCCGGAGAATCCCCGGATGCTGGCGCAGAAGCGGAGAAAACCGACAACCGTCATATCGGCATAGAGGGGGGCGGACTCGGGGAGGTAGCCGATCTTTCGTTTGGCGTCTTCCGGTTTATCTGCCACTGGGATCCCGCAGATTTTCACGTCGCCACGGGTGGCGGGGAGAAATCCGGTGATGATCCGCATGGTGGTGGATTTTCCGGCACCATTGGGACCGAGGAATCCAAGGACTTCGCCCTTCTCTACCGAGAAGGAGAGGTCGTCCACAGCTATCTTGTGACCAAACTGCTTAGTGAGATTGTTGACTTCGATCATGAGTGGTGATCGTTAGGTCTGAGGTTACAGGTCTTGGGGCATGGGCCCCGGTGGAGTGAGCGGTGCTGCGCGCTGAACGTGCGCGAATCTTATTCATGTTTTGATGATTTCAAGGGCAAAGTGAGGTATTCGAATTGAAGAGAGAGCGAAGACGGGAAAAGATAGGCCGTGATTCGTGCCCTGCACCTCGTGGACTTTCGCTGTTTCGAGGCGCTGAATCTCGAGTTACCGGGGGAAAGTGCGGTTTTCGTGGGTGAGAATGCCCAGGGAAAAACGAGCCTGCTGGAGGCCATTTGCGTTCTGGTGCGGTTGCAGTCCCCACGGACGCACCGGATGGGGCATCTGATGCGTTTCGAAAAGGAGGGCTTTGGAGTGGCCGGGGAGTGCTGGGGGGAGGTGCGACGTGTCACGCGGGGGGCAAATGGCCTGGAACTGCAGGTCGAAGGGGAGGTGGTGGAATCCCAGGGTGACTATCTCAGTTCCGGTGGCCTGCTGGTCTGGATGGGAAATGAGGATCTTGAACTCGTGAGGGGGCCGGGGGAGGCGCGGCGACGGTTTCTCGATTTTGCGGCCGTCCAGTTGGAACCGGCCTACCGAAGACACCTGACCCGCTACAAGCGGGCTCTCAAGGCCCGCAACCTGCTTTTGAAGAAACGCTTTCCGGACGAGGAGCAGATTGCCGCCTATACGTCCCTCCTGATCGAACATGGTGGAATCCTGCAGCGGATCCGTGCCGCCCTCGTGGAGCAACTCGCCGATCCGGTAAACGAGGCACAGTCGGCGGTGAGCGGAAAGAGGGAGGTGGTGGGGCTGGCCTACCGGGGGGCTGGTGCCGGGGATCTTGCGGCGGCCTACGCCGAGGCTGCAGAGCGGGAGCGACGGCAGGGAAAAACGGTCGTGGGGCCCCATCGTGATGATGTGCTTCTGACCCTGAATGGTAGCGCAGCGGCGGACTTCGGAAGCGAAGGCCAGCAGCGGACCATGGCGCTGGCGCTCAAACTGGGGCAGGGTCAGCTTCTGGAGCGGGAGCGGGGAAGCGCTCCGGTTTATCTCATTGACGATATCTTTGGAGAACTTGACACCCGTCGGCGCAATGCGCTGATGGAATTCCTGCCGACCGAATCCCAACAATTGATCACCACCACCAGCATTGAGTGGCTGAGCAGGGAATCTCCACCCCTCTTCCGGGTTGGTGGAGGCACGGTGAGTGCGGAATGAGCCGGGAACCGACGAAGTAGAAATGCCTTATGAATGACAATCGATCAGATCTGCGGAAGGTGCTCGACCGCTGGATGGAGGGAGTAAACGGACGGGCTCTTGACGATGTGGGGAGACTCTACCGGGAAGGCGCGGTAATCGTGCCGACCTTCGCGAAGGAGATTCTCAATACCACGGAAGCAATTGCAGCCTACTTCGTGAATATCACGGATGGCAGGGAGGTAAGGGTGGCGGTGCGGGATGAGACCGTGCGGGAGCAGGTGGACCCCGGAACCCCTCAGATGATCAGCGGGATCTACGATTGGCACATCCGTGAAGACGGGGAGGAGAAGCAGTTTGCGGCGCGATTCACCTTGGTGATGGATCCTGGAAGCGAGAGGCCGATTCTGCATCACCATTCATCACGGGTGCCGGGTGAAGGGTAACCGGTCCCGGCGCCTTTCCTCCGCCTTTGGCAGGGAAGGAGAGGCTTGAAAAGCGTGGCCGGGTATCAGTCAATGGCCGTGTCATGGCTGATTTCGGTGTAGCAGAGCGAACCTACGTAATCGCAGGTGGGACGACTGGCTTGGGGTTCTCGGCTGCGCAGGCCCTTATTCGCAATGGTGCGCGGGTGGGGATCGGTAGTCGATCGGAAGAGAGTGTGGCCAGAGCGCTGGAGGCTCTGGGGGAGAACGCTGTGGGACGGAGCCTGGATGCCTCGGATCCGGGATCGGTTGGCGAATTGATTGAACTCACCTGCAAGCAGTTCGGTGATCTGCACGGACTTTATCACGTGGCCGGGGGAAGTGGACGTTCGGAGGGAGATGGTCCGCTGCACGAACTCAGCGATGAAGGGTGGGATTACACCATCCGGCAGAATCTCACCTCCGTGATGCGATCTAACCGGGCTGCGGTTCAGCGTTTTCGACTTCAGGGAACGGGAGGGGCCATCCTGAACATGGGCAGTGTGCTGGGATTCTCTCCTTCCCCCCGGCACTTTGCGGCACACGCCTATGCGGCTTCCAAGGCGGGAATTGAAGGGTTCTCCAAGTCGCTGGCTTCCTACTATGCGGAGGAGGACATTCGCGTGAATGTTGTCGCTCCCGCTCTGGTGGAGACTCCCATGTCGGGACGTGCACGGGAGGATGAATCGATCATGGAGTTCGTCAGGAGGAAGCAACCGCTGGAGGGTGGGCGTATCGGAAGGCCCGGAGACCTGGATGGTGCGGTCCTGTGCCTCCTGGGAGAGGCAGGGCGGTTCGTGACTGGACAGGTTTTGTGCGTGGATGGCGGTTGGAGTGTGACGGAGGCTTGAAGGAAGGATCATGGATTCACTTGGAATCGGTATCGATCTCGGGGGCACGCTTATCAAGGGGGTGGCTTTTGATCTGGCGAGTGGAGAGATGCTTCACGAGGAGGTGGCACCCACCCGGGATGGAGAACGGGAAGGCGGAGTGCCTGCCTTCCTGGTGGAGGTGCGCAAGCTGGTTGCCCGTTTCGAGGAGGTGGAGGGCCGCAAGAGCGTGGTGGTGGGAGTGTCCTCTCCGGGCTTGGCCAACCGGAAGGCCAGTCAGATTATATCGATGCCGGGACGACTGGAGGGTCTGGAGGGCCTGGACTGGTCGGAGGCCCTGGCGCGCCCGGTGACCGTCCTGAATGACGCCCATGCGGCCTTGATGGGGGAAATCTGGCAGGGGGCGGCGGCGGGCGTGCAGAATGTGATCCTCCTGACCCTGGGAACCGGAGTGGGAGGGGCAATCGTGACGGAGGGACGCCTGTTACGCGGCCATTTTGGCAAGGGGGGCCACCTCGGGCACGCTTCACTCGACTTTCACGGTGAACCCGGCACCTGCGGGATGCCCGGGGCGCTGGAGGACATGATCGGAAACCACAACGTGCGGGAACGCTCCGGGGGACGCTACGAGTCGACCCTGGAACTGGTGGAGGCGGTGAAGAAGGGAGAGGAGCCTGCGCTGGAAGTCTGGGAACGCTCGGTCAGGGCTCTCGCAGTGGCGGTGGCTTCGTTTGTGAATGTTCTGGACCCTGAATTGGTGCTGATCGGGGGCGGGATTTCCGAAGCCTGGGATGAGATCGAGGGGCGACTGAAGAACTGGATGGATGAATTTGAGTGGCGCCCGGGCGGCGGGCGGGTTGAGATCCGTCGCGCCACACTTGGCGCCATGGCGGGAGCTTATGGGGCTGCCTATTTTGCAATGCAGCGATACGACAAGGGATGAAAGCATGTGAAGATTATCTGCGACTGTGCTCGGAACTGCTTGCGACGGTGTCCGGTCAAGGTGATGTCATCGACCAGGTGGCGGACAAGTTTGCGGAAACCATCCTGCGGGGTCGCATGGTGCACCTCTTCGGTTCCGGGCACAGCAGGATCATGGTGGAGGAGATGTGGCCACGCTACGGATCGTTTCCCGGCTGGAATCCCATTGTGGAATTATCCCTGACCTTTCATAATCTGACGACCGGGGCTAACGGACAACGTCAGGCGATGTACCTGGAGAATGTGCCCGGCTTTGCGGAGCGCATCCTGCGTAACTTCGACATCGCCGCGGATGACGCTGCCCTCATCATTTCCTCCAGCGGCACGAGCGTGGTGCCGGTGGAAATGGCTGAAGGATTGCAGGGCAAGGGAGTGGCGGTGGCTGCGATGGTGAGCAAGAAGCACTCGGTGGCCAGTGTAGCCAAGCGGGAGGACGGCAGGAAACTCCCGGACTTTGCGGATTACCTCCTTGATACCGGAGCTCCGGTGGGTGACGCGGCAGTGGAGGTAGAGGGGCTTGGGGAGAAGGTCGCTCCACTCTCGACAGTAGGAGGGGTTATCCTCGTGAATGCCATCAAGGCGGAGGTGGCGCAACGCCTGACAGAAGGCGGAGCGCCTCCCAAGGTGCTCGCGGCGGCCTGCACGGTGGGAGGGGAGCGCTCGACAGAACTCTTTGAAGCTGCCTACGATGAGCACGCCCGTGGCATGGCCAGACTCTACGAGAACCTTGGCAAGGAATCATGAAGGAACAACCACTGCGAACCTCGGTAGTCGGGAGTTATCCTTTCCCCGCCTGGTTGGAGTCGTGTTCGGGGCGCCTCGACGAGTTCGGCTCGAAGGACATCGAGGAAATGCAGGACGATGCCACCGCGGCGGCCATCGGCGATCAACTGCGATCGGGGTTGGACGTGATCACTGATGGGGAGCAGACGCGCTTCGATTTCAACCTGAGCTTCTACGGTCACCTGGAGGGGATCTCGCTGGAGGCGGAGTCGCCGCGCAAGTGGGGGCCTCCTGCTCACGACCAAAGGGGTAAACACGAGGTGTGCGGCGACCTTTCAGCACCGCGGGGACTGGGGACCCTGGAAGAGTTCAGCCGGCTCAAAAGGATGGCGCCCGAGGGGCAGGCCCTGAAGGTCAGTGTGCCGGGTCCGTTTACGATGAGCGGGCGCCTCCTTCCGGGTGACCGCTATGCGGATCGTTTTGCTCTCACCGAGGCGCTTCTGCCCCTTATTCGCAAGGAATTGGAGGATCTGGCGGATGCGGGATGCGAGGAAATCTGTGTCGATGAGCCCTCAATGAGTTGTTACGGCTACAAGGAGGATACCAGACGTTTCGTCGACATCTTCAACCGGACCGTGGAGTCGGTTGCGGGGAGGACGCGGCTCTGCACGCACTTGTGCTTCGGGAATTTCAAAGGGCATCCGGTGGGGTATCGTCGCTACGCGCCGCTTTTTCCGGACTTTCTCGATCTGCATGTTGATGAGTTGCACCTTGAGATGGCCAACCGGGAATACGCCGAGTTGGAGGTGATCGGCGAGGTGGCCAAACGGATGGATGTGGCAGTCGGGATCATTGATGTGAAAAGCTATCTGGTCGAAACGCCCGAGATGATCGCGGAAAAGGTGAAGGCCTGCCTCGAACATGCCTCTCCCGAGCGGCTTGTCTTTGCGCCGGATTGCGGTCTCAGCCAGACGGCCCGGTGGGCAGCGAGGCAGAAACTATGCAACATGGTGGATGGAGTGCGGAGCGTGCGGGAAGAACTCGGGCTCCGGGTGTGAGGCATGATTGCGCCCCTGCAAAAGGACGAGGCCCTGCTGGCGGATATTCATTCAGCCGGGGGTGGTGAGGAATGCTTCCATCTCTGGTGGCTGGGACAGAGTGGTTTCCTGCTGAAGTGGAATGGTCATTTCCTTCTCTTTGATCCCTATCTCTCCGACTCGCTCACACGCAAATATGCGGAGACCGATAAACCGCACGTGCGCATGACCGAACGGGCGATTGATCCCGTGCGACTCGACTTCGTGAAGTGGGTGACCTCAAGCCACAATCACACCGATCACCTGGACGGGGAGACCCTCTCTGCTCTCGCCGGAGCTGCGAACGGAATCACCCTTGTCCTTCCGGAAGCCAACATTGAGTTTGCCAGGAAGCGGCTGGGCGAGACTCCCGTGGATTATTTCGGTCTCGATGAGAACGTTGGGAAATTCGGCGGGCCCTGGGAGATCGAGGGAATCTCGGCCGCTCACAATGAGGTGGAGCGCGACGAGTCGGGACGGTGCCGGTTCCTCGGCTTCCGGGTCGGTTTCGGAGAGTTCAGTATCTACCACAGCGGGGATACCCTCTGGCATGATCGACTGGTGGATCAGTTGCTCGACGGGAGACCGGATGTCGCACTGTTGCCCATCAACGGAAACAGGCCTGAACGCAGGGTGGCCGGGAATCTCAATGGAACAGAAGCAGCCGCACTGGGCCGGGCGATCGGAGCCCGGACCGTGGTGCCCTGTCACTACCACATGTTCACCTTCAACACGGAGGAACCGGATGAGTTCGTGACTGCCTGTGAGCGCCTGGGACAGGGATACAGGATGATGCAGTGCGGCGAGCGGTTGACGGTGGAACCGGAGGAGTCCCCCTGCGTCCGGGAGAAGAGAGTCTTGCGACCGGAGAACGGGGGGCGATGATGGACCGCATGCATCCGGTCTTCGAACGTTTGGGGGAAAGTCGTGTCGTGGCGGTGGTCATGATCGAGGATGAGGAGCACGCCGTTCCTCTCGCGCGGGCGTTGCTGGCGGGTGGCGTCTCAGCCATGGAACTGACCTTGCGGTCGGACGGGGCCCTGGAGGGGATGAAGCGAATCGGTTCAGAAGTCCCGGAGATGATACTGGGAGCGGGAACGGTTCTGCATGAAGATCAGGTTCCGGCTGTGCGGGCCGCGGGCGCAGTCTTTGGAGTGGCCCCCGGAACGAACCCGCGGGTTCTTGCCGCCGCGCAGGAGATCGGCCTGCCCTTCGCACCTGGCATTGCCACTCCGAGTGACATTGAACTGGCGCTGGAATCCGGTTGTAACGTGCTGAAGTTCTTTCCGGCGGAAGGAATGGGTGGACTCGAGTATCTTGCCAGCATCGCGGCGCCCTACCGTCACCTCGGGCTGCGGTATATTCCGCTGGGGGGGGTGCACGAAGGCAACCTCACTGCCTACGCCACTTCGCCGGACATCCTGGCGGTGGGAGGATCCTGGCTTGCGCCCAAGGCTCTCCTGAACGCCGGGGACTGGAGTGGTGTCGAAGCCCTGGCCCGACGGGCTGCGGAACTGGTCGGAGGAACGGGGGATTAGTCCTGTGTGGGTTTGTTCAGGGGGGCTTCAGTCCTTCCTGGATCTCTGTGAGTGAAACGTTCCTGAGCTGTAGCGGGGGTTCCGGGTGGATGGTCGCCAGAGCGGCGGAGTAACCGGCCTGTCGCAGGTCAATGGGTTCTACATGCCAGCGCTTCCGGGGGCGCTCCTGTGACCAGTCCGTGATCCCGGTGGAGTCACGAGTGAGTGGGACGGTGCTGAATTCAGGGAGGGGATGGGACAGTCCGCGGCCCAGGCCCTTGATGTAGGCTTCCTTGGCACACCAGATCGCGAAGAAGGCGGCCCTTTGGTCCCCGGCTTCGCGAATGAAATCCTGCTCTGGTTCAGAGAATTGTCGTCGGATTACGGTTTCGCGGGCATGCATGGTCCGCTGGTGCTCTATATCCACTCCGAGTTCGAGCTGGCTCACACCGAGAAGGGCGATGCGTGAGGAGTGCGCGAGGCTGAAGTGGAGCGGTGCTTCGGGTGTCGTAAAGCGTGAAGCGAGGGCGGGTTTCCCCCCCTGGTTCACCACGAAGGCGAGATCCGCCCGGGGGAGTCCAAGGTGTCGGGCGAGGACTCTCCGAAGGAGCAGGTGGGCACCGAGGTAACGGTGACGGTCCTCATCGAAACGAAGGTTCCCCGCGTGCTCCTGTTCCTCTTTTCCGAGTTGATCCAGCAGGGGGTCGAGAGAGGGGCCGTCATCTATCACGAAGGTCCAGAGATCGACCGAAGTGAGCTCCTTTTTCGCCTCTGCTCCCTGATTGGAGAAAGGTTTCCGTCCGGGCTGCTCTTCCTGTGACACCTGTAGTCCATGCAAGGTGAGGTGGCGGGTCCTCGTCAATCAGCATCACCGGGGAGGTTGTTGATTTCCCTTGCCATCCCGGTTCCTTCCCCGCAATTTCCCCGCCCACGCTTCTTGGCCAGGGCTCGGTAGCTCAGTTGGTAGAGCAGGGGATTGAAAATCCCTGTGTCGGTGGTTCGATTCCGCCCCGAGCCACCTCCTTACTCTTAATGAGTTAGAGAGGATGGCGGTTGTCGGCAAAACGTCCAAGGTGGCACTAAGGTGGCACTACGTTTTTCAAAGCTTGAGATGTAACCGTTTCCCCGTCTGGAAAGTTAGAGAATCCTGAAGATT
>DLRK01000037.1 GCA_002501065.1 Akkermansiaceae bacterium UBA7890
CTCGAGTCGGTGGCCGACAAGGGCCCCCTCCAAAAGGCCAGGGTCTACACCAAGCTCTCCGGACCGGGTTGGCTGCAGAGTGCTATCACCCTGGGAGGCGGCTCGCTCGGCGGGGCCTTGTTCCTCGGAGTGATCGGCGGTTTCGCCATGCTCTGGGTGCAACCGTTCGCGATGCTCATGGGGGTCATCCTCCTCGCGGCCATCGCCTACGTTACCCTCAGCACCGAGCGCACTCCCTTCCAGAGCCTCCGCCAGGAAATCAACCCCGTCCTCGCGTGGGGATGGCTCGCAGCTTCGCAGCTCGCCAACATGATCTGGGTTTTACCCCAGTACTCCCTCTCCTACGCCGCTCTCACCAACAACCTGTTTCCAGGTTTCTTCGCCGAATCAAAAGGGGATGACAGCACCAAATACATCGTCTCGTTTCTCATCCTCGGCCTCATGATCGCAATCAATTTCCTGGGATCCGGCAAGGGGCGCGGCTACCGCATCTACGAGAATACCCTGAAGGTCCTCGTCGGAATTGTCGTCATTTCCTTCTTCCTGGTAGTCATCCGCTTGGCCGGAACCCTCGATTGGGGAGCCATCTTCAGCGGCATCATTCCAAATCCTGCTCTTCTCTGGAAACCAGCTGGTGCCTACAACGAGATCATCAGCGCCCTGCCCACCGAAGCGGCCAAGGAATACTGGAACTCCGTGGTGCTCGCCGCCCAGCGAGAACGAATGGTGGCCTCCGCGGCCGCCGCAGTCGGAATCAACATGACCTTCCTCATGCCCTGGGCGCTCAAGGCCCGTAAGTGGGGCGGCAAACATCGCGGCCTCTCCCGCTTCGATCTGGTAACCGCCATGATGATCCCCTTTATCCTGGCCACCGGCTGTGTCGTTATCGCTGCCGGATCCCAGTTCCATGGCAAGCCATTCGAAGGACTCATCGAAGAACAGGGCGGCAAGGTCGTCGTGGTCCAAGCGAGTCCCAAATACGGTGATTACTCGAAATCCATCGGCGCTCGCAACAAAACCGTCGGCGAGGAAACGGCGCTGGCCGACGGCGAAAAGAAACTGGCCGCCATGCTCATCAAACGTGACACCGGCCAGCTTGCAGCTTCTCTTGAGAAGCTGTTCGGCAACTCCTTCTGGTCTCAGAAGATCTTCGGCATCGGCGTGCTCGCGATGGGGCTGTCGACGATCTCGATTCTGATGCTTATTTCCGGATTCGTCGCCTGCGAGGTCACCGGGAAGCCCCGCGACAGTATGGCCTTCAAAATCGGAACCCTCCTTGCCGCCACGGGGGTCCTCTGGCCCGCTCTGTGGAAAGGCGAATCACTCGCTTATCTCGCCGTTACCACTTCTACCTTCGGATACGTCCTCTTCCCCATCGCCTTCCTCGCATTCATCGCCATGATCAATTCCAAGAAGGTCCTTGGCGACCAGGTCCCCACTGGAAGAGCCCGCCTGGCCTGGAATATTCCGCTCGTCATCTCCTGTATCATCACCGGTTTGGCCGCTGGCTGGACCGGATGGAACAAGACCCTGGCGGTCGGCGAAAACGTTATCCCCCTCGGGAAGTACTTCATTATCGTGTTCGTAATCCTAGTCGTGATCGGATTCTTCCTGCCCAGAAAATCCAAATCGCACAGCTAAGTCACCTTCCCCTTGAGAAACGAATACCCTCACCCTCATGAAATTCGGAATTATCGGGGCCGGCATGATCGGCCAGTTCCATGGCAAGGCCATCGAGGCCATGAAAATCGGCGAACTCCACTCCGTCTTCGACCTCCGGGCGGAAGCTGCGGAGCAACTCGCGGGACAATTCGGCGCGAAGGCTTTCAGCGACCTCGGCCAGTTCCTTGCCGACGAGGAACTGCAGGTCGTCACGGTGGGCACACCCTCCGGCGCCCATCTTGATCCATCCATGGCCGCCCTGCAGGCCGGCAAGCACGTCATCTGCGAAAAACCCCTTGAAATCACTCCTGAGCGCATCGACATGATGCTCAATACCGCCGAGGAAAACAACGTCACCCTCGCCGCGGTCCTCAACCGCCGCTTCCACCCCGCCATGGATGCCTTCAAGTCCGCCGCTGACGGCGGACGGTTCGGCACCCTCACCTCCGCCTCGGCCTACGTGAAGTGGCACCGCGACCAGGCCTATTACGACTCCGCGGCCTGGCGCGGCACCTGGAAACTCGACGGCGGGGGCGCCCTCATGAACCAGTCAATCCATACCATCGACGCCCTCCTCTACCTCGCCGGACCAGCGGTGAACGTCCAGGCCAGCACCGCCTGCCTGACCCACACCGATATTGAGGTCGAGGACACCGCGGTCGCCATTGTGGAATTCGCCAATGGAGCCCGGGGCGTGATCGAGGGTTCCACCTCAAACTGGTCCCGGGACGGCCACCCTGCCCGCGTCCAACTGTGCGGGGACCGCGGCAGCGTCTTTTTGGCTGATGAAGCCTTCGAGATCTGGGACTTCGTGGACGAAGACCCCAGCGATGCCGGGGTGCGCGAGACCATGATGAAAGGCTCGGAGGCCGGCCTGGGAGCCAATGACCCCAAGGCCATCAACTTTGACGGACACCGGCAGAACTTCGAGGAAGTGGTCACCGCCATTGCGGAGAAGCGTGAATCCAGCGTCAATGCCCTTGAGGCTCGCAAGGCCGTTACCCTCATCTGCGCGATCTACGAAAGCGCCCGGAATGACGGCAAGAAAGTGATGCTCTGAAGGCCGGGCTCTCCGTCCCCTCCCCTCCCGGTCAGATTACGGTCCGCGGAAGGCGGAAGCCTCATGACCCGCACTCACCCCTCCTGCTCGACGTTCCCTGCGAATTCCTTCACCTTCTTCTGACTTTCCGCATCAAGGTTGGAGATGGGGTATTTGTAGATCTTGCCGTTGGCCATCTTGAGGACGGCCTTGTCGCCTTCCACCCGGAGCAGGGCTGCCTTGATCTTCTTGCCGGCCTGGTTCGTCCACACGGCTTCCAAGGGGGGCTTCCCCGCCGGAACAGGTTCCTGATCGCCAAGTTCGGCGCCCTGGGTGATCCAGAGCTTGAGGATATTCACCTCTTTCTCGCTCAGGCGTGACCCCTTGGGAGGCATGCGGTTATCCGGGTCATCTGACTCAATCACCTTCATGAAAAGTCCGCTGTTGGGCCTGCCCGGCACGATCTGCAGTCCGGACCCGATGTGCTTCCTGATCCTGTGCGGTTCAAGATTGAGATCTCCCTTCTCCTTTCCATCCCTGTGACATTTATTACAGCTGCTTTTCAGGATGGGCAGGACATCCTTGCCGAACTCCACCGCAGAGGCGGGAAGGGTGAAGGCGAGGAGGACAACTCCTTCGAACATCGGCATTTTCACCTCCTCATGATGGCCTCGATTGGATCAAAGCTCCAGTCTGGAGGCACCAAAATGAGGTCAAGGCCCCATCCCCCCAGGCAGGCGGAAAAGTAGACCACATCTCACTCTTGCCAGTTTGCCACAATTGCTCTTCCCTTCCCGGCATGTATCTGACCGGTTTCGCCGACGAAGCAGCCCAGGACCTCGCCACCCAGATCAAAGCGACCAAGGAGATCGGCTGGAACGCCATCTCTGCCCGCTCCATCAATGGAACCAGCATCCACGACCTCTCCGAGAAGGATTTCAACAAAGCCCTCAAACTACTCGAAAAGGAGGAGATCCGCGTCCCCGAAATTGGCTCCCTTATTGGCAACTGGGGAAAGAAAATCACCGATGATTTCGATGTCACCCTGGGTGAAATTGAGCGCGCCATCCCCCGGATGAAGCACCTGGAAACGAAAATCATCCGCATCATGTCCTACGCCCAGGAACGCTGGGGGGAGGAGCAGCACGAGGAAGAACGCTTCAAGCGCCTGCGTGTCATCCAGCAGCGCTTCGCCGATGAGGGTTTCGTTGTGGCGCATGAAAACTGTGCCAACTGGGGCGGATTTTCCGCCAAGCACTCCCTGCGCCTGATCGAGGAAGTTCCCGGCCTCAAACTTGTATTCGATACCGGTAACCCCATCTTCCAGCGCGACCGCTCCAAATCCGAACCTTACCCGTTCCAGGACGCCCTCGGTTTCTACAACGATGTGAAGGAGCACGTGGTCCACATTCACATCAAGGACTGCCGTTATCCCAGCGTGGGAGAAAGTGAACCCGATTACACCATGCCGGGGGAAGGCGACTGTCACCTCCAGCACATCCTGCGTGACCTCAAGGCCCGGCGCTATGACGGCGGCTTCGCCATCGAACCCCACGTGGCCACCGTCTTCCACGTGCAGGATGGCGAGGCCCCCAATTGGGAGCAGTGCTACAAGAGCTACGTGGAATATGGGAATCGCGTGGAGGACCTCCTGGAAGAAATCGGCTGGAAACCCCAGCCCTTCGAGTAATTGCCACTGCAGACGACACGACCCGGATCAGGCTTCTCCCCGGATTACCGCCCCGACTGCCTGCTTCTGAAATAATCGTTTCGACCGCCCTGGTTCCGGCTTAACCTGCCTCTGTGCTTCCGTGGTTCCAGAATGGCGCCTTTCCCCTCTACCTCGCCCCCATGGCGGGAGTGACCGATGTGGTCTTCCGCAGCATCTGCAAAAGACTTGGCGCGGACGTGATGGTGACCGAATTTGTGTCCAGCGAGGGCATTATCCGCCAGGACGAACGCACCCGGAAATACACCGAGTTCACCGATGATCAGCGCCCGGTAGGCGTCCAACTCTTCGGCGCCGACGGGAAACGCATGGGAGAGGCTGCCCGCAAGATCATAGACTGGAAGCAACCCGATTTCATCGATATCAACTTCGGCTGTCCCGTTAACAAGGTCGTGTCCCGGAACGGCGGTTCCTCTCTCCTGAAAGACTGCTCCGTGCTTGCCTCGGTGGCCAGCGAAGTAGCCCGGGCGGTGGGAGAGCAGGTCCCCGTCACCGCCAAGATTCGCATCGGTTGGGACTCCCAGTCCATCAACGCCCCGGAAATCTGCACCATCCTTGAGAACTGCGGAATGCAGGCCATCTCCGTCCACGGACGCACCCGGTCCCAGGGCTACGGCGGCGAGGCTAACTGGGATGTCATCGATGAATGCTCCCGCAGGATCGCCATTCCCGTGATCGGCAATGGCGACCTCAACTCCGGCCAGGATATCAGGAAACGTCGTGAATCCACCGGAGTCTCCGGTGTCATGATCGGTCGCTCCGCCATGCAGAACCCGTGGATCTTCCGGGAGGCCAGGCACTATCTTCAAACCGGGGAGCAATTGCCCCCCGTGCCCATCACAGAGCGCTGGCGACTCATCGTGAGTCACTGCCGCCTCGCCATCGCCAGCAACCGCTACGGCAACGAGCGCCAATCCATGCTGGCCATGCGCTCCCGCCTCATGACCTACTGCAAGGGCTTCCCGGGCGCCAAACCTCTCCGCCGCCGCCTCTCGACCATCGCCTCCCTCATGGAAATCGAGGAAGTGGCGGCCGAACATATGGAACACCTCCAAGCGGGTTCCGGCAAACCAGCAGCAATCTGACAGCAACCCAGTCATGAAATCTCACGAGGTCCTCAAGCACTCCTTTGAGAACACAAGCCCGAAAGCGGTCGCGGCCGAACTGGGAGTGTCACTCTCCCTTGTATACAAGTGGGCCCAGGAGCAGTCGGATACCGGTAGCGGAAGCCGTAATCCCCTCGATCGCCTCCTCGAAATCATCCGTCTGACCGAAGACACCCGCATCGTGGAGTGGCTTTGCCAGAAATGTGACGGCTACTTCGTGCACAATCCCGACAGTCCTTCCGGGGAAGGCTTCGACGTCCTCCCCGCCACCAGCGAAATTGTTGATCAGTTCTCCAGGCTGCTCCGCCACATCTCCAAGTCTGCTCTCGATCATTCCATCACTTCCGATGAAGCTCAATCCATCCGGGATAGCTGGGACAAACTCAAGTGCTACGCCGAGGGCTTCGTCCGCTGCTGCGAGGAGGGCGACTTCGATTCGATTGAGAAAGCCGAGAAACACGAGAAACCCCGGATCCGCAGGACATTCTCCTGAACGGTCCGGCCCGGCAAACGGGCCCCTGGTGCGGGGTTCGGGCGTTACTTTGCTTCCCCTGCTTCCGAACGTATGGTAGGGCTCGGAAATCATGAAAACGCTCCAAGGCCTTCTTGATGTATGCGTCTTATTTGCCTCCGACTGGCAACCACTGAAACTCTCAGGCAGATAACCGGAGAATAAAGGCGATGAACGATTCACCAAAGCTTTCCGCTCCCTGGGGAGCGCCTTCCGGCGGCCTGTCTCGACGTTCCACGTTCAAGTGGGCTGCCACGGCGGCGGCCGGTGCCGTGGCAACGGCAACCACTACGACCACAGCTGCCGCCGCTCCTCGCAAAGCCGACGCCCGACGCAGTTCACCGAAACGCTACAAGATGAAGAAGTCCATCAACCAGTGGGCCTTCCCTTACCCCGAGAGGATGAACCTGCGGGAATGCCTGCAACTGGCCAAGGACGCGGGATTCGACGGCATCGAACTGAACTACGACCTCGATAATGATCTTTCCCCGAAAAGCGGAACCAAGGACTACCATGCCATCCGTAAAATGGCCGAGGAGATCGGGATCGCCATAAGCGGGCTCTGCTCCTTCCTCTTCTGGCCCTATCCGTTGACCAGCAATGACCCGGAGGAGAGAAAACGGGGCATGGAATTGGCGGGCCTCATGACCAGGGCCGCCCACGATCTCGGTGTGGAAAACCTGCTCGTCGTACCCGGCGCAGTCCACATGCCGTGGCGCGAAGACCACGACCCCACCCCCAACGACCTCTGCGACAAGCGGGCTCGCGAGGCTATCGGCAAGCTTCTTCCGACGGCTGAAAAGCTGAAGGTGAAACTCAACATGGAGAACATCTTCTTCAATGGTTTCCTGCTATCGCCTGAGGAAATGAACAACTTCGTCGACCCCTTCGACAGCGAGTACATAAACGTGCATTTCGACACCGGCAACATCATGATCTTTCAGTTTCCGGAGCATTGGATCCGCCAACTCGGAAAACGCATCAGCAACGTTCACCTCAAGGAATTCTCCAAGAAAGGCACCGACTACTCGCTGGAGTCCTTTCGCCCCCTCCTCGACGGCACCACAAACTGGCCCGCCGTGATCGAGGCCTTCGACGAAACGGGATACGATGGCTACCTGACCTTCGAATATTTCCACCCCTACCCTCATTACCCCGAGGCTCTCATTCATCAAACCGCCGATTCGCTCGACCGCATGCTCGGCATCCATTCATGACCCTGGCAAGGACTCGTCTCTCCATCGTTCCATGATACTCTCTATTGCCACCTCTTTGCACCCCCGCCTCCCGGACCACCGTCCAGGTCAGCCCCAAAAAGGGAATTCCTGGCAGACAGAGAAGATCCGGGGTGCTGGATTCCGCATAATCTGCGGGGCGACACAAGGCACGTAGCCATGAAAATCTCAGCGGCAATCTTAACCATGCGATCTAATCCTGCGTTGCAGCGAACGTTGCTGGTGCTGGCGTTGCTGCTCCCGGGAACCAGAGCCGCGGCGATCACGATCCACGTCAGCCCTCATGGCGACGACAAGTGGTCCGGGCGCATCGCCGAGCCAAATGCCGCCAAGACCGATGGTCCGCTGGCGTCACTGGTCGGGGCGAGGGACGCCATCCGAACACTCAAAGCGACCAGTCCCGACGGCACGCTGACTTCGGCGGCTACGGTTATCGTCGCTGACGGGCGCTACCAGATGCGCCGGACGCTGGTCCTGACGAACGTTGACTCCGGAACCCGGAAGTATCCGGTAACCTACCGCGCAGCAACCGGAGCCAAGCCGGTTTTCTCGGGCGGGCGAAAAATCACGGGCTTCAAACGGGGTGAGGAAGGGATATGGCAGGCAACGATCCCACAGGTGGCGGCGGGTGAATGGCGGTTCGATCAACTCTTCGTCGATGGCAGGCGGGCGACACGCGCAAAGACTCCAAATGTTTCCTGGATGTCGTTCCTGGAGGTGAAGGAAGAGACACTCAACAAACCAAGGGCCGGTGACCGGAAATCTCCCACGCACCGACAGACCGTCAAACTCCGTAGCGAAGACATCAAACCCCTGCTGGCGATCAAGCAGCCTGAACTGGGCGACGTGAACCTGATGGTCTTTCACAAGTGGGACAATACGCGCAGATTCATTGGATCCGTGGATGCTGCATCGAAATCGGTCGTCACTGTCGGAAGGGGCATGAAATCGTGGAACAAGTGGGGCAAGGGCACGCGGTTTCATCTGGAAAACTACTTGGGAGCCCTCGATGCGCCCGGTGAATGGTTCCTCAGCCGCAGCGGCGTGCTATCGTATAAACCGCTGAACAAGCAGGATATGACATCTCCGGAAGTAGTGGCTCCGGTACTTGAGAAGTTCATTGTCATCTCCGGCGAGCCGGCCGCCGGGAAACTCGTACGACACGTGACCATCAAAGGACTGTCGTTCCAGCACGCGCAATACCTCACGCCACCCGGTGGGTTCGAAGCTTCCCAGGCGGCCTCGCCCATCGATGCGGTCGTCATCGCAGACGGCGCCCAGGACGTCACCATCGAAGACTGCGAGATTGCGCACGTCGGGACATATGCGGTGTGGTTCCGCAAGGGTTGCAAGAACTCCGCGATCCGCCGGACCTTCATTCATGATACCGGCGCAGGCGGGATACGGATCGGTGAAACATCGATCGCCAGGAACGCCGCTGAGCGCACGAGCCACATCACCGCCGACAACAATATCGTCCACTCGACCGGGCACATCTTTCCATGCGCTGTTGGCGTCTGGATAGGGCAGAGCGGCGACAACAAGGTTACGCACAACGACATCGGTCGCCTCTACTACACGGGGATATCGGTAGGCTGGCGGTGGGGCTACGCCGAATCGCTGGCCAAACGCAACCATGTGGACTTCAATCACATTCACCATATCGGCTACGGCGTGCTCAGCGATATGGGGGGCGTTTACACGCTGGGCCCGAGCCAGGGCACGACAGTCAACAACAACCGCATCCACGACGTGTGGTCATACTCCTACGGCGGATGGGGACTTTATACCGACGAGGGCAGCACGGGCATCGAGATGGCCAATAATCTCGTCTACAACGTCAAGGACGGATCCTTTCACCAGCATTACGGACGCGAAAACATGATCCGCAACAATATCCTCGCGTTCAGCAAGCTCTGCCAGATCCGCGCCACGCGCGTCGAGAAGCACCTGTCATTCACGTTGAAAAACAACATTGTCTTCTACCGCACCGCAAACCTGCTGCAGGGGCCATGGACGAAAATCAGGGTCGAGATGTCCAACAATCTCTACTTCAATTGCACCGATAAACCCGTGACCTTCGCAGGCAAGGATCTCGAGGCATGGCAGGAGGGTGGGCATGATGCCGGGTCGATGATCGCCGACCCGCAATTCGTCGATCCCGACAAGTTCAACTTCCGTTTCCGCAAGGGCGCTTCGACTGCGGAAAAGATCGATTTCAAACCGTTCGACTACACCAAGGCCGGCGTTTATGGATCTGCTGAATGGACCAGACTCGCGCGGGAACTTCCAACCCCGGCAGTCATCCCCGCGGAACAATAGGCTTTCGGCGACAGATCCCCGCCTGATGGCAACTTGCCTCGCGCCGGGACATTGACTGTCGTTCTTGTCGCATCCGGTGTTTGAAAGCACTCGTCGATCAGGCGGAGCTAATACCGGAAGGTGTACTGAAGCTTGGTCGACAACTTTGTATCCTGGGCGTTGAATCGAAGGCTGCCCGGATCTTCGTTTATCCAGCCTTGATTGAATGAGAGGAACAGGTCGTTGCCCGGCTTGATGGTCCAGCGCACGCGACTCTGCCAACCCAGGTTGCGTGACCGATTATCATACTGAATGAGATTGGAAAACGTCAGGCGCGGTGACACCGCAAAACTGATCGTGGAAGTGTGGACCTGAGCATCGAAGTCCCCCTCTGGAAGGTGGGCAAAGGTTTGATTGGTTTTGAGTGAGAAGGTGAAATGCGGAGGCAGATTATATGCGATGGAAGCGGAAATCCGTTCGGCTGATCCAGACCAATAATCTCCATAGGAAATAAAAAACGAGCCCGAGAGCGGGCGCTTTCGGGCAGTTGCGAATCCCGCCCTGAAACGATTGGTTTTGTACTCACCCGTGGGAAGGACAACCCCGGGAGAAATCTCAAACGGCTCGAAGAGGCGTTCGTAACCACGTGCATAGTCGATGGCCGCGTGGATCGCATCACCCGATTTGAAGTGCCAATCCAGAGGCGTGACATAGAGCTCCGAACTTTCCAGCTGGCCGGTATCCAGTCGCTCAAATCGTGTGTAGTAGATGTCGTGGAACATCTGCTGGATTCCCAGGAAGTCCTTGGGGCGGGGATTGTAGCTTGCCGCCACCCGGGACATGCGCACGTTGTTCCTTTGTACAAATCCTATGCCGGGATCGAAGTTCTCCTGGATCTCCCTGTAGACAACCATGGCATCCCATTTGTCGTTCGGATACCGGGCAGAGAAACCGTAGGAGGCATTATCCCCGGATACACCCTCATTGTCAGTGATGAGCCCGTAAGCATCGAAGACAAAGTTACGGGATCCTCCGAGAAAGTGTGACGTTGCCAGACGCATGTCCGCGCCGTAGGTCGATCCTGATTGGCCCGCATCAGGATTGCCATAGGTGAAAAGGCCTCCCACGTAGGATTGCTCAAGCAGGTTCTGTTTGATCCGTCCGACAAGAAAGTCCTCTTCCTCGGCAAAGGAAGTGGAGCCGGTGCGGACACCGAGAAAACCAATGTCCGTTCGTCCGACCTTTCCGGTCAGCTTGGCTCCAAAATCGAGAGGAACTTCCTGTCCATCCAGCAATCCGATTCTCCGGCTGAAGAACGGAAACACATCGGCCCCCGTATCGGGAATACCGCCGGGAGGTTCAGGCCCCGTGCTGGCGAAGTCAAAGACACCCACATCCTCCAGAAAGAAGGAGCGTTTTTCAGGAAAGAA
The DNA here is from genome assembly GCA_002501065.1 of Akkermansiaceae bacterium UBA7890. Taxonomy (GTDB): domain Bacteria; phylum Verrucomicrobiota; class Verrucomicrobiia; order Verrucomicrobiales; family Akkermansiaceae; genus Roseibacillus_B. The sequence goes on from DLRK01000037.1 coordinate 11,014, forward strand.
GAGCGAGTAGCGGGAGAGATTGATCTGGCGGGCATCCACCTCTGTTTCCCCGAAGTCGGTATTGATGGTCCCCGTCAGTTTCAGGCTGGGAGTAATGTTGTAGAAGACGTCGAGACCCGGTTCGAAATCAAAATCGTTGTTCCCCGCAGCCCTGCTGTGCAGCCAGCTGCCGGCCACAAACGGTCGCACGTCGAGGCCTATTCCCTGGTTGAGTCCTCCCATGTTGATGATTCTCCCCGCTTCGGAGATTTGGAGGAAGGGAGTCTCGAGACGGGCACCGGACCAAACGTCTTCCTCCAGTTTCCGGTAGATGTTGCGTGAGATATTGAATCCCCAGGCCGGGCTCCCTTTCGGAAAATTGAGGCTCTTGAATGGGATCGCAATCTCCGCAGTCCAACCCTGGTCGGTGCGCCTGGTTCGCAGATCCCAGATCGCATCCCAGTCGGTATTCAGTTCCCGGGCTCCATAGGCCAGACCATCGACAAGCGCTCCGGCTGGATTCGTCGCGAAATAAAACGCTTTCCGCTGATCGCGAAAGGTATCGAGCAGAATCTCCAGGCGATCATCGGCATTCAGCCTGGCATCCCGTGCCATCCGGGTGCCTATGATTTTCCCGGGCTCGGAATCGTATGCCACCACTCCGATATAGAGGTTGTTCGCGTCGTGCAGCAGAATGACATCTGTCCTTTCGGAGGCTGCTTCGCCTGGATTTGGAAGACGTTGCCTGAGGTCTCCAATCTTGGGTGCCCTCTGCCAGATAGCTTCGTCGAGCGCACCATCGATCGTGATCTTCTCCGTCGTTTTTGTCACTTTGACCGTTCTGACGGTGGATCCCGGAGATGCCGGAGAGGGGCTCTCCTCGGCGGACGACCACCCGGCGAGCATGCAAGCCCAGCACCATAGAAATCGTGCTGGAGAGCTCCTCCCCCGAAAGCGTCTCGAGGATCTGGCGTCGTTGTCGGCCACTGCTTAAAGTAACGACAGGCTCACGCGGGAATGGAAAACTGTCGAGACAACAACGTCGATTCTTGCGCCTCCCACCAACCCCGTCACCCAAAAAAGGGAATTCCTGGCAGTGGGCGGAGAATCGCATTCACGTGGGCGAGGGAATTCGTCTACAATCGCTGAGCAAACAACCTTCCACTTCACAGGTGACCAACTAATGAAGCACTCCTCCCTTGCATTACCACTGTTGATAGTCTTCGTCTCGCTCGCAACCGCGGCGCCAGCCGAGTCGGCCCTACGGCCATGGGAGAAGAACCCGTGGTATTGGAGCTATCGCGACAAGCCCGTTCTCCTGCTGGGTGGCAGTGATGATGACAATCTGTCCCAGTGGTTGGAAAAGCCGCTCCTCGAACAACTCGATCGACTGGCAGCCGCCGGCGGAAACGTGATCCGCAACACGATGAGCGACCGTCCGGACAAGGGTTCCGAGGTCTATGCGTTCAAGCGTCTCGAGAACGGCAAGTACGACCTCAACGCCTGGAACGACGAGTACTGGACGCGTTTCGAACGGATGTTGAGGGAATCCGCCAGGCGGAAGATTTTCGTGCAGATCGAGATCTGGGACCGCTTCGACTACACGGACCTCGCCAACAGAAACCACTGGCAGGCTCATCCCTACAACCCCGTCAACAACGTGAACTACACCTACAAGGAGTCCGGCTTCGGCACCCGCTACCCGGCCCATCCCGGTGCGAACAAGCAACCGTTCTTCTTCACCACTCCCGGACAGCGAAACAACCAGATTGTATTGCGATACCAGCAGCAGTTCGTCACGAAGCTTCTGGACCACTCGTTACAGTATGACCACGTGCTCTACTGCATGGACAACGAAAGCAGCGGCGAAGAGGAGTGGAGCCGCTACTGGGCCCGGTTCGTCAAGAACCGCGCAGCCAAGGCGAGCAAGGAGGTCTACGTCACCGAGATGTGGGATGACTGGAACCTGACGGCCAAGCGTCACCGGCGGACGTTCGATCATCCCGGGCTCTACGGTTTCGTGGACGTGTCGCAGAACAACCACAACAAGGGCCAGAAGCACTGGGACAACTTCCTGCACGTGCGGAACATCCTGACTCGGCAGCCACGACCGATGAACACGACGAAGACCTATGGAGCTGACGGCAACAAGTTCGGGCACACCGACCAGGACGGCATCGAACGGTTCTGGCGCCATCTGCTGGCCGGGGCCGCGTCGATGCGCTTCCATCGGCCTGACGCCGGCCTGGGGCTGAGCGACAGGGCTGTCACTTGCATCCGGGCAGCTCGCAAGCTGGAGTCACTGGTTCCGCTGTGGTCCGTGCAGCCGACCGACGAGCAACTCTCCGACCGCGATGCCAACGAGGCGTATCTGGCCAGCGACAAAGGAAGCGCCTACGTCGTCTACTTCCCGGCAGGTGGCAAGGTCCGGCTGGACCTGTCGGACACCAAGGCCGGGATGATCGTTCACTGGATCAATATCGATACCGGCCAACCCGGTCCGCAGCGACGTCTGTCTGTCGGCGGCCAGGTCTCGCTGTCCCCTCCCGACAAGAAGAACTGGGTAGCTGCGATCGTTAAACCGTAACCTCACGCGAACTTGTCGGTCACGGCTCCCGGGACTTTCCCGACGGTGCTTCGTCGACGAAACAGAACGGGACGCCCCCTGGCTCGTTCCTCCGGCCGGGTCGCATTCACCCCGATCAGGGAGGTCCTTCTCCAGCCGGTGCCGACCTCGCAAGGCACTGCGCACGCTCGAAACGCGTCAGGCGCCCGTCCGTATTCGAGCATCCGCTGCCCCAGCAACCCGCCGCTCCATAAAGTGAATTCCTGGCAGTCAGGATCTGGACTTTGCTGGCAGATTTGCCACAAGCATGAGAGCAAAATGGTCAGTATCGGGAACACTACGCATGTCAACTAAGGGTCGATGGCTTGTCGATGACGCCAACCCCGGCGGATGGCAGAAGCAAACTCTTATCTCTGGTGAGGCTTTTCGCAGGTCTGGCCTTATTTAGTTGTGCGCGCGGACATAGAACGCTGGGAAGCGAAATACCGTAAGGCTGACCCCAGGCAGGCCTTACAGGTTGATCCCCTGCTCCAAGCACATAGTGATCGCCTGCGCGGTGACGGCACGGCCCTGGACCTGGCCGCCGGTGCCTGTCATGCGGCCGTTTATCTCGCCAAACTGGGTTTGATGGCAACCGCCCTGGACTGCAGCGCGACCGCGCTCTCGATCGGCCAGCGACTGGCACAACGCGAGGGGGTCGCGATCACCACGCATCAGGCCGATCTTGATGAAACTCCGCTGCCGACGGGGCCATGGGCGGTGCTTTGTTGCCTGCGTTTCCTGAGCCGTGACCTCATGACGCAAATGCCTGGTGCGCTTGAGCCGGGTGGCTTGCTCGTTTTGAAGACCTTCAATGTGCACCACCTGGTCAAGGCCCCGGCCTTCAACCCCGCATACGTGCTGCAACCGGGCGAACTTGAATCGACTTTCGTGGCGCTTGAGACATTTGACCTGTCCGACGGCCACGATCCGGCCGAAGCGCAGTCGTGGATCGTTGCCCGTCGGCCTGGCGGTTGTTCCGAGAGCGCCGGAGGGAACTGAACCTTCGGCCTGTCGCTCGTAATGCGGCGTGACGCTGATGACGATTGCGCGTCCGCGTCCCTGCCAGGGATTGCCTCGCCGGAGAGCGGCATCCTCTTCCCGGCAGCAGGGCCCCTGATTACTACCAGTCGCGGCATGGAGCACCGCCCCTGCAGGAGAGAACCTGCTTCCTGTCGATCCTTGCTCCTTCCGAGTCCCTGTCCGCGTCGCGCTTGAGATCTCCACCCGCTCCTACCTGGGCATCACAATGCGTCCGATACGGACGAGAACCTTCTTCCCAACCGGCTTGCATACGGCAACGCCCAATGATCGACTGGGGTCCGTATTCCCGTTATCCACCTCGGCGCAAAGCGATTTGGCGGATGTTACCAGGATGTCTCCAGGCTTCACCTCTCCAGTCACCTTGGCCCAGGCCAGTCCGCGGGCCATGACGAAGGTCCTCTTCTTCTCATCGACCTTCGCCACCACGAACGGCACCTTCACCCGGCGACTCTTCGCCGGCTTCACCCTCAATCGGGCACTCGTGTCCAGGGCGACCACATCGCCCTTGGCCAGCCCCTCCGGCGCATCCATGAAGAGCGCCACACCCGAAGGGTCGTCCTTCCCGGGAACCGGCAGTCTCAGGTCAAAGGTCGCGATATGCGCATCTCCAAGCCAGAGACCCCCGCCGGAGAGATAGAAGCCGGGAATCGTGCAGATGCCGTCATCGGCATCGTTGAATCCCCACGTCATCACCGGTTCAGAGCCCGAGTCTATCCGGGCCAGGTCCCGGGCGTCAGGCGACCCCCCTCTTCTCCTGAAGTTGTAGAAGAGGCCACATCCGACTTCCGTGTTATGCGTTTGATATCTCCACCGCGCTCCCAGCAGTTTCCCCCCGGCGTCCACCTTCTCGATCATCAGGGGGAGGTTCAACTCTCCCCCGTTCGGCGGCGTATCCAGAGACAATGCCGGGCGTCTTTCGTCCGCCCTGATCGTCCGCGGATTGCGGGGATCGCAGATCGTTACGTCGTCATGGTCATAGAGCAACTTCTTCCCGGGAGAAAGGATCCGCAACCTGTACTTTCCGTCGCGGGCATAGAAGGCGTATCGCCCACCCGCGTCGGTGAGAACAGGGTTCTGCGCGCGCTTCTCGCCCTTCGAGTCCGAGAATATCTCCGCCTGGGTCCTGCTGCCGGCAAGACAGACGACAACCTGCGCAGCCCTGACCGCCTTTCCGGTCACAGGATCCGCAACCCGCCCGAAATGCTTCGTCCCCGCAAACCCGTCTTCCTGGCAGAGGAGAAGGATTGCGAACACCGCTGAGCAGATAATGACAATGCGTTTCATCTTTCAGTTCCTCCTACTTCAGAACCACGAAGACGTAGCCCTTCGAGGTCTGGCCGGACTTCTCAAGGGCCCAGCCGATAATCCTGTTGACGTCCATTTCGGAATTATCCACCTCGGCGCATCCGCCGTGGGCAGACGCGACCAGGGTGTCGCCCGGCTTCACCGTCACTCCGGGAGCCAGCCTCACAAAGGACTCCCCTGCCGCGGCATACGAGAGGAACCCGCTGGCGACAACCTGGGGATGAGGAGCCCCCTTCCCGGGCGCATTGCGGAAGCTCCCGGCGCGGTTCAGCACGCGCACCTCACCGTAGCGTTGCGGTTCCGGCTGTGCCGGCGAGCCGTAGGTCGTGCTGAATGCGAAGGGCACCCACCTGCCATAGCGGTTCCGGAAGTAGCGGGTGTTCTTGTCTATCCCCGCGCCCACCTTCAGCAGCGAGCCGGCGGTATTCACGGGACTGCCCGTGACATTCACGGCATCACGGAAGACGGGAATGCTGCCAGCGGGACCGGATTCCGCGACTGCATACCTGAAATACCCCCCCCAACCCCAGCCACCTGTGCCATTGGCCGGGGTAATCTTGAACAGGATGCAGACGTCCGTCATATCGCGCGGGGCCCAGGACTCCCGGCCCTTCTCATCCTTCCGGAGGTCGGTATTGTATAGCAGCAGGAAGCCGCGGGGTGGCGTCGGCTCCCTGCCTCTGCCGACGTACTTCATGCGCCAGGGCCCCTTCTTTTCGATATCGGGCCCATCCTCACGGCGCATTACGATGGAGGTGTCCGTCGGGGCCTTCTTGGGATCAGCCTTCCCGGTCTCCTCTTTCCTGGAAGGGGTGTGCGTCAGGGTCAGGGCGATCTCTGAGGAGCTCGCTGTCAGCGTCTGGGGTTCACCCGGGTCAAAGAGGTGTGCTTCCGGGTCGATGACCCTGTAGCCGGACCCCACCTTCTCGGCAATCGCGTAGCGGCCGTTGTCGGCATAGAACCAATAGACGCCATCCTTGCCGGTGGTAACGGGATTCTCGAGCTTGGTCTTCCCCTCAGAATCGCGGTAGAGGACTGCCAGATCCCTGCCCCTGAAGACACAGAGTTCCGCTCCCGACCGGGGCCGACCGCTCTTACCGAAGAGCTGCCCGTAATGCTTTGCCCTGCCGAATGCGTTCCCGGCACACAGGAGCATCACGACACCCGCGAGAACCAGGTTCCCTCGCCATCGTGATTGACTGCAATTGCGGTTCAACATGACATGCCTCCTGCTAACGTATGATGGTAAGAAGCGCCTTGTCGCTCACGGTTCCCAGAACCGCACGGGGATCGACTCCCTCCCCACCGACCACCGCTCGCACCGAGCCGGCTCCCTCGGTGACAAGCAGATCCCCCGGCCTCGCCGCAGAACCCGTATTCGGAGTCATTCTACCCGCGATCATGATGAACACCCGGGCGCCCTCCACCTTGTAGATCACCGCGGGATTGAGATCGGCACGCTTGCGCGGAAGTATCACCGAGAAGGGGGAGGACGGATCCAATACGACCACATTCCCGACGGCCAGCCCTTGCCCGGTCCCGTTCTTCACTTCCATCGCAAGTCCGTGGTATCCCCCGAAGGCCTTGGTCCATATCTCGCCGTCTGCAGATATCCGGAACAGGGTCTCCATGACGGGCGGGGCATGATTGGTAAAGGAGTCGTTGCCATACTCGAGCGAATGATCCTCGCCGTTGATGCGGAAGACGAACGACTGGTTGCGAATCCGCCGGGGCATCCACGTGCCCTTCTTCTCATCCCAGTCGGCGTTCAGCGTCAGCGCCCATCCCTGTTTTCCCTTGTTCACAAAGATCCGGTAGGGCGTCGGCGGATTGTTGGCGTCCGTGGACCCCGGCCGGCCCAGGCTCAATGCGTTGTTCCCTCCGCTCGTCTTCTCCCCGCTCTGGACGAGGGTAAGGGGAATCTCTCCTGATGCCCCCCGGATGGCATGCGGGCGATGGGGATTGACCAGGGCCACATCCGTCAGTGAGTACTTGACCGAGCCCCTCGCCCCCGAGACATGGATGTCGTAGTTTCCGTTGGCGACATGGAAGCCGAACCGGCCGTCCTTGCCGGTGGTCATGGGATTAGCCTGCTCGACGAAGTTGTCGGTGGCCGTTGTATAAACCCGGCTCGTCATAGCCGGACCGTTCTCCTGCCATTCACTCTCCACGGTGATTTCCCATATCGAGACATTCCCGAAGGCGCGACACGACGCCCGCGTCGTGTCTACCAGGAGATAGCGCCCGACCGGTTTGGTGACATTGAGTGTTGTCCTGCCGTTTCTCCTGTCCGGAATCACCGCGCTGCCGGTCACAAAGTCCCATTTGTCACTGATACCGCGCACCTTCCGCTTTGGGCTCGTCGTTCCGTTCGGCAGATCCGTCCCGGTCGCGATAGTCTTCCACTTATCCACCCCACCCCCGGCCCTGCCATCCCTGGCCAGCCCCATGGCCGCCGCTTCCTTCGCCGTGAGCAGGCGGATCGAATAGTCCACTGCGGCGGAATCCTGAAAGTCGACCCAGACCGTCCGCACCGGGACATCTGCTCCCAGGTCCACCCAGATCCAGTCGTGTCTCCTGGCCGGAGGCGCGACGGGCGGCAATCCCGGCACGGAGGACCAGCGACTGCCCTTGTCCCCATCAAACGCATGGTGAGCCCCCAGGTTCCATCCCACCGAAGATGCATCCTTCGGGGCCTTGCTCAGATCCAGCAGAAAAGCGGACTTCGTCGTGCCGGCACTCTCCCCCTTGAACAATTCGGCCTTGTCCTTCGTCCCGGCTCCATGGACGACCACTGTCGCCCCGGGGACAGGCAGGCCGTCCACCGACAGAACCACATCCGAGTAGTGGGCATGCGGTGGCCGGGCTGGCGCATCGGTCGCCAAGCCGATCAACACGCCGAACACCAGGAGCAGTTTCCCTCCTCCCATGCGCCCCTCTCCTTGCCCGCGCTCCATATCGGTCGCAGCAGCAGCCCCTTCGCACGCGGCCCATGCCATTCGAGACCACCCACTCAGGGTCGCTCCTTCAGCGTGACTGTTCTTCATCGCGCCCTGATCCCTACCACCTGACAGGCACGGGCAGCAAGGCTGCCTTCTTCCGATTCAGCGTGCAGCAGCCCCGCACCCTGCTTCCTGCACCGTGATCGGGCGGCTCCCTACCCCCCAAGAATTTTCCTGCGGGGTGATCTATCCATGCACCAGCGCGTGCAAAAAGTGCCGCCCCCACCGGTGGGGTGCCCAGAATCTCGCGAATAAGGGCAGCATATGGGCACCATTAATCCATCCCCCCACCCCACCGGCTCTCTTGCCAAGCGGCCCCCATCGCGTAAAATCCCTCCCACGCTCCCGTAGCTCAGTTGGATAGAGCAACGGATTTCTAATCCGTAGGTCGCAGGTTCAAATCCTGCCGGGAGTGCCCTCTGCCATTCATAGCGTGCCACGTGCAGCGTGGCGGCCAGGGGAGACAATCCTACGAGCACTGAAATTTCCCCCTGAGCACGTCCCGAAATCACCCCGGTCTCCTCATCGTCCTGGAAGGCATCGACGGCACGGGCAAGTCGACCCAGGCTGAACTCCTTGCCAAATCCCTGCGCCAGGAGGGATGCCGCGTGATTCTCTCCCGTGAACCCACCGACGGACCATTCGGCCGTAAACTCCGGGAGTCAGCCACCAGCGGACGGCTCTCTCCCGAGGAAGAACTGCAACTCTTTCACCAGGACCGGCGCGAGCACGTGGAAAAGCTCATCGACCCTGCCCTCCAGGGTGGCGAAATCGTCATCCTCGACCGTTATTACTTTTCCACCATGGCCTATCAGGGGGTCCGCGGCTTTGATCCCGGAGAGATCCGCAGGATCAATGAGGAATTTGCACCCCGCCCCGACCTGCTTCTCCTTCTCGACCTTTCCCTCGACACCGCTCTTGAACGGATCGGCGTCCGCGATGGACAGGGCAATGAATTTGAACAGCGGGAATCCCTGCAACTCTGCAGTCAGATTTTCCATTCGGTGCAGGACGATTTCCTGCGCGTGATCGATGCCGACCAGTCCATCGAGGATCTCCACGGGGACATCATGGCCGCGGTCAACCCCCTGCTCCAGTCCTCCTCCCGATAGGATGGCCCCGGATTCCCGCTACTCTACCCCCGCGGGTTCCTCCTTGAGATACACCTCGCGAGGTTTCGCTCCGTCCGCCGGACCCACGATCCCGCGCTGCTCCAGGATATCAACCATGCGGGCGGCGCGGGTGTAGCCCAGACGCAGTCGCCGCTGCAGAAGCGAAGTGCTCGCCTTCTGTTCCTGCATGATGACCTCGAGACATTTCTGGAGGATCTCCTCATCAGCATCGGAAACCTCATCCTCTTCACCATCTTCCCCTCCGCCGCCGCCCTCGATGCTGGCCTGCACACTTTCCTCGAAACGCTGCTCGCTCTGGTCGGAGCAGAACTCCACCAGGGATTCCACCTCCTCGTCCGAAATCCAGGCTCCCTGGGCCCGGTCGAGCTTGGCCGAACCGGGCGGCAGGAAGAGCATGTCACCCTTGCCTACCAGCTTCTCCGCACCCTTGCCGTCGAGAATGACGCGACTGTCCAGGGCCGAGGACACCTGGAAGGCGATGCGACTCGGGATGTTGGCCTTGATGATACCGGTCACCACATCAGCCCGCGGCGTCTGCGTGGCCACAATCAGATGGATGCCGGCCGCCCGGGCCTTCTGTGCAATCCGGGCAATACACATCTCCACATCAGCCGGAGCGGTCTGCATGAGATCAGCCAGTTCATCGATAATCACCACAATGTAGGGGAAACGGTCGGGGGTCTTCTCTTCCTCTTCCCAGTCTCCATCCACCGGCCCCAGTTCCCCATCCTCCAGGGCTGCGGCGATCGACTCAACCTGCTCCTCATCGACGATCTCCTCTTCCTCTTCTTCACAGTCCTCCTCCGCGGTATCAAGTTCGTATTCCCCGTCGTCGCGCACCCGGCTGTTGAAGGAATCGAAGTTCCGGACACCCTCTCTGGCGAAGATCTTGTAGCGCCGTTCCATTTCATTGACGCACCACTTGAGCGCACCCACCACCTTGCGCGGATCAGTAACGACCGGTACCACGAGGTGCGGAAGAGGGGAATAGATCTGCATTTCAACCACTTTCGGGTCAATCATGATGAACCGCAGCTCGTCTGGACCGAACTTGAAGAGAATACTTGAGATGATCGAGTTGATGCAGACCGACTTGCCTGATCCGGTGGCGCCCGCCACCAGAAGGTGCGGCATGGCCGCGAGATCGCCGATGACCGCCCTGCCATAGACGTCCTTGCCCAGGGCGAGAGGGATCTTGCGCTTGGAGCTGCGGAACTCGTCGTCCTGCAGCAGTTCCCGCAGAGCCACGGGCATCCGCGAGTCATTGGCGATCTCGATGCCCACCGTATCCTTGCCGGGAATAGGGGCGAGAATGTTGATCCGCTCCGCCTTGGTCGCCCGCGCCAGGTCCGGTTCCAACTGTGCGATCCGGCTCACCCGCAGGCCAACGCTCGGGTAAACCTCGTAACGGGTGATGGTCGGGCCCCGGGTGATGTCGCCAGCGGTCACATCCACTCCGAACGCCTTGAGAGTCTCCACGATCTTGGTTTGCTGAGCGATGAGGACATCGGTGTTGTCCTCGGTCGGGGAATCCTCCTCCTCATATTCCAGCAGATCGAACCCGGGCAGTTCGTAATCCTCGAAACCTTCCGTGCTGAGGGCGGCATGCTGTTTGGGTTTCCTGCGCTCGAAGGGTTTGGCTCCAGCCTCAACGGTGGGCATGATGCGCTGGGTGGCATCAATGATCTGCGGTTCGGGAAGTTCCTGCAGGGGCAAGTGGGACTGCCCTTCCTCGTCCTCTTCGAAATCAGCTTCCTCCTCACTCTCCCGCTGCTCCTCCTCGTCTGCTTCCACCAGAGCTTTCCGGTCCTTCGCCTTCTTCTTCCGGGACGCCGGCTTCTCCTTCGAGGCCGACCGCGACCTGTCCGATCTGCTCTTCTCCTCCGCCCGGGCAGCCCAGGCCTCACGGATCTCACCACTCTTTTCGACAACCCAGCGGCACAGTTCCCTGACGAACTTGATGGGGTGCGCTCCCAGCAGGGTGAAAAAACTCAACCAGTAGATCATCCCGAGCAGGATGATCGATCCCAGACTGTTGAGCAGTCCCTTGAATACCACTATTCCCAGTCCCTCTCCAATCACTCCACCCGTTCCGGCAATCAGGTATGTCGTCTGCCAACTCGTAAAAAAGCTCTCCTGCACCGCCACCAGGCTCGCGCCACTGACCAGGCAGACCGCAAATCCAATCCAGGTCCGCATGCTGAAGGACGCATCAAGAAAGAGACGCGCCACTCCCAGCCAGATCAATCCCAACGGAAGCAGGTAGGCCGCCACCCCAAAGAGCTGAATCTGACCGAAGCCAATCAGGCTCCCCACCGGACCAATCCAGTTCTCCCGGGGATGATTTGCTTCCATCCCCAGGGCGAAGTCTCCCAGAAGCGTCCAATCGGTGAACGGAAACTTGATCGGCAGATCCCCCGGCGTGTACGAAATGAGCGACAGGAGCAGGAGCACGCCCGTTCCTGCAAGCAGGATGCCCATCCCCTCACTCGACCAACGAGACTCGTCGGCGCCCTTCCGCTTCGACTTGTTCCTGGACCTCGCCATAAATTTTTACACAGAGCCGCGAAAAGGATTCCGCTTCATGCATAGAATCCCCTAAAACCAAGGGGCTAACAAGATTGAATGACAGTTTTTTTTATTTTCAAGTAAACTTAAGGATTTTGCCCTGTTCGCTCCCTTTCTCCGGCCTCTTCCTTCCCAACCCTGATGCGCCTCCTCCTCCTCTTCCTGAAAGAACCCCTCCCTGGCGAGGTCAAAACCCGATTGGCCGCCACCCTGGGTGCGGAACAGGCATCGATCGTCTACCGTGCAATGGTGCGCCTTCTCCTCATGCAGTTAAGCGGACTGGAACAGTGCCACCTGCGCTTCTGCTACACACCCGACGACGCCCACGATGCCATCCGCTTCTGGATCCTGTCCGAGATCATGGACTCGCCGGAGATTCAACTGGACCCGGAAGACATTGACTTCCGGGCCCAGGGCGAAGGTGACCTGGGCGCTCGCCTCACCTGCGCCGCCCGGCAGGCCTTCCAGGAGGGCTACCAGAAGGTCGCCTTCATCGGCAGTGACTGCATTGAAATTTCCAGCCGGTGGATTCAGGCGGCCTTTGCCCAACTCAACGACACCCACGACGCGGTCATCGGACCGACCCCGGACGGAGGATACCACCTTCTTGCCATGCAGCGTTACCTGCCCGCTCTCTTCGACGGGATTCCGTGGAGCACTTCGGCCACCTGCCAGGTCACTACCGAGCGGGCGACCGAAGAAGGTATTTCCCTCTATACGCTCCCCTCCCTGCCCGACATCGACACCGAAGAGGACTACCAATCCGCCCTGGCCGGCCCCTTGGGAACCCGCCTGCAAAAGATGGTGGAGAGCCTGGGAAAGACCTTTTGAGAGATCGCCCACCCTGGGTGGTGACAATACGGCCGGGAAATTCCTCTCCTCCTCCACAATCGGCCCGGTGATCCCCACCAGTTTCCACCCGGGGCCCGGTCTGAAGGCTGGATGCGCCTCGACGGATTCCGCTGCGGGGGTGACCGTCAACAATGGTTGACCGCATTGATCCTCCCCCGGCCCGTAATCATTGTCACCGCTTGCCTCTTGGCAATTACCGCCCACCGTGTTCAATCCATTGCTGTGCAGCCGATCACCTTCCAACCACTCTACATGACCCGGGTGTGGGGTGGCCGGACCCTGGAGAACGTTTATGCCAGGGAGCTGCCCGATTCCCAACCCTACGGCGAGTCATGGGAAATCACGGATCGCAGCAATGAACAGTCCGTGGTGACCACCGGGGAAATGGCAGGACTCACCCTGCATGATCTCTGGACGCAGCGACGCGAGGAGATTTTTGGCGAGGGCCTGCAAGGCGAACGGTTTCCCCTTCTCATCAAGATCCTCGATGCCCGCGATGACCTCTCCATCCAGGTCCACCCTCCCGCAGAAGTCGCTCCCCGTCTGGGTGGCGAACCGAAAACGGAGATGTGGTACATTGCCGAAGCCCTCCCCGGTGCCAGACTCTATCTCGGCCTCAAAAACGGGGTGACGCGCGATCAGTTTGAAGCGGCGCTCACGGAAGGAACGGTTGACCAGGTTGTGCACGCGGTGGAACCCCGGACCGGACAGTCCATCTTCATTCCCTCCGGTCGTCTCCATGCCATCGGGGCCGGATTCCTGATCTACGAGATTCAGCAGAACTCCGACACCACCTATCGTGTCTTCGACTGGAACCGGAGCGGCCTGGATGGCAATCCGCGTGACTTGCACATCCCGGAGTCGCTGGACTGCATCGACTTCGGTGACCTGGAACCCGGGATGGACACCCCCGACGGCAGCACCCTCGCAAATTGCGATCACTTTACGGTCGATCAACTGGAACTCCCTGCCGGAGCGGCCGTGGGCAATCCTGATCCCGATCGCTTTTCAATCGTCACGGTGGTGAAGGGTAGCTTGCGTGACCGCAATGGCCGCACCTTCGCTGCGGGAGACTTTCTCCTGCTTCCCCGTGGGACGGATCAACTGGAAACCGCCTCCGCAACCTCCCTGCTGCAAACCACTATTCCCCGCTGAGAACTTCCGGCAAAGCCGGCCTCCCCGTCGTTGTCCGGGGATGGGACTGCTCCGTGCTCCCGCCCTTCAATCCGGTTGCCGGACGGCCATTCGATCAATCAAACCCGGGGGACATCCGGGCCATTCCCCTTCGGACATCATCAATCCGGGAACACAATAGCGCGGTGTCCATCCAGGATGATGCGGTCGTGCACGTGATAGCGAATGCCCCTGGCGAGGGCTGATCGCTCGCAATCCCGACCCAGTCGGATGAGGTCGTGCACGGAGTGGTAATGTTGCACCCGCTCCACTTCCTGGTCGATGATGGGACCTGCATCCAGGTCCTCCGTCACGTAGTGGCAGGTTGCTCCGATCAACTTCACCCCCCGTTCAAAGGCCTTGCGGTAGGGATTGGCCCCCGCGAAAGCCGGCAGAAAGCTATGATGGATGTTGATCATGCGACCTTCGTAGGATCCGCACAACCACCCGGGAACAACCTGCATGAACCGCGCGAGAACGACCAGTTCGACCGACTGCTCCTGCAGCAATTTCTCGATCTCCCGGAACCCGGGCTCCTTGTCTTCTCCAATTTCGACGAGATGAAAGGGAAGGCCCGCCTTTTCCGCAATTGACCGGCAGTCTTCACGGTTTCCAATGATGGAAGTGATGTCCACGGGGACTTCCCCGAGTTGCGCCCGCCAGAGAATCTCGTTGAGGCAGTGATCAGTGCGCGTCACCAGCACTGCGGTGCGCATGCGATACGGAAGTCGTCGGAAGTGCCAACGGGCCTCCAGCGCGCGTCCCAGGGTTCCGAAACCACTCACAAAGTCGTCCGTTTCCACGTCCAGTCCGGAGGTATCGACTTCAAGACGGGCAAAGAATTTCTGGTTCGCGGTATCCGTAAACTGGTTGAACTCCACCAGGTTGCCCTCGTGATCGGACACGTATCCCGCGATCCGCGCCACCAACCCGGGGCGATCCGGACAGTCAATTTTCAGTATCAGTCCCTCTCTGGTCATGAGATCACCTGCGTTTGATCAGAGTTCGGGCGCGCTTGCGGGCCAAGGCGAGGAAATCCCTGGCAACAGGCTTCAGACTACCCTGGTAAATCGCTCCCACCACCACCGGAGGAAAGCCGGTAAGCCGGATCTTACGCAACCCTTCCGGCGGTTCCTTCTCCGGAATGTCCACTCCCATCCCCACCCCGAAGCCCCGCACCACATAATCCCCGATCAGTTCCAGGGAGTCCACTTCCATACTGGGAACCATGTCAATGCCGCGCTCATCAAACGCCTCCGTGAAGATCCTGCCCAGGATCTCATGGGGCGGCAGCCCCACCAGGGGATATTTCGAGATCTTGCCCTTTGAATACGGATCATCCTCCAGCATGTCACTCAAGCGCCGGATCTTGCCTTCCTCCGGCACCAACAGCACGAGAGGGACCTTGAGCAGTTCCACCGACTGCAACCCCTCCATGTGGCGGCCGTAAATGATGCTGATCGCAAGATCGATCTGTTGATTGAGGAGGAGGCCGTGAATGTCCGAGGGCTGCACCTCCCGTAGAGTAAAACGGACATCCGGTTCCTCCCTCCGCATCTCGACAAGAAGATCAGGAAAATGATTACGTATCGCTGATGCCGAGGCCGCAATGCGCAGGTGACGACTCTCCTCACCCTTCAGGCAGGCTTCCATGTCCCCAAGACGGGAAAAGAACGGATAGAGGAAATCATAGAGTTCATTCCCGGCTGGCGTGAGCGCGAAGGGCCTGCGATTGAACAGCTTCACACCCAGATCCCGCTCCAACTGCAGGATCTGTCCACTCACCGCCGGCTGCTGGATGCCGTAGGGCATTTTCCGGACAGCCGCCGTGATCCCCTCGTATTTGGCAACGAAGTAGAACAGCTCAAGATGGTGGATGTTCATTCCGATCCGATGGGTAGCACCTTTGATCATCAGTTCAATCAATACTTCCGCGACTTTGATTGGGTTGCCGGGTTCCCGAATTCCCTGTCATGCAGGACCCTCCGCTCCCCACCCATTTGAACTCCCCGCCCTCCCGGGGAGCCGCTTCATCCGGGGTCCCGGGCACCCCTTGCAGCCCAAACCACTTCCAAGGTGCTCAAGCCCTCCTTTCGAGTTCCCCGTCCAGAGAGCTTGAAACCTGTGACCTGGGACTGAAACTCCCGACATGCGGGCCGTCATTCAACGCGTTTCCAGAGCCTCTGTCACCGTCGAGGAAGCATCCGTCTCCGCCATCGGTTCTGGCCTCCTTATCCTTCTTGGAATCGAAGAAGTCGACGGGGAAGAGGATGTCGAGTGGCTCGCACGCAAGATCGCCAGCATGCGCGTTTTCGAAGACGGGGAAGGCCGGATGAATCGCTCTCTCCTCGACACCGGAGGCGAAGCGATCGTGGTGAGCCAGTTCACCCTGCATGCCAGCACGAAAAAAGGTAATCGCCCCTCCTTTGTCAGGGCCGCCCCACCGGAACATTCCGAGCCGCTCTACCGGCACTTCTGCGAGTTTCTCTCCGGATGCCTGGAGAAGGAGGTGGGGCGCGGCCGCTTCGGGGCCATGATGGAGGTCACCCTCACCAACGACGGACCGGTCACCATCGTGATCGACTCGCGGGTCCGCGAATAATCCACGATTCCCACTGACCAGTCTAGTCCTTCAGCCGGGTCTTGGTTCCGCAGAACATGCAGTGATAGTTGGCAAAGATGACCGCATTGCGAGCCACCGCAAAGGTATGCCCGAGGATTGATCTCCCGGCCCGCACGTGCTTACGGCACTTCTTGGGCACAAATAACTTCTGGCCACAGAGCCGGCAACGCGCCTTCGCGGCCTGGGTGAGGTAGAGGATGAGGCAAAAGGGAAAGACCAGGAAAAGAAAAGTGATGCTCCAGTGAAACCGGATCTGAAAGACGAGCACCATGACCCCAATCGTCACCAGGCCCAGGATCGCCAGGATAGCCAGTAACATCACCCCTACCGTCACCAGGGCAGCCCATCTCACCAGACCCGCGTCGGGGTGCGACATGCCCCGATTGCGCCGCTCTCCCCGCGAACTGACATCCCGCCGATCCTCCAGGGTCTGGAAGGCAACCTCTGGCTCCTCAGATTCCATGGTTGCGCTGTCCCGGGAGGAGAATTCCCTGGGATGTTCCCGCCCTGCCAGACCGATTTTCCTGACGACCTCGACCGGACGGTCACCGGGAGGGGAATCTTCCACTACCTTGGCGACCGGCACCGAGGCAAGATCGATTCCAGCACCCTGCAGGCTGTCCAGCGAAACCTCCTTCGCCTCCGGGGCAGGAACCAGGGCCTGCTTGCGCAGAAGATTACGCCCGGTGTTTTGCCATGCCTTCACCAGGTTCGCCGACGGGCCCGGCCCGGTCACGGCAAGACGTCTGCCAGCCTGATCGAGCCGTAGCAGGATTTCTTCGATCTCCAGGGAGATCAGCAGCTCTACGGTATCCAGCTCCGCCTCACGAAGAAGGAGGAGGACAGAATCCGTAATGCCTGGAACTTCAGAGATATCCCCCATCGCGGTCGTGCCTCCTCAAAACGTGCCTTATGGGCGGAACTAATCAAGAGCTATGACAGGGCCCCAAGAAGTTCCTCAAGCTGGCTCATCTTCTCCCGCCACTCCTCAAGCCGTGCCCGCTCCTGCTGCACGACCTCCGGCTTGGCGTTTTCTACAAACTTCGGATTGCCCAGCATCCCCTCGCTCCGGACCAGTTCCTTTTTCACCTTGGCAATCTCGGCCTCGATGCGCTTCTTCTCGGCCTCCAGGTCAACCAGTCCCTCCAGGGGAAGATAGACTTCTCCGATCGCCGTGACGGCCACCGGAGTTCCCCTGGGAGCTTCGTAGGCCGTTGGGAATTCAACCTCTTTTGCTCCGCAGAGAAGCGCTATGGTAGCGCCCTCGCCCTCAACCCAGTCGTCGGTGGGTTTCACGATGAGGCGCACCTTTCGATTGGCTGCGAGATTGTATTCCGCCTTCAGATTGCGCACCCGGGAAACGGAATCGTAAACTGCCGCCACCCGCTCCCCCGCTTCGCCGCGAGATTCCTCCGCGATCCCGTAACTCGCCAGAGCGGACTGCGACGGAAGGGCCTGCTGCATGAGGAGCGCCCCCTCTTCGCCAAAGCCCAGTTTCTCCCATAACTCCTCGGTGAGATGGGGCATGTAGGGATGCATCAGTTGCAGATAACGCTCAAAGACGAGATCCATGACCTGCAGGGTGGATGCCTTGCGCCCTGCCTCCGCATCCTCCCGGAAATCCCCCTTCACCGCTTCGAGATACCAGTCGCAGAACTCCGACCAGAAGAATTGGTAGAGTTGTTGAGCCGCATCGTTGAAGGAATAGGTGCCCAGAGCCCGCTCCAACCCCTTCTCAAGCGAGGCCAGCTTTCCCAGAATGTCCACCGCGTAGATATTGGGGCTCGCGGCCTCCCCCTCAACCGCTCCCTGCATCTGCCGGTAACGGCAGGCATTCCAGAGCTTGTTGGCGAAGTTACGCCCTTCCTCGATCTGTTTCTCGTCAAACTTTACATCAAGGCCGGTGGGCGCAATCCGCATCAATCCGTAGCGCAGTGCGTCGGCTCCATACTTCGCGATCAGATCGAGCGGATCAGGTGAATTGCCAAGGGTCTTGGACATCTTCTTCCCCTCGACATCCCGCACGATGCTGTTGAAGTAGACGTTACTGAACGGAATCTCGTCCTTGAACTCCAGACCCGCCATGATCATGCGGGCGACCCAGAAGAAGATGATGTCCGGTCCGGTACAAAGGTCCACCGTCGGATAAAACTTGGCCTGCGTGGCCTCGTCCATGGTGGCGTAGGGCCACAGCCAGGAACTGAACCAGGTGTCCATCACATCGTCATCCTGCACCCACTCCCCGTCATCCGGGGGCGGATCAACACCCACGAAAATATCTCCGCTTTCCAGGTGGGAAAGGTCCAGATTCTCCGCCTCCTTCAGTGCCTTGACCTTTTCCTTCCGGTACCACACCGGCACACGGTGCCCCCACCAGAGCTGACGACTGATACACCAGTCCTGGATGTTCTCCAGCCAGTGGAGGTAGGTCTTCTTCCAGCGCTCGGGCCGGAAAACGATCTCGCCCTCGGCCACCACCCTGGTCGCCCGCTCCACCTGGGGATACTTGAGAAACCACTGCATCGAGATGCGCGGTTCAATGGGCACCCCGGCACGCTGCGAAAAGCCCACCTTGTTCTCGTAATCCTCAACCTTGTCCAACAGGCCCATCTCTTCGAGCCGGGCTGCCGCCAGGTCGCGGGCCTCGAAGCGATCCTTGCCATGAAGATCCGGACACGCCGGGCAATTGACGGTGCCGTCCGGATGAAGAACGTCCACGATCTCCAGGCCGTGGCGCATCCCGATCTCAAAGTCGGCCTTGTCGTGGGCCGGGGTGACCTTGAGCACACCCGTGCCGAATTCGATGTCGATATGCTCATCCGCCACGATGGGAATCTCGCCTTCCGGGAAGGGCCGCCGGACGCGCTTCCCGACCAGGTGACCGTAGCGGGGATCCTTCGGGTTGACGGCCACCCCGGTGTCACCCATCAGGGTCTCCGGTCGCGTGGTCGCGATCTGCAGATACGTATCCTCTTCATCCACCAGCTCGTATCTCATGTAGTAGAGCTTGGACTTCTGCGGGGTCATCTCGACCTCCTCATCCGAAAGGGCGGTGAGTGAAACCGGGCACCAGTTCACCATGCGCTTGCCACGGTAAATGAACCCCTTCTCGAAAAGATGAACGAACACCCGCTGCACCTCGCGCGAGTAGTCCCCGTCCATCGTGAAACGCTCGCGGCTCCAGTCGCACGAACACCCGAGACGTTTGAGCTGCTCGATGATTATTCCTCCATGGTGCTCCTTCCAGTCCCACACCATCTCGAGGAATTTCTCACGTCCCACATCATGCTTGGTCCTGCCCTCGTCGCGCAGCTTCTGCTCCACCTTGGTCTGGGTCGCAATTCCGGCGTGGTCCGTGCCTGGCAGCCAGAGCACCTCCTTGCCCTCCTGGCGGGCCCGGCGGCACAGGATATCCTGCAGGGCATTGTTGAGCACGTGGCCCATGTGCAGGATCCCCGTCACATTGGGCGGCGGAATCACAATCGAGTAGGCCGGCTTGTCCGAGGTCTCGTCACCCCGGAAGCAGTCGGCCTCGACCCAGCGCCGGTACCAACTCCCTTCAACTTCCCCGGGTTCGTATGCCTTGCTCAACTCCGCCATAGCGGACGGAGGGAACCCCACGCGGCGCATCATTTCAAGACATTCGGCGATCCGGAGTAATCCCGGTCACCGATGCCATCCCCTGGCAATCATGCTAACCGACAGGCGGGACCAGTCGGATTCCCTCCGGATCAGACAAGGTGATCAGGCGCCCGGGGCTCTCCACCTTGAGTTCAGCATTTTCACCAAATCCCCGGATCCTTCCCCGCTCGCCGGAGGCGGTCTCCACCTCCTTGTCCTTCCATGCCAGAAGATCCCACGCACGCTCTGCAATCAACGGCTCCTCCAGGTGGAGAAAATCCATCAGCTTGTCCCGGATTGCCCCCATGAGGTACTCGCGTCCGGTCTCCACTCCGAGGAGTTGAAACATCGACACCGCTTCCAGTCCCGGGGGAAACCCGCGCTCATTCACATTCAGCCCGATCCCGATCACGGCACAATCACCGGATGTCTCGATCAGGATCCCACAGATCTTGCGCCCTTCAACGAGCACGTCGTTGGGCCACTTGATGAGAGGAGCCAGACCGCAGGGAAGCAGTCCTCCTTCACACACCGCAAGGGCCGCCGCCAGGCTGAGCCAGCCCCAGTGTTCACGCCCCCACGGCGGGGAAAGCACCAGTGAGAAGGTCAGTCCCTTTCCCGGTTCGCTGATCCAGTGCGCCCCCTTGCGGCCCCGCCCTTCAGTCTGTTCCTCCGTCCCCACGATCCAACCGTGAGCCCGTGAGCCCTCCTCGCGGACAATCTCGCAGGCACGGTCATTGGTCGAACCAATCGAATCGTGCCACTCGATGTGACCGCCCATGAGCTCGAAGTTCTTCCGGTTGGTCGCCATCGGTCCTGGGAGCCAGGGTCAGTCCCGCTCTTCAGGTGAAACGAATTCGAGGGAAAGATCCAGAGCGGTGGCGGAGTGAGTCAGGGCGCCCACCGAGATGAGTTCCACTCCGGTTTCCGCAATGCCCCGGACGGTGTCCAGGGTTACTCCTCCACTGGCCTCCATAAGAGGGCGCTCACGATCACCCCGCATTTCAACCGCCTTCTTCATCTGCTCGTTCTCCATGTTGTCGAGCAGGAGATAATCAACTTCCTCGATCTTCAGAAACGCCTCCACCTGTTTCAGAGTCTCGGCCTCTACCTCCACTCCCACCCCGGGATGCGCTTCCTTGAGACGGAGCGCGGATTCACGCAACGCCTCCACGCCCCCTTCCACCACCAGGTGATTATCCTTCACCATGGCCCGGTCGTAGAGACCCATGCGGTGATTCTGCCCACCACCCGCCACCACCGCAGCCTTCTCCAGCGAGCGCCAGCCGGGGGTGGTCTTGCGGGTATCGATGATGGTCGCTCCCGTCTCCTTGACCGCCTCCACAAAGAGGGCCGTCTTGGTGGCCACCCCCGAGAGGCGCTGCACGAAATTGATCACCGTGCGTTCCGCGGTCAGCAGCGAGCGGGCCTTCCCCGCGACCTCCATGACATAGGCCCCCGGAGCAATGGCGGATCCGTCCTGCAACATGATGTTGATCTCGATTCCGGCGTCGACCCGCCTGAACACTTCGGCCCCGAGTTCCACCCCGGCCACCACCCCGTCCGACTTGGCCACCAGGAAGGCCCGCCCCTCGCGATCGGCCGGCACGAAGTATTCCGATGTCACGTCCCCCGGCCCGACATCCTCCGCCAAGGCCAGATCTATCAACTGCGAGACCCTGTCGTCCACGCCACAGCCTAGTTCCGTTGCCTTCCCCCACGCAACCCGCAAGTTTCCTTCCTGCAGACAAGGATCAGAAGGACCAGTCGGCATTCCCCGCCCAGATACGGCACCCTGACTCTCACTGGCCTACCACGCTCACCACGATCCGGCGGGTGTGTCGCGCGCGGCGGTGTTCGAAGAGGAAGAGCCCCTGCCATGTTCCCAACGCCATGCGCCCTTCCACCACGGGGATCACCTCGCTGGTCCGGGTGAGGGCCATCCGGATGTGAGAAGGCATGTCGTCGGAACCTTCCATGGTGTGGACAAAGTAGGGCGTGTCCTCCGGCACCAACCGTTCGAAGAATTCCTCCAGATCCCGCCGCGCACTGGGATCGGCATTTTCCATGATCACAAGGCTGGCGCTGGTGTGTTTCACGAACACCGTCACCGTGCCCCGCGAAACACCCGACCGGTGCACGATGGCCGCCACCTCATCGGTAATTTCGCAGGTCCCCTTCCCCCGGGTTTCCACCCTGAATTCCCCTGTCTCGGCAATCACCTGCTCAGCATGAATCCGTGGCCGGGCTTTTCAAGGGCCAACCCCGCCTTCACCGGGTAACGCTCATGAATCCGGCACAACGGGAAAACGAAGACTCACTCTTCGTCCTGCTCCTCCTGCTCCTTCCCGGCCTTCTTTTCCCTCTCTTCCTTCAATTGCTTCATCAGGTTCTTCTTCTCCTCCTTTTTCAGCGTGAAGGTGAGTTCCTCCGGCTTGGCGGGCCAGTCATTATTGGTGCGGTCGGCATCGGCAATCTCAAGATTGGGGTCAAGCTCGATGCTCACCACCTTCTTCCTGGAAACCAGGAGTTTGGATACTTCCTTCGATTTCTTCTTCCAGAGCTCGGCGGGCAGGCGCATGAATTTTTCCTCCCCGTCTTCGTATTCCACCTTGAGAACCACCGGCATGACCAACCCTCCTTCGTTGCTCAGGTTGATGTGGTAAAAGTAGCGATTGGCCTCCAGCACTTCCCGTTCGTGATCTTCCAGTTTCTCAAGGAATTCCTGGAAATCGTCACGGTCCTTCCTGGTCACATCGTCCTCATCATGCTCATTATAGAAGTCGAGCAGATCCGGGAAGCGATCCGTATACCTCTTGATTCCCGTGTTGCGCTTGTTGGTCAGGAGCTTGGCATCCTCCTTGTCCTTCTTCTCCTTCTTCTTCGGTTTCTCAATGTCCGGATCCCTGGTGTCCAACTGGTAGAGCTTCACTCCCTTGATGCCCAGGTCAACGTGGTGTGTGGTGTAGAACCAGCCGGTCCAGAACCAGTCGAGATCCACGCCCGAGGCATCCTCCATCGTGCGGAAAAAATCAGCGGGAGTGGGTCGCTTGAACTTCCACCGGTTGGCGTATTCCTTGAAGGCGAAGTCAAAATTCTCCCTGCCGAGGATCGATTCCCGCAGGATGTTGAGGGCCACCGCCGGCTTGGCATAGGCGTTGCTCCCGAAGTAGCGGATCGATTCCGAGTTGGTCATGATGGGCATCTCGTCGTCACGCTTCATGTAACTGGCGATACTGGGAGGCATCCCCCTGCCCGAGGGATACTTCTCCTCCCACTCCCGCTCGGCCAGGAACTGGCAGAAGGTGGTCAACCCCTCGTCCATCCAGGTCCACTGCCGCTCATCCGAGTTCACGATCATGGGAAACCAGTTGTGCCCCACCTCGTGAATGACCACCGAAATGAGGGCGTACTTGGTCCGCCGGGAGTAGGTGCCATCCTCCTCCGGGCGGGGTCCATTGAAGCAGATCATGGGATACTCCATCCCGAAGACCGGCCCGTGCACCGAGATTGCCACCGGGTAGGGATAATCGAAGGTGTGCCTGGAAAACACCTGCAGGGCGTGGATCACGGAGTGGGTGGAATACTTGCTCCAGAGCGGTTCGCCCTCGTTGGGATAAACCGACATGGCCCAGACCCGCTCCGTCTTCCCGCCCACCTTCACGTGGGCGGCATCCCAGATGAACTTGCGTGAGGAGGCCCAGGCGAAGTCGCGGACGTTCTCTGCCCGGAAGATCCAGGTCTTGTTCCCCCCGGCCTTCTCCTTCTCGTTCTCCCTCGCCTCCTCCGGAGTCACGATAAAGGCTGGTTCATCCCTCCCCTCTGCCTGCTGCAGGCGCTCCCGCTGGACCACGGTGAGCACCTGCCCGGGATTCTGCAGCGTCCCGGTGGCCGCCACGATGTGGTCCCCGGGAACGGTCAGGGAAACTTCGTAATCGCCGAACTCAAGGGCAAACTCACCGCGCCCGAGGAACTGCTTGTGCTGCCACCCGTTCACATCGGTAAAGGCCGCCACCCGGGGATACCACTGCGCGATGGTGTAAATGTAGTTATCATCCTCCTTGAAGTACTCGTAGCCACCCCGCGCCCGGATGGCCTTCGCATTGACAATGTTGTGCTCCCAGTCGATGGCCACCCCCACTGTCGCTCCCGCCGCTACCGGCACCTGTATGCGCATCATGGTATCGACGATGGAATGGCTGAGTGGATTCCCGCTCCCATCACGCACGGACTTGATCCGGTAGCCCCCTTCAAAACCCTCACGCGCCAGTTCGTTCCGCAGGGTCCGGAAACCAACGTCTCCGAAGTCCGGGGCCTCCATGGCCTGGTGACCGAGGGCCTGCTGCTCGAAGCGATTCTGATCGAGCTGGACCCAGAGATAGGTCAGATCCACCGGCGAGTTGTTGGTGTAGGTGATCGTCTCCGACCCCTTGAGACGCTGGTTCTCGTCGTCGAGCACCACGCTGATCTTGTAGTCCGCGCGCTGCTGCCAGTATTCCGGACCCGGTGCTCCATTGGCAGCCCGGACCTCATTGGGATCGGGCAGGGCCTCATCAAGTTGACGGAAGGGGTCCTTCTGGTAGTGCCCCCCCGGATGAGCATGACCCAACAGGTGGAAAATCAGGGTGAGGGCGATGGATAGCGTCATCTTCATCACGGGAGGATCATGATTATGAACATTCATTTTTCAATCGCTTTGCTGTTTCTGGCTCGCAATACCTGAAATCCGCCAGCATCCCGCCGCGCTGTCCCGCTGCACTCCGCACCTGGAGAATCACTTATGGCACACGGCCGAGATGAAATCTCCGTCCAGGGCACCCCGATTGATGGAACCCCACCCCCGGCTGTATATCGGGACCACTCTCAACCGTATGGCATCAGCCGGCCTGAAGTAACCGCCCGGCTGACCACGCAACCTTCAAGCTGGCAACCACGGCATCACGGATGCCACGAGCAGGAAGGGGCCGTTACCCGCAACCCTCCTGCTACTCCCCTACACGCTCTGAACCCGTATAAATATTGAAGTGCGGCGGGCGCAGGAAACCCACCAGGGTTTGATTCGATTCCTGTGCAAGCTCCACCGCCAGGGAGGAGGGTGCCGAGATCCCCGCCACAACGGGAATGCGACCTGCCAGGGCCTTCTGCATCAACTCGAAGGAGAGACGCCCCGACATCAGGACAAAACTGTTAGAGAGGTCGACGCTGTTCAGGAGAGCCCAGCCAAGCACCTTGTCCAGCGCGTTGTGCCGACCCACGTCTTCGCGCAGGGCCAGGAGCCGCCCCTGCCGGTCGAAGACCGCCGAGGCGTGCAACCCGCCTGTTTCGTCAAAGGTGGCCTGGGAGGCCCGCATCATGATCGGCGCCTCCATCAGGGCCGACTCGGAAATGACCGGCCCCATGGCCACGGGTTCGTGAAGGGAGGTGATGGCCTCGATGGTCGCCTTGCCACAGAGTCCACAGGAGGACGCGCTGAAGAGATGGCGCGTCAAGCGGCCAAAGTCGACTTCCACCCCGTCGGCCAGGAAGACGAGAACATGATTCTCCTTCGCCTCGAGATCGATCCGGGCAATCTCTCCCTGCGAACTGATGATTCCCTCGGTCCAGAGGAATCCCGTTGCCAGTTCTGCATCATTTCCCGGAGTGCGCATCAGCACTGCCACCGGATGACCATCCACCACGAGCTGCAGAGGCTCCTCCAAGGCGACCCGGTCGACCTCCTGGCCATCGGGTTGCCCGATGCGGGTCACTCTCACCTCCTTGTCCCCACGCGTCGACACCGGGCGATCTTCGCCTCCGCCTCCCGACTTGGCAAGTTTCCCTGCATGATCTCGATTCTCTTCAAAGAGCAGCAGGGCCCCGGGGAACAAAGCACCGGCTACCGGTCACCCTGCCGGGTTCACGGCCACCCGTTCCCACGCCTTTCGCATCTCGCCCAATGCCACGATGCAGTCCTCCCACACCGGGGGCCAGGTGCTGATCCCGTAACCACTGGCCACCGGACCGAGTTCGGGCACCACCCAGAGCACATTATGGGGTCGCGGCCCCTCCAACCAGCAGGCAAACGCTGCTTCCACGAAGGGCAGATAGTCGAGGAACTCCCGGGTGAACCCTCCTTCGCTATCCGTAACGGGGATCTGACAGTGATGCCCGTTGAAGGGGCGGCAGTGCAGCAGGTTGCTGTGCTGCAGCAGTTCCGGACGATCAAGCAGTCGCCCGGCAAAGTCGGCGGGTCCCAGATGCTTGATGATGGCGGGGTGCGAGTGATCAACGTTCATGCGCAGGATTCTGCCAGTGGCCTGCCGGTATCCATCGGCGATGGCATAAGCCTTCTCCGGGGTCTCGGTGCAGGTGTCCCGGTGAACCTCCAGGTGGACATTGGCGTTCTGCCGCGCATCCTCTTCCATCAGGAGAATGGTCTTCTCGATGGCCTCCTCGACCGGCGTATCGTGATCGCAGAGCTGCACATTGATGGTCGACGATCCACATTCCAGTTGGGTGCGAATCAAGTCCGCATATTCCGAGGGATCATTGGCATCGAAAAGCCCTGAGAACTCCAGCCCGTGTTCCTCCAGCAGGACCTGCAGTTCCGCGCTGGCACGATGATTGATCCCATCAAAGCCAGCCTCTTTCACCGCCCCCACCTTCTCTGCCAGGGACCACTCGTCCCCGGCGGAAGGATGCTCCACCAGGGTCCAGAGGTTGGCAATGAATCTGATCTCGGGAGCGGCATCACTCATGGCATGAATAAAAGGTGGATTGAGCGGGCATGGCCAACAATTCCGGCTGCATTTTTCCGGATGAAATGCTTCGCCTCTACGCCCGCCAAGGGGGGCACTATGGGAACGACCCGGATCATCCCGAGGACTCGGCCTTGAGGAGGACCCCGCCCGGGCGTAGTCTCACCTCATGGCCCTGCACTGGCACATGGCGCAATTCAGGATGGCTGCCGTTCTTTTGCTGCCCCTCCTCCTGTCGCTGCCATTCGTTGAAGCCGCCAATTACCGCAACTTCAAGCTCCCCTGCCTCGCACCCCTTCTCAAGCAGGTCGACCCGGAAGCCCCGGCCACCGTCAACCTCGCCTTTCTGCACGGCCCCTGGCGGGCCCCGGTTCTCCGCGATGACATTGGGGTGGTCAGTTTCCCCATCACCACCACCTCCAGGGAGACCCAACGCTGGTTCAACCAGGGAGTGGCCTGGATCCACGGTCAGGCCCATGGCGAGGCCGAGCGCTCTTTCCGGCAGGCCCTCCTCTCCGACCCCCGGAACCCCATGATCTTCTGGGGCCTCGCCGTCGCCAATGAACAGCGACCCGGTCGAGCCCGGCTCTTTGCCCAGACTGCACTGCGCCGGACCGGCAACTCCACCACTCCGCGTGAACGTCTCTGGATTCATGTCCTCGCCAACTTCTACGGCCTCAAACGCGACACTCCGGTCAAGCCTCCGCCGCTTCCTGACCAGACCAGGGACCAGGATCTCGCGCGGCATCGGCAGCGCATCCGCGACCTCGAGAACCTTGCCCTTGCTTATCCCCATGACGTGGAAACAAAAGCCTTTCTCCTGCGCCAACTCGTCCTCGACCTCCATCGCTCCGGCATCGCGCTCACCAGCCACCTGGCCGTTGACCGCCTCGCGCACGAACTCACCACCCTCTCACCCCGCCACCCCGGCACGCACTACCGCGTTTTTCTCTGGCTGCGCGAACAACCTGCCCAGGCCCTCGCTCACGCCAGATCCAGTGCCAGCACCGCCCCGGGTCTTGCAGACTCATGGCGCTTCGCGGCGGAAGGATGGCGGGCCGGCGGCCGACAACATCAGGCCATTGCCCTGTCCCAGTGCGCCCTCCGCGTCCACCACCACGAGATGCGCGAGCACCTCCTCATGCCCCCGGCGGCAGAGAATCTCTCCTCCAATTACGCAGCCCTCGGTGACACGCTTGTTTCAATGGGCCGGCTGCAGGAAGCCCTTGAGATTGCGGACGCTCTCCTCAGCCTGCCCCGCAGCCTGACCGTGGAAGGGATCAACAGGAAATCATCCGATCTCCTTCTCCTCGGTCGTCGTCTCCACGCGCAGGCCGCAATGCAGGCCGGAAAATCAGAACATGTCATCCATCTTTTCCAGAACGATCCCCGGTTTGCCCCAACGCCCCGCTCTCCCCGGGAAACGGCCCAGACCAGCTACTGGACCGGCCTCGCACTCTGCTCTCTTGGGCACCCGGATCAAGCCAGGTCCATTGCGCTGTCCCTGGCAGAAATGGCCAGGCGCTACGAGGATGACCCGCTGATCGGAACCTGGGCTGAGGGATTGACCTACTTCCATGCCCTCACCAGCCAGGAGGATCCCGGCGAACAGCATTCCCCGCCCCACCTGCCTGTCGACATCCATTCTGCGGCCTGGCAAAAACTGGAAAAACCGGGGATCGCGCTAAAGGTGGCCCGCGATCATCTTGAGCAGAACCCCCATGGTCTCTTCGCCACCGCCCTCTACTGCTCCACCAGCTTTGAGAATGGAAACCGTGTTGCGGCCACCAGGGCCTTCGATCGCACCTTCCGCCAGGACGTCCTGCGAGCCGACAAGGCCCTCCGTAGTTTCCCCGCCCTCGACAAGGTCGCGACCGCCCTCGGACTCCCCACGCGCTGGACCCTGCCTCCTGAAAACCTGGACGGGGGAAGTCTTCCCGAAGACCCTGACAGCCTGGGACCGGCGCGGTGGTCTCCTCCGCCTGCTCCGGCCTGGACTCTATCCAATCACACCGGCCACCCCGTAGCTCTCGCCGACTACAAGGGCAAAGCGGTTCTCCTGAACTTCTTCCTGGGAATAAGCTGTCCCTTCTGCCTCAGCCAGCTTGAGAAATTCCGCCCCGCTCTGGCGGACTACCGGAAGGCGGGCATCGAGATGATCGCCATCAGCACCGACGACGTGAAAACCCTCACTCTGAGACTGGGCAAAACCGGGGAAAAGACGGCGGAAGCCCGCCGGACCTTCCCCTTCCCCATCCTCGCGGATCCCGGGCTTGGGACCTTCAGGAACTATCACGCCTTTGACGACTTCGAGGAAGGTCCGATGCACGGCACCTTTCTCATCGGCCCACGGGGTCGGATCCTGTGGAGCGATATCGGTCACGAACCCTTCAACCATCCCGGGAGACTCCTTGAAGAAGCCAGGCGCCTCCTTGCTGATCACTCCTCCGACCCGTAAATACCGGGATCACTCATAGCGGTAACTTTCCTCCCTGAAATCGTATTATTGAACTCCCGGGTTGTAACGCCACCTGCCATCGATGCGTCGTTCTACAGTACGAACCAGACCCTCCCCAATCGGGTAACGCTGACACGTTTGACATATTGAGGAGCGCTGCCTGATTCTATATAATATGGAACCATGTTGGATTTTTCCCCGATGAAAATGCTTTCTTTTCTTCCTTTCCGGCGGGGCATCGCCGTCCCCGCCGTTGCAGTGCTTCTTCCTGTCCAACTCTGTGGCCAGGAAGTGAATCTGGACTCCGACTCCGATGGCCTTATCGATTCATGGGAAATCCAGCATTTCGGGGCGCTCAATCACCCGGATGGCGCAGCCAACCTCGATCCCGATGGAGACACCTGCAGCAATCTCAAGGAAAGCCGGGACGGCACCGACCCGAACGACCGGACAGACTGCCTCAAGGTCGCCAGGACAATCCTCACACCCGGAGAACTGACCATCACCTGGGACACCAAGCCAGGCAAACGCTACCAGATCGAAATCTCCGATGACCTGCAAACCTGGAAACCGGTCAGCAATGCCACCGGCACCACCGCCCTCAACTGGTTTGGAACGGGGAGCCGGCTCACGGTGGATTTTTCCGATCCGGACACTCCCGCAGTGCGGGGCGGCGTCACCCGCGAGGTCTGGCATCACGGCGATTCAAATGGATCAATCGGCGGCCTGCGCAGGCACATCAGTCCAGGCCTCGAACCGGCTGAAACTCCCGCCGATGGGATCGAATGGCGCGACAGCCTGAAGGGACCGACCAACTACGGTGACAATTACGGGACCCGGTGGCGCGGATTCATTGTTCCAAAGCGCACCGGTATCCACAACTTCTACATCGCTGGTCGCCATCAGTGCGAGTTCTGGCTCGATGCCACCGGCAATCCCTCCGACGGCATTGGCCTGAGCCGGCGCTGCTGGCTCTACGACCAGGAACTGACCGAGGAGGAAGACTGGGACTATCTCGCCTCCCTCGGCGTAACCGACACCCAGAAATCCGCCGACCTCTGGCTGACGGCAGGTCGGCGCTATTACTTCGAAATCTACCACAATCACAACGCCCAGTGGGATCATCTCGCGGTGGGCTGGGAATTCGGCAGGAACGGGACAATTGCGGTGGTTCCCGGCGACTGCCTGGAACCGATCGGAGATTTCGTGGAGAACGAGGATTACACTGACAACAATGTGGCCGGGCTCCTGGCCCACGGCAACCGCAAGTTCGTCCGGGTGAAGACCTTCGGGCCTCTGAGTGCCCAGGCCCTCGACGCCGATGGAGACCGCGTGGCGGACGAAATCGAGAATGCTCTCGACGGCTACCAGTTCTTCCGGCCGCAGAGCGCCCGAGCGGGCACTTCCGACGGCGTATCCCTCACAACGTCCGGTCAGGCTTTCCCCCCGGCCGATGTCATCACGGTGGAAGTAACGGATGCCACCGGCCTCGAGAACAACGGCACCATTGCGGGAGGCACTCCCCGTGTGAAGAACGTCGCACGTGTTCTCCTCAAACGAAGCGGTTCCCTTGTCCCGAAGAATATCGTCTTCTTCCTCAACGGACCGGCCGATCCCCAGAGCAAGGGCGTAGCCGGCAACAGCGACTACGTGGTCGAACTGCTCGACGGCACCCGGTTGACCAAAGATCCCGACAACGGGGCCTACCTGACAGCCCTCCCCTTCGGGAGCACCGGAGAGATCATCGAACTACGTCCTCTTCTCGATGACATCGTGGAGTATCCCGAGGAACTCAACCTCGTTCTCGACACCCCCGGGATCAATTACGTGGTGGGCACCCCCTCCCAGGGAACCGTCGACCTGGTGGACGCCCGCGACGACCCTGAATTCAACAAATACTATATCGGCAATTTTTCGAAGGATCCCGCTGCCCGCATGCCTACCAGCGCGACCGGGTCCACCCTCCTCGTCCTGAATGGCAGCAATACGGTTGCCATCATCAACGACTACTTTGAGAACCTCAGTTCAACCCAGACCAACACCCACGTGCACAAGGCCTCCCTGGCGGGGATCACCTTCACCTCGGGCCCGGTGGTGGAATCCATCACGGAGGACGGCAGCGAGAACGGCACCCCGCTCATGGGTCCGGTCAGCAACTACACCTATCGTATCGAACCACGCGGAGCCTTCTCGGTGCAGGACATCATCGACTCGCTGGAGTATGACAATCCCAAGCAGGAGGTGCCTGCAGGCACTACTCCACTCTACAACAACAAGCACACGGTCAACAACGGAGGGGGGGAAATCTGGGCCATGTACCAGCGGCGACCGGCTTCCGAACTCTCCCCGGAGGAAGGAGACAGGATTCCGGCCACTCCCCCCATTGAACCAATCGACCCGGTCACGGAAGTGGCCAAGCTCCGCCGGGAGGTCACCCGCTTCCTGACCCAGGCCACCTTTGGCCCCACCGAGGCCGACATCGAGGAACTGCTTTACGAAGTGATTCATACTCATGAGGGAAACCGCATGGCAGCCTACGACGCCTGGATCACTGCCCAGTGGGCCCTTCCCCAGGCCCTCGTCCGGGATCTCACTCATGCCATGGACATGCAGGAATTCACATGGCGCGGCTACTTTGATCCGGACCGTAATGGGGCGGCCAGCCCTCCCCCGGTCGCTCCCTCCAACTGGCCCAGCTGGCCCTCCCAGGACATCTCCCGGTTCGACTCTCTCGACCCCGACACCTGGCAGGCTCCCGATGCCAGCTTCCCCCTGGTCGCGGCCCAGGAGAATGCCCTCGACAACATCCTGGGAACCCCGGCGCACAACAACCGGCGCCGGGCCCAGTGGACGATCATGGCCAACGCACGGGATCAACTGCGACAACGGGTGGGATTCGCCCTCTCCGAAATCACGGTCATCTCGGAGAATGTCGCCGAAATACGCAATCGTCACATCGGCATGGCCCGGTGGGCCGACATGCTGGCCGAGAACGCCGACGACCACTTTCGCGAACTGATCGAGGATGTCACCTACTCGCCGGTGATGGGCAAGTATCTCAGCCACCTCCAGAACAGCAGCGAAGGATCGTCCGGAGTGCCGCCTGACGAGAACTACGCCCGCGAGATCATGCAGCTTTTCACCATCGGACTGTTCGAACTCTGGGACGATGGATTCGTCAGGCTGGACCCGGTCCAGTTCAACCTGATCCCGACCTACGACAACGACGACATCAAGGAACTCGCCCGCGTCATGACCGGCATGAGCTGGAGCACCAACAGTGCCACCGCGGACAACTGGAACTCCCCTAATCTCATTCGCGACAACCCTCCATCCAATTGGTACGACGACTTTTCCGGCAACAGCTGGTATTCCTCCCGCTACAACTACCCCATGGCCTTCTACGAGGACCACCATGACAGGGGGAACAAGACCATCGTCGGTGGTGTAGTCATCAGCAACAACGACAGGTCAAACGGTCGCTACCGGAACGAGGGAGACAAGGACCTGCGCGACGTTCACAACCTGCTGGCTGGCACCCAACTCAACACCACCCCCAAGTCCTTCTCCTCTGCCTGGTCCAGCGATCCCATGGTCAATCACCAGACCACCCCGGCATTCATTTCCTATCGCCTCATCCAGCGACTGGTCACCAGCAACCCCTCGGGCCCCTATCTCTACCGGGTAAGCCAGGTCTGGCGGAACACCAATGGCCAGCTCGACGACGTGGTGCGCGCCATCCTGCTCGACCCCGAGGCCCGCAACCTGGGCACATCCGAACTCAATCCGGAATACGGCCGCAAGAAGGAACCCATCATCGCCTGGATCCAGGCCCTGCGCGCGGTGGGAGGACGATCACGGATCACCCTGGACGGAAGCGTGATTCCGGGCGACCCGATCCTCCTGCCACTCCAGGCCCATATCGGGTCCCTCTCCCCCACCAGCGACGCCGACCTGCGGAATTTCGATTACCCGGCGGACTCCCTCGCCAAGTTCCAGGGCATGGTGACACATGATGCCACCGGCCAGCTGATTCCAACCGGTCCCGGAACGTTCGCCCGCCTGCCCGGCACCTCCTACCGCCTTCAGAATCTCGACAACGGCGGCACCTCCTCCCTCGGGCAATCGCCCCTCAGGGCACCGTCCGTCTTCAACTGGTTTCTTCCCGGTTACAAACCCGGCGGCCTCATCGCGAGCTACGGAAAAGTGGCCCCCGAGTTCCAGATCGTGACCGAGAGCAGCGTCCTGCAGAACATCAACCTTTACTGGCAGTCCCACTACAACGGCAACGGCCTGAGCGGCCAAACGGTGGGTGGAAACAATACCAACTCGGCCCTGGCCGGCTACGGAACCCAGCGACAATACAGCAACGGATCAACCACCTACACCGACGATAACATCATCCCGGATCACTACGCCTGGATCAATCGCTACAAGAGCTACCAGGTCGATCCCGAAAACCCCATGAATGACGAACAGGAGATCGACCTGCAATTGATCAATGACCTCGACGACCTCCTGCTGGCAGGCCGCTTCAAACTCCTCTACCCGGTCGATCCCGGGGATGACGGAACATCGGTGCGACAGGGATCGCTCACTCACCACCCCGGACGCAATCCCCGTGAAACGCTTCTCCATTACCTGAGTGATACCTGGAGCAGCAATGACGACTGGCAGATCGGCAGCAAGGTACGGAACGCGCTTTACCTCATGGTCACCAGTCCGGAATACCTCATCCAGAAATAACCCTCGCACCAAGAATTCCATGAACCCGAGAAAGAAAATTCCCCTCACCCGCCGCGCCTTCATGGCCAAGTCGGCCTGTTCCGCGATGGGCCTGACCGGGATGGTCAACACTCTCGCCCACATGAAACTGATGCAGGGAGCATTGGCCAACGATTCCGGATCCCTGGGAGACTACAAGGCGCTCGTGGTCCTCTTCCTCTTCGGGGCCAAGGACGCCAACAACTTCCTCATGCCCGGCTCGCTGCACCCGGGCCGGGCCAACTACGACGCGCACCGCGGAGTGCTGGCCCTTCCCACCGGGGGGGACAATCCCACCCATCCCATTGTGGCGGCCAATCTCGCTGCAGAATCGGCCGCCCCGGTGGGAGCGGAGCACTTTGAACTCCATCCGACCCTGCCGGACGTGAAGACCCTCTTCGACACCGGGGACCTCTCCGTCGCCGCCAACGTGGGCTCCCTCGTTGTTCCCACCAAGGCTTCCACCTACGACGCGGTGGCTCTTCCTCCCCAACTCTTCTCTCACAGCGACCAGCAGAACCAGTGGCAGAGCTCCCTGCCCGACAAGCCCTTCCAGAGTGGCTGGTGCGGACGCATCGCGGATATCCTCCACCCCCAGAACACGAACAGCGAGATCTCCATGTCGGTCTCCCTCTCGGGCATCAACGACATCCAGGCCGGTCTCACCCAGGTCTCCCCTCAATACTCCGTGACCAACTCGGGCGCCATCAGCCTCAACGGCTACGGCACCCAGTATTCCAGCGCCCTGACGAACTCCCAGGACAAACACAGCTACAAGTCAAATATCTCCGCCAAGCGTCTCAAGGCCTTCCAGGATATCATGGACTACACGCACGCCCACCTCTTTGAGGAGGGCTATACCAATGTGGTCCGCCAGGCGCGCGAGAATGAAGGCTACGTCAGCGCCTCCCTTGAGGAGGCCGGCGCATGGCTCCATCCCACTGCGGTGGACAGCCGGGGATCGGCCTGGCCCTACATCCCGGCCACCTTTCTCATCCAGCACGGAATCGATCCTGCGACCGTCAACAGCAGCAGCAATAACGCCCTGAACATCCTGCCCAACCTCGCCCGGCAACTCCTCAAGATCGCGCAACTCATGGCAGGACGGCGCTGCCTCGGCAACAGGCGCCAACTCTTTTTCTGCAGCTACGGAGGGCACGACACCCACCAGGACCAGGGCGGCTACAGTAACAACAACGGCTATGTGGCCGGCGATCTCGACGCCAACATGACCGTGCTGAATCACGCCCTCAAGGCTTTCAACGACTGCATGCACGAACTCGAAAACCACGAGAATGGACAGGCCGGGGCCTTCTCCTACAACGACTTCATCCTCGCTTCCCATTCCGATTTCAACCGCACCCTGACACCCAACGGCACCGTTCCCGGTCCCGCCGGATCAGACCACGCCTGGGGCACGCACGTCTTCACCATGGGCGGTGACGTCAAGGGCGGAAATGTCTACGGCTACTATCCCGATCTCGATCCTGCCGGAGAGTGGAGCACGCCTAGAAGTAGTCGCGGACGCTGGATTCCGACCTGCTCCGTGGAGCAATTCACCGCCCCATTGGCCAGGTGGATGGACGTCGGTGATCCCGAAATCGCAACAATCTTTCCCAACCTCGACCGTTTCACCTCACCCTTCGGGAGCACTTACAATCCTGCCAATTACGACAGCATGCTGTCCAACCCTCACATGGATTACCTCAACGGGATCTGATGAAGCCTTCCACGCCAAACAGTCCGCTTCTTCTTCTCCTGGCCGCGGGGATGCTCACCGCTGTCCTCTTTTTCTCCCTTGGGCCGGGGCGGTCCGATCACGAAGCACGCACCGTCACGGGGAAGGGCCACGATGAAAATGCAGAAAAGACTCCTGCAATGATCTCCCCGGCCCCGGGATCCCAATACAGTCCTCCTTCCATCGAGGAACTCAAGAGCAACCCATACGCCCTCGACCCCGCACCTCTTCAACTCGCCTTCGGCGCGCCACCCTTCAAGCGACAGGGCAATGGCACCATCCACAAGACGGATGTGATGAAAATGCTGGATGACCTCAACGACGAAGGACAGGAGACCGAGTCCGACCTCGGGCTGCTCAGCAGGGCCATTGGATCCTATCATCGGATATTTCATCAGAACCCGGTAGCAGGAGAAAACCGGGAAGTAGTCGATGCCCTGACGGGCAACAACCCCCACCGGCTGGTATTCCTCGACCCCGGTCACCCTGCCCTCAGCGAAGGCAACGAACTTCTCGACCGCTGGGGCACGCCCTTCCGCTTCCATCCCATTTCCGGCTCCCACATGGAGTTTTCCTCTGCCGGACCCGATGGCGCCTTCGGAACGAATGATGACATCACCCTGGAGGAACCGGAACTCGCCCGGGAGAGCTCTTAGCTCCACCGGATGAGGAATCCCCGCCTTTCGGCGGCGCTCTCCATCGCGGCAACCACCCCGGTCACGGGAAAGACTCAGTCACTCACCCGGACATCATCAATCGACAGGCCGCTGAAGCTGTCCGGGGTATCATCGCTGGTGAAATTCCACTCGATCAGAACAGTCTCCCCGATTGCCTCCGGCACGATGGAGATCCGAATGGTCCTCCAGTCGTTATCGAAGACATCCATGCCAACCGCCACCTCCGCTCCCAACTGCACCAGGTCGGATGCTCTCAGGAAACGGACCACCGCGGCATCACCAAAGCCGTCCGCATCGCGGTAGGCCTCGAAGGACAACCCGGCCTCCGGAATCCCGCTCAAATCGATGGCCGGTGAACGAAGGGAGATATTGGAATCCGGGCCGTAATCACCCAGATTGGTGGACCATGCATTGGCCGAACCTGCCGCGCCTGCCAGAGGCCCGGTACTTCCGGCAGGGGTTCCCAGCTCCCAGCTCGTATTGGCACTTTCATCATTCACCAGTGTCGTCCAACCGACCGCTCCCTCCTCAAAATCGGTGGCATACACTACCACCGGCGGAGGCTGGAATTCCTCGATCACGAAGTAGCGTTCAGGATCTGCCGGCCGGGCAAAGGTGAGGGTGTTCTCATCCGGGGTGGCCTCCAGGTTCTCAAAGCCGCTGAAGACCGGCCAGGTGACCGGGTCATCGGTGAGGTCGACCGAACTACGGAGATTATACCGTTTTCCCGCCTTGCTGTCCCATTTCAGGGCAAGGTCACCTCCCACCGCCGCAACCTCCAACTCCACCCCTGCGCCGGCAAGAAGGGCCAGGTGCTCCTGGAAAACACCCGCGGGCAGGGCCTCGTTGTAGAACATCACTTCATCGATGAATCCCGAAAAGGACTCCTGGCCATCCCAGCGACCACCGATCCCAAGGGGAGTGGAACTCTGGGGGTAGAACCCTCCCGAGTTGGTGAAGGGACCGATGGGGGTGAGCGAGGTTTCCCCCGCCGTGAGATCTGCAACGTAGTTCGTCCAGGTCACGTTTCCCGCACCCGTCGTGTAGGAGCCCGCGATGTAATACCAGTTGCCCACGGTGAAACTCTCCAGCACCGTATTGGTGTTTGGATCGCTGTGCGAATTCCCGATCGTGCTCCTGATCGTCATGCCCGTGCTCGGAAGCGGCCCCCCCTGAGTGAGGAAATAACCACGATCGTTATCGACCCGGGTGGACAGGATGTAGCCCAGGTTCCACTGACCTCCCGTGATTTCCGGGTCAGTCGGTGAAAAAAGAATTTCGAAGGAAACCGTCCGCCCCAGGGTGACCGACTCGGTGCGCAGATAGGCTCCTTCGGCATTATCAGTTCCCGGACCCCGGTGCGTTCGCACGGCCTCTGAAGAAGGGTCAAAACCCGCTGTGCCAAGCTGCAGCTGATCGATGGTCCCACTTCCGAAAATCCGGGCGGCAAGATGGGCCACCCCTTTCTTGTCGTTCATCCGCTCCTGATCGGTGCTCCCATCGAAGCTGTAGTGGTGCATCAGGTTCGACTGGGATGCGGCCGCAGCCTGCCAGTCCGAAACCGCCGCCTGCACAAAGACGCCGGGACCAATCAGCAGAGTTCCTCCCAGGCAGAGAGGCAAGTGGGTTTTCATAGTCTCGCATTCGGGCAGGTAACCACCGCCGGTGCAACCGAAAACCGACCCTTCCACCCGTTTACAGGATCACCGGACTCTATTCCCGGGTCAACCAGGACGGCTTGAGTTCGGCGATGGTGATCTTTTCGCAGTAATCCCGCTCCCCGTTCTCGAAGAGACAGAGGATGTTTCCGTTTTTCGCGATGGCGAGGTCAGAGTATCCCGCCAATCCCTCGTTAAGGACCCGACTCGCCTCCCAGCTCCTGCCCTCGTCACGACTGAGACGCAGGGTCAGTTTCTTGCGGCTCCAGATCGAGAATCCTCCGTGGTGACTCACGGCGGGATTGAGGAAGAGAATCTCCTTTTCGCTGAGTCGAATCATGCTCGCCTGGCAGGCCGGACAGGGCAGGTTCTTGTCCACCACCGGTTTGGACCAGGTCATCCCGTGGTCCCTGCTCACCGAGGTGAGTCGGTATCCAAAGGAGTAAACCCCCGGGGCCGAGGTTCGCATGTTCATGAGAAGCGAACCATCACTCCGTTCCAGGATGGTGCACTCGCCATGTCGAAACTCCGGCACCCACGGAATGACTCCGCCCGCCTTCCAGGTTTTGCCCCTGTCATCGGAGTAGATCACGCACGAGCCCCCCCGCCCTTCTCCATTCACCTTGAACCCGGCATAGGAAGGAGCGATGAGGCGTCCTTTGCTCGTATGAATACCGTGCACCGGTCCAGCCCCCACCCCCACCGGTGACTCGCCGAATCCCCTGAGAAAGTTGTCCTTCCGGTACTCCG